>NZ_CP104174.1:611153-916730 GCF_025200925.1 Bradyrhizobium sp. CB1015 | reverse complement strand
AGCCGCCGCAAACAGATCGGCGCGCGCACAGGCCATGGTCATCGCCATGGCACCGCCATTGGAGACGCCGGCGACGTAGACGCGCTTCGCATCGGCCGTGCCGTCGGCCACCAGCTTCTCGACCAGCCTTGCGATGAAGGCGACGTCATCGGTGCCCGCCGGTGGTCCGCGCAGGGCCGGCCCCGCCTTGGTGCGCGCGTCCGCCCATGCATTGTTGAGCCCGTCCGGAAACACAACGGCAAGGCCCTCGCGCTTGGCGACCTGCGGCCAGGCCGTCCGCGTGACCATGTCGGCGCCGCGCTGGGTCTTGCCATGCAGCACGACGACGAGCGGTGCGGGCCGCTTGCCCGGCAATTGCGCGGTGTAGGAGCGCTTCACCCCGTTGACATCGATCGTATCGGCGGACGCAGCCGAAGCTGCCGTCAAAGCAGCGATCAGCGCCCCGATGCGCATCCACCGCCGCACGATCTAGCCCACGGCCTTGGCGGCGGCACGGCCGGCATTGCGGCCCGAGAACAGGCAGCCGCCCAGGAAAGTCCCCTCCAGCGATCGATAGCCATGCACGCCGCCGCCACCGAAGCCGGCGGCTTCGCCGACGGCGTAGAGGCCGGGAATGACGCGGCCCTCTTCCCCGAACACGCGGGAGTCGAGATCGGTCTCGAAGCCGCCCAGCGTCTTGCGGGTGAGGATGTTGAGCTTCACGGCGATCAGCGGCCCATGCGCGGGATCGAGGATGCGGTGCGGGGAAGCGGTGCGGATCAACTTGTCGCCGATATAGCGGCGCGCATTGTGGATGTTCATGACCTGCACATCCTTGACATAGGGATTGGCGATCTCGCGGTCGCGCGCCTCGATCTGCATCTTGATGTGCTCGAGCTTGAGAAGATCGCTGCCGGCGAGCTTGTTCATGGCCGCAACGAGCTCACCGAGCTTGTCGCGGACAATGAAGTCGACACCGTGGCTCTTGAACGCCTCCACCGGCGCCGGCGCCCCCTTGTTGGTGGCGCGGCGAAGTGTCATGCGCCAGCTCTTGCCGGTCAGATCGGGGTTCTGCTCCGAGCCCGACAGCGCAAACTCCTTCTTGATGATGCTCTGGGTCAGGATGAACCAGGAATAATCGTAGCCGGTCGACATGATGTATTTGAGCTGGCCGAGCGTGTCGGAGCCCGGGAACAGCGGCGCCGGCAGCCGCGTGCCTGTTGCGTCGAACCACATCGAGGAGGGACCTGGCAGGATGCGGATGCCGTGGCGGGGCCAGATCGGGTTCCAGTTCTGGATGCCCTCGACGTAATGCCACATGCGGTCGCGGTTGATCAGCCGCGCGCCGGCCCTTTCCGTGATGCCGATCATGCGACCGTCGACATGCTCGGGCACGCCGGAGATCATGAATTTCGGGGGATCACCGAGCCGCTTCGGCCAGTTCTGCCGCACCAGCTCGTGGTTGCCGCCGATGCCGCCGGAGGCGACGATCACGGCCTGCGCCTTCAGAGCGAAGTCGCCGACCACGTTGCGCGAGGAGCTCTTGCCGCGCTCTGCATGATCAGGCGCAAGAACGACGCCGCTGACGCCGTTCACCGTGCCATTGGTGATGGAGAGTGCATCGACGCGATGGCGGAACCTGAAGGTCAATCGGCCAGTCTTCATCGCCTCGCGCGCGCGGCGCTCGAACGGCTCGACGATGCCCGGGCCGGTGCCCCAGGTGACGTGGAAGCGCGGCACCGAATTGCCGTGTCCCATCGCGTCATAGCCGCCGCGCTCGGCCCAGCCGACCACGGGAAAGAAGCGATGGCCCATCGCGCGCAGCCAGTCCCGCTTCTCGCCGGCCGCGAAGGCCACATAGGCTTCAGCCCATTGGCGCGGCCAGAAATCCTCGTCGCGGTCGAAGCCGGCGGTGCCGAGCCAGTCCTGCATGGCGAGCTCGTAGGAATCCTTGATGCCGAGCCGGCGCTGCTCCGGCGAATCGACCAGGAACAAGCCGCCGAACGACCAGAACGCCTGGCCGCCGAGCGACTGCTCGCCTTCCTGATCGACAACCATCACGCGCTTGCCCGCATCGGCGATCTCGGTGGCGGCAACGAGGCCCGACAGTCCCGCGCCGACGACGACGACGTCCGTTTCTTCAGCCATGCGCTTCCCCCTCCATGAGTTCCTCCCTGTAATTGCCCGGATTGAAGCCAGCGGTTGCAACTGAGATCAAGGGGATGGCGCGTAAGACCTCATTAACTTGTTCCACTTTGGGATAGAGACCGGCCGGGTGCAGCGCGGACGCAACACTGGATTTGAATTTGTTTTGAGCCAGCAGGCCTGCCTAGACAAAACCTTGGTTACGACAGACGCTAGCCGTGCATCACCACCGGACACGCAGATTCGAATTCGACTGGGGCGGGGGACAATGAAGTTTCTGACGGGGTTGCTTGCGGCGGTTCTCTTGATCGTGGGCATGGGGGCTTCTCACGCGGTGGTTCGGATCGCGGATGACCGCGGCGGCCGGATTGGAACCTACGTCGACAGATACCAGGACCTCAGGCAATCGGGCGAGACGGTCATCATCGACGGCCTCTGTGCCTCGGCCTGCACCATCGTTCTCGGTGCCATCCCGCACGACCGCATCTGCGTGACCTCGCATGCGACGCTGGGCTTCCACGCCGCCTGGGATTTCGGTGCCAACGGCCGCGCCGTCACCAATCCCGAAGCAACCCAGATGCTCTATGCGATGTATCCCTCGCAGGTGAGGCGCTGGATCGGCCAGCGGGGCGGCCTGACCCCGCGGATGCTCTTCCTGAGGGGCAAGCAGCTCGAGGCCATGTACAAGCCCTGCTACCTGGACGCGCAGGCTTCGACGGCCAAGCCGTCGCGCCGGTCGCTTCCGCAAGCGGAGCAGCTCGAATCCGCTCGGGGCCAGCTTCTTCGCTGACATCCGCAGCCTGACGGCGTCCTGTGGCGGCGCCGTCTTGCCCGCAGTCGGCGTAAACCCTATCTGAAAGCCAGGGAACCGGGGCCTTCGTCCCGATCGTTGTCATGGCTCAACCGCTGCACCCGGCACATCGGCTATCGGACAATTCGCCCACTGCCGGGCGGATGCCATCCGTGCTGCTGTGGACTGGCGCGGCAATCGGCGGTCTCGCCGTAATCGGCGCGCTGGCACTCTGGTTCCACTATGGCAGCCAGGTGTTCTTCGAAATGATCAGGACCGGCTTTGCCGCCTGCTTCTGACCTGCGACAGGAAGTTTTCCGCCCATGAGCTCCGCCACCCGCCCGCTGGTGATCGCGACCGCCTTCGCCGCAAGCCTCGTTGTCGGGCTGCTGATCATGTTCTGGATCATGGGCGGGGTCAGCAAGGTGGCACAGCCGGCCGCGATCGGCGGCCCGTTCCAGCTGACCGACCAGAACGGCAAGGCCGTTACCGACAAGAGCCTCAAGGGCAAGCCGACCCTGATCTTCTTCGGCTACACCCATTGCCCCGACGTCTGCCCGACCTCGCTGTTCGAGATCTCGGAAGTGCTGCGCGCACTGGGCAAGGACGCCGACAAGGTCAACGCCGTCTTCATCTCGGTCGATCCCGAGCGCGACACGCCGGCGACGATGAAGGATTACCTGTCGAGCTTCGATCCGCACCTCCAGGGCCTGTCCGGCGACCCCGCCGAGACCGCCAAGGTCATCACCTCCTACCGGGTCTATGCCAAGAAGGTCCCGACCAAGGATGGCGATTACACCATGGACCACACCGCGCTGATCTACCTGATGGACCGCGACGGCAGGTTCGTCTCGCCGTTCAATTTGAAGCGGACGCCGGAAGAGGCGGCGGTTGACTTGAAGAAGTATCTTTGAAGGCCCGATTTTGGGCGCAGTGCTTCCACATCGTCATGGCCGGGCTTGACCCGGCCATCCACGTTCTCGGGCCAGGCGCGAAAGTTCGTGGATGCCCGGGACAGGCCCGGGCATGACGAGCGAGAGACCTTCGCCTTGCCCCCCATTCCACGCTCGCGTTCCTGGGCGGATGGTCTATAAGGCCCTCTGATCCCGACGAAATTCATTCCTTCGGCCGATGGCTCCATCGCAACAGGCGAAATCGTTCAAATCTGTCCGTGGCTTGCTGGCAGGGCTGGCTGCCGGCCTTTGCCTGCTCGGCGGCCTCACCGAGGCGAACGCGCAAGCGCCCGCCAAGCGACCGCCGGCAGCACCTCAGGCCCCCCCGCAAACCGTGCCCCAGGCCGCCCCGCAGGCCGTGCCCGGGTTCTGGGACCCGCGCCGGCGGCCGGAGCGACCGGACCTGTCGCGCCTGACCGTGATCCGTTTCCTGACCGAGACCGATTATCCGCCGTTCAACTTCACCGGCGCCGACGGCAATCCGGCCGGCTTCAACGTCGACCTTGCCCGCGCGCTCTGCGAGGAGATCAAGGTCACTTGCACGGTGCAGATGCGGCGTTTCGAGACGTTGGTGGATGCGCTCACCTCCAACCGGGGCGATGCCATCATCGCCTCCATGGCGGTGAGCCCGCAGCTGCGCGCCCGCGTCGACTTCACCGATCCCTATTACCGTGTGCCGGCGCGCTTCGTCTCGCGCAAGGATGCGGTGATGCCGGAGATCCGTCCCGAATATCTCGAAGGCAAGAAGGTCGGCGTCATCGCCGGCTCCGCGCACGAGGCGTATCTGAAGGCGATGTTCACCGACGCCGAGCTGCGTGCCTATCCCAGTGACGATGCGATGCGCGCAGCTCTGCGCAAGGGCGAGGTCGACTTCATTTTCGGCGACGCCATCTCGCTGGCGTTCTGGATCAACGGCACGGATTCGGCCGATTGCTGCGCCTTCTCCGGCGGTCCCTTCGTCGAGAGCCGTTTCTTCGGCGAGGGCATCGGCATCGCCGTGCGCAAGGGCAATGACGTGCTGCGCCAGGCCCTGAACTGGGCGATGTTCCGGATCTGGGAAAAAGGCCGCTATACCGATCTCTGGCTGCGGTATTTCTCGGTGAGTCCGTTCTGATCTTTCGCCTCTCCCCGCCTGCGGCATGGAGAGGGGGACGTGGATATCATCACGCGCACGCCCGTTCACCACGCCCGAAATTCCCGGTCCCGCCCGCCGGCGAATTCCGCTATTGAGGGACGCGGCAATCGTTCCGTCCTTTCGCGAGCATTCCGCGTTCGTCGATCCGTCTCGCCGGTGCGTGGTTCAATGCAGCTTTACCTCCCGATCGCCGATCTTCCGGTCAACGTCTTCCTGGTGCTCGCCATGGGCGCGGCGGTCGGCTTCGTCTCCGGCATGTTCGGCATCGGCGGCGGCTTCCTGATGACGCCGCTTTTGATCTTCATCGGCATCACGCCGGCGGTCGCGGTCGCCTCCGTGGCGAGCCACATCGCCGCCTCCTCCTTTTCCGGCGCGCTCTCCTATTGGCGGCGGCGCGCGATCGATCCGGCGCTGGCGAGCGTCTTGTTATGCGGCGGCGTGACCGGCACGACGCTCGGCGTCTGGACCTTCACCCAGCTGCGCGCGCTCGGCCAGCTCGACCTGATGATCGCGCTCTCCTACGTCGTGCTGCTCACCACGGTCGGCAGCCTGATGTTCTCGGAAGGATTGCGCGCCTTGATGCGGACCCGGCGCGGCGCGCTTCCGCCGCGCCGCACCCACAACTGGATCCACGGCCTGCCGCTGAAGATGCGGTTCAAGCGCTCGAAGATCTATCTCTCTGTCATCCCCGTGGTGATCGTCGGCATCATGATCGGTTTCATCGGCGCCATCATGGGAATCGGCGGCGGCTTCATCCTGGTGCCGATCATGATCTATCTCTTGAGGGTGCCGACCTCGACGGTGATCGGGACCTCGATGGTGTTGACGCTGGTCACCATGCTGTTCGCGACCATGCTGCACGCGGTGACCAATCACCTGGTCGATGCCGTGCTGGCGCTGATCCTGATGGTCGGCGGCGTCACCGGCGCGCAGTTCGGCGCCCGTGCCGGCCAGAAGATCCGCGGCGAGCAGCTGCGGCTGCTGTTGGGGTTGCTCATCCTCTCGGTCGGCGTCCGCTTCGCCATTGAGCTGGTGATCCAGCCCTCCGATCTCTTCACCATCCGTGAGCTCGGAGTGAGCGGATGAGGCGCACGTTCCTCGCCATCGTCCTCGTTCTGTTGTTCGGCGGCGCCGCGCGGGCCGAGCGGCTGATCGTGTCGGTCTCGAACCACCGCGTCACGGTGACGCCGAACTATTCCGGCGAGGAGCTGGTGCTGTTCGGCTCGGTCGAGAAGGATGCGACGACGTCCGCCGACCGCACGGCCTACGATCTCGTCGTCACCGTGATGGGTCCGCGCGCCGACATGGTGACGCGGCGGAAGGAGCGTACCTTCGGCATCTGGATCAACACCGACTACCGGCAGTTCCTGCAGGTGCCGAGCTATCTCGCGCTGTTCGCCAACCGCCCGTTCGACGCCATCACCTCGCCCGAGATCGCGCGGCGGCAGCAGATCGGGCTCAACAACGTGCTGCTGACCCAGCGGGTCAGCGGCGACTTTGCCGACGTAGTGCCGAACGATGCGTTCCGCTCGGCCTTCATTCGCCTGCGCACCCAGCGCGGGCTCTATCGCGAGGATGGAAGCGCGGTGACGTTCCTGACGCCGACGCTGTTCCGCACCGGCATTCCGCTGCCCGCGGAGGTGCCGATCGGCACCTATGAGATCGAGATCAAGCTGTTCGCCAACGGTGCATTCATCGGCAAGACCGAGACGGCGTTCGAGATCGTCAAGGTCGGCTTCGAGCAGTTCGTCGCGACCACCGCCCGGCAGAACGGCCTGATCTATGGCCTCGCCACGGTTGCGATGGCACTGATGACGGGGTGGATGGCCTCGATCGTGTTCAGGAAGGACTGAGTAGCGCACTCCAGGGCGTCACTCTCTCCTCTCGTCATCGCCCGGCTCGACCGGGCGAGGCGAGCTATCCGACGAAGCCGCCCTGCTCACGCCGCCGCCTTCTGCCGCGTCACCAGATAGATGCCGAGCGCGACCGGAATGATGCCGAGCAGGTCGCGCGCCTCGATGTGCTCGCCGAGCACGAGGAACGCGAACAGCATGCCGAGCGGCGGCATCAGGAAATGATAGGCGCTGGCGGCGGTGGCACCACACACCTTCAAGAGATGAAACCAGAGCCAAGAAGCGAGGATCGAGCCGCCGAGTACGAGGAAGGCGAAGGCGCCGATCAGGCCCGGCGTATAGTCGATCGCGTCGACATCGGCGAAAACGAGCGCGATCGGCGTCAGCACGATGCCGGCGGCGAGGTTCTGCACGCCGTTGCCGATCCACAGGGACCCCTTCGGCGCCAGCAGCTTGAACAGGATCGTGCCGGCGACGATCGAGGCGAGCGAGGCCAGCGTGAAGACGATGCCGTGCAGCGAATCGGTGCCGACCGAGAGGCGATGCCAGACGATTGCCGTCACACCGATGATCCCGAGCAACAGGCCGGTCGCCTTGCGCCAGGTCATGCCTTCCCCGAGCAGAAGCGCGGCAAGGCCCGCGGTGAACACCGGATTGGCCGACACAATCAGGCCGCCGAGACCGGCCGAGACGGATTGCAGGCCGGTATAGCCGAGCCCGAGATAGAGCGCGTTGTTGGCGATGCCGAGCACGGCGAAGATCGCGACATCGCGCCACGACAAGGACCAGGCTTCGCCGCGGATCAACGTGGCACCCAGGATCAGGATGCCCGCGAGCGAGAAGCGCGCCGCCAGCAGGATCAGCGGCGGGCAATGGGTGACGCCGATCTTGCCGGCGATGAAGGCATAGCTCCAGAGCAGGCAGAACACGCCGATGGCGAGCGGCAGCGTGTTGAAGCGGCTGCGAGGGACGGGCAGCGAGGGGGCGAGGGACATGAGGGCCTTCTCGGATGTTTTTTCTTCTGGGCCCTCGATCTAGGGATGCCGCTTGTCATTTGGAAATTAAATGATTAACTCGATACAAGTGGATTTTCGAATGGAGGCGGCCATGCTCGATCTCGAGCTGCTGCGCAGCTTCGTCTCGGTGGTCGAGGCCGGCGGCTTCACCCGCGCCGGCGAGCGGGTCCACCGCACGCAATCGACCGTGAGCCAGCAGATCAAGCGGCTGGAGGAGGATGTCGGTCAGGTGCTCCTGCACCGCGACGGCAAGGAGGTGCGGCCGACCGAGGCCGGCGAGCGGCTGCTCTCCTATGCGCGGCGGCTGCTGTCGCTCGCCGAGGAGGCGCGCGACGTGTTGCGCCAGCCTGATAGCAAAGGCGCGATCCGGCTCGGCATCCCCGAGGACTTTGCAGCCTACCGCTTGGCAAAATTGCTGGGCGCGTTCTCGCGCTCGCATCCGGGGTTGCGGCTCGACGTGCGCGCCGACCAGAGCAAGCATCTCGCGCGCGATCTCGAGCGCGGCGAGCTCGACCTTGCGCTCTACAAGCGCGAGGCCGGGGCAAAGGACGCGATCGCAGTATGGCCGGAGCGGGTGCACTGGGTCACCAGCAAGAGCCATCCGGTCGATGTCGACGTCCCCTCGGTGCCGCTGATCGGCTTTCCGCTCGGCTGCATCTATCGCGCCGGCGCCATCCACGCGCTGGAAAGCGCGGGCCGCGCCTGGCACACCGCCTACACCTCATCGAGCCTCGCCGGCATCCAGGCCGCGGTCGCCGCCGGCATGGGCCTCAGCATCCTGTCGGAGATGGCGATCCAGTCCGATCACCGCGTGCTGACTGCAAAGGACGGCTTTGCGCCGATCAACAAGACCGAGGTTGCACTGATGGCTTCGCCGGATGCGAGCCCGGCGACGCTGCGGCTTGCGGACCGTCTCGCGGAGTTTTGCGATGCGGTGCAGAGCAAGGCGGCTTGAGCTCGCCAAAGCTCCGACGGCTCTCAATTTGCTGCGGACATCAATTTGTCACCGCACGCGCTTGCGTAGAACTTGCCGCCGCATTGGCGCTTGATCGCAGCGCAGCGGACTGCGGACGACGCATTCTGCGGCACCGTGAAGCCGCAGCTGAGGCCGTCGGCGCTGCGACCGGTCTTGCCGCCGGCAAACGCCGCGCTGGTGGCGCTGATGCAGACGACGAGCAAGGCCGCGGTGGCGATTTCGATCAGCAGTCTCACGGGTCGTCTCCTCCACACTGATGGCTGAATCTTTCGTAATCTAGCACCGAATCCGGCTTTCTCCGTGCTCCTCCGGGTTCCCAACTCGGCCCGTTCCTTGCATAATTTTTCGCCAGCGCAGTGCACGGCCACGCGGGCGACAGTTCCGGTGCAAGGGCAGGACGCGTAGAGTGAGAGTTCTTTCGACCTAGGAAGTGACGGCTTTGCAGGATTCATCGTTCCAGCCCAGTTTTCCGGCCCCCGGGCAGCCCATCGACGAACTCGCGCTGGCCGAGATCAAGGGCGCAATCCTGGCGAAGCTGCGCCTTGCCATCGGCAAGGACGCCGGCATGGCGACCAGGCACGATTGGTATCAGGCCGCGGCGCTCGCGCTGCGTGACCGCATCGTGCATCGCTGGCTCACGGCCGAGAAGCACAGCTACGACGCGGGCCGCAAGCGCGTCTATTATCTCTCGCTCGAATTCTTGATCGGCCGGCTCTTCACCGACGCGCTCAACAACATGGGCCTCCTGCAGATCTTCGAGGTCGCGCTCGGCGATCTCGGCGTCTCGCTGCCGGAGCTGCGCAAATGCGAGCCGGATGCGGCGCTCGGCAATGGCGGCCTCGGCCGGCTTGCCGCCTGCTTCATGGAGAGCATGGCGACGCTATCGATCCCCGCGATCGGCTACGGCATCCGCTACGATTACGGCCTGTTCCGCCAGATCATCAATCAGGGCTGGCAGCAGGAATATCCCGATGAATGGCTGAGCTTCGGCAACCCCTGGGAATTGCAGCGGCCCGAGGTGATCTACGACGTCTTTTTCGGCGGCGGCGTCGAGCATGTCGACGACAAGGGCCGCGACCGCGCGATCTGGCATCCTGCCGAGATCGTGCAGGCGATCGCCTATGACACGCCGATCGTCGGCTGGCGCGGCCAGCACGTCAACGCGCTGCGGCTGTGGTCGGCGCGCTCGCCCGATCCGCTCAAGCTCGACGCCTTCAACAAGGGCGATTACGTCAGCGCCAGCGCCGAGCAGGCGCGCGCGGAGGCGATCTGCAAATTCCTCTATCCGAACGACGAGAGTCCGGCAGGCCGCGAGCTGCGGCTGCGCCAGGAATATTTCTTCGTCTCCGCCTCGCTCCAGGACCTGGTGAAGCGGCACCTCGCCTCCGACGGCCAGCTGCGTAGTCTCGCCGGCAAGGTCGCGGTGCAGCTCAACGACACCCATCCGAGCCTTGCCGTCACCGAGCTGATGCGCATCCTCGTCGACCTCCACAATTTCCGCTGGGACGAGGCCTGGAAGATCACCGTCGCCACCCTCTCCTACACCAACCACACGCTGCTGCCGGAGGCGTTGGAGACCTGGCCGGTCGAGCTGTTCGAGCGGCTGCTGCCGCGGCATCTGGAGATCATCTACCGCATCAACGTGCAGCATCTGGCGCTCGCCGAAGCGCGCTGCCCCGGCGATATCGACTTCCGCGCCTCGGTCTCGCTGATCGACGAGAAGAGCGGCCGCCGCGTGCGCATGGGCCAGCTCGCCTTCGTCGGCTCGCATCGCATCAACGGCGTCTCGGCGATGCATTCGGACCTGATGCGCGAGACCGTGTTCCACGACCTCAACCATCTCTATCCCGGCCGCATCACCAACAAGACCAACGGCATCACCTTCCGCCGCTGGCTGATGCTGGCGAACCCGAAGCTGACCGATTTATTGCGCGAGACCTGCGGCGAGGCCGTGCTCGACGATCCGACCCAGCTCTCGCTGATCGAGGCGCGCGCCAGCGACGTCGAGTTCCAGAAGAAATTCCGCAGCGTCAAGCACCACAACAAGGCCCAGCTCGCCCGCCTGATCGGCGAACGGCTCGGCATCAGGGTCGACCCGGGCGCATTGTTCGACGTGCAGATCAAGCGCATCCACGAGTACAAGCGCCAGCTGCTCAACGTCATCGAGACGGTCGCGCTGTACCAGGCGATCAAGGACGAGCCCAACGGCAATTGGGTGCCGCGGGTGAAGATCTTCGCCGGCAAGGCGGCGGCGAGCTATCGCTACGCCAAGCTGATCGTCAAGCTGATCAACGACGTCGCCGACATCGTCAACAACGATCCCGCGATCGGCGGCAAGCTCAAGGTCGTGTTCCTGCCCGACTACAATGTCAGCCTCGCCGAGGTGATCATTCCCGCCGCCGATCTGTCCGAGCAGATCTCCACCGCCGGCATGGAAGCCTCCGGTACCGGCAACATGAAGCTGGCGCTGAACGGCGCCATCACCATCGGCACGCTGGACGGCGCCAATATCGAGATCCGAGACCATGTCGGCGCGGAGAACATCGCGATCTTCGGCATGGAGGCCGGCGACGTCATGATCCGGCGCAAGCAGGGGCTGGATGCCTCGGACGTGATCCGCAGGTCGCCGAAGCTGCAGCGCGCCATCAACGCGATCGGCGCCGGCGAGTTCTCGCCCGGCGATCCCGGCCGCTTCGAATCCATCGCGCATGCGCTGCGCTATCTCGACCATTACATGGTCAGCGCCGATTTCGATTCCTATTACGAGGCGCAGCGCGCGGTCGATGCGCGCTGGCAGGTCACGCCGGCCTGGACGCGCGCCTCCATCCTCAATGTCGCGCGCATGGCCTGGTTCTCGTCGGACCGGACCATCCGCGAATATGCCGAGGAGATCTGGAACGTGCCGGTCAATCCGACCACGCCGCTGCTGCCGAACCTGCGCGACGCCGCGGGCTGATTTTCCGCGGCGTGGAAGCGGCTACGTCTGAGGTAATTGCACACACCGGCGCCGGACGTGATATGACGTCCGTCATTGAAAGCCGGATGAAACAATGCACGCCAAGCTTCCGCATCCCTTCGACGACGCCACGCGCATCACCGCCGGTGACTCGAGCTGGCAGGGACACACCAGCGACGATTACTGGGCCTTTGTCGGCCCGTTCGGCGGCGCCACCGCCGCGACGATCCTGCGTGCGCTGATCGAGCATCCGCAAGCGGCCGGCGATCCGCTTGCCGTCACCGTCAATTATTGCGCGCCGATCGCCAAGGGCCCGTTCGATCTCGACGTGCGGCTGGTCAAAGCCAACCGCTCCAGCCAGCACTGGGGCGTCGAGCTCAGCCAGGGCGGCGAGGTCGCGACGCTCGCCACCGCAGTGTTCGCCGAGCGCAGGCCGTCCTGGGAGCACAGGGTGGCGCAATATCCGGATGCGAAGCCGTTCGAGGAGACGCTGCCATTCCCGAAGATCTCGGCATCGTGGGCCAATCAGTACGAATTCCGCTTCGTCGAGGGCGAGATGCGGATGGGCCCGCCGCAGGCCGAGCCCGCCAGCACCTATTCGAAGATCTGGATCAGCGACCGCACGCCGCGCCAGCTCGACATGCTGTCGCTGATGTCGATGTCGGACGCCTTCTTCGGCCGCATTTTCCACGCCCGGCGCGAGCTGGTGCCGTTCGGCACGGTGTCGCTGACGACGTATTTCCACACCGACGCCGAGGAGCTCGCGGCTGAAGACATCACGCGCGTGCTCGCGACGGCCGATTCGAAGATCATGCACAAGAGCTACGCCGATCAGAACGCCGAGCTGTGGTCTCCGAACGGAAGGCTGCTCGCGACCACGACGCAGATTGCGTATTTCAAGGCCTAGCTTTCTTACCCTCTCCCCTTGTGGGAGAGGGTGGCTCGTCGCGAAGCGACGAGACGGGTGAGGGGTTCTCTCCGCAGGCACATCTCTCGCTGACTTTGCGGAGAGAACCCCTCATCCGGCGCCATAGCCGAAGCTTCGCTTCGGCGTTCTGTTAAGGACGGCGGCCGAAGGCCGCCTATGCCACCTTCTCCCACAAGGGAGAAGGAAAGAAAAAAGGGCGGCCTCTCGGCCGCCCTTTTGCATTTCATACGAGAGAGCTTTACTCCGCCGCGAGTTTCACATCCGGCGCTGCGGCGCGCACTTCGGCGTCGACCTGAGCTTCGAACTTGGCGAAGTTCTTCTGGAACATGCCGACCAGCGCGCGCGCGGTCTTGTCGAACTCGTCCTTGTCCTTCCAGGTATTGACCGGGTTGAGGATCTCGCTGGGCACGCCCGGCAGCGCGGTCGGGACCGCGAAGCCGAAATACTTGTCGGTGCGGAATTCGACGTTGCGAAGCGAGCCGTCGAGCGCGGCGGTGAGCAGCGCGCGGGTCACCTTGATCGGCATGCGCGAGCCGACGCCATACTTGCCGCCGGTCCACCCCGTATTGACCAGCCAGCAATCGACATTGTGCTGGGCGATGAGGTCGCGCAGCATGTTGCCGTAGACGGATGGATCGAGCGGCAGGAAGGGCGAGCCGAAGCAGGTCGAGAATTCCGGCTGCGGCTCGTTGCCGAGACCGCGCTCGGTGCCGGCGACCTTGGCGGTGTAGCCGGACAGGAAATGATACATCGCCTGCGCCGGTGAGAGCTTGGCGATCGGCGGCAGCACGCCGAAGGCGTCGGCAGCCAGCATCACGACGTTCTTCGGCTGCGGCGCGCGGCCGGTGCGCGAGGCGTTCGGGATGAAGTCGAGCGGATAGGCCGAACGCGTGTTCTCGGTCTTGGAGCCGTCGTCGAAATCGACCACGCGCGTATCCTCGTCGAGCACGCAGTTCTCGAGCACCGCACCGAAGCGCGTCGACGCGGCAAAGATCTCGGGCTCGGCCTCCTTCGAGAGCTTGATGCACTTGGCATAGCAGCCGCCCTCGAAATTGAAGACGCCGTTCGGGCCCCAGCCGTGCTCGTCGTCGCCGATCAGGGTGCGGTTGGGATCGGCCGACAGCGTGGTCTTGCCGGTGCCCGACAGGCCGAAGAAGATCGCGGTGTCGCCCTTGGCGCCGACATTGGCCGAGCAGTGCATCGGCATCACGCCGCGCTCGGGCAGATAATAGTTCAGCGTCGTGAAGACCGACTTCTTCATCTCGCCGGCATAATAAGACCCGCCGATCAGGACGATCTTGCGGGCGAAATCGATCGCGACGACGTTCTCCGAGCGCACGCCGTGGCGTTTAGGATCGGCGCGGAAGCTCGGCATGTCGATGATGGTGAGCTCCGGCACGAAGGTCGACAACTCGATCGTCTCGGGGCGGATCAGCAGCGTGCGGATGAAGAGCGAGTGCCAGGCAAGCTCGGTGAACACGCGCGTCTTGATCCGGTAGGCCGGGTCGGCGCCGCCATAGAGGTCCTGCGCGAACAGGCGCTTGCCTTCGGCGTGCTTGAGGAAGTCCTGATAGAGCGTCTCGAACTGCTCTGCGGTGATCGACTGGTTGCCGGCCCACCACATCTTCTTGTCGGTGGTGGCGTCGCGCACCGTGAACTTGTCCTTCGGGCTGCGCCCGGTGAACTCGCCGGTGTCGGCGCAAAGCGCGCCATCGGCGGACAGCACCGCCTCGCCCGCGGCGAGCGAGTATTGATAGAGTTGTGGCGCACCCAGGTTCCAGTGAACCTGCTTGAGATTCTTTAAGCCGAATTTGTCGGCGCCGAAGGCACCGTTGCGCACGCCCGTCTCTTGCACGAAAAAATCCTCCTAGAACCCGCGACATCAAGCGCGGCCAAGTTTGGCGCCGTCGCGATCACCGTGAATATGGGCTGTTCGGCCTCGGCTGAACGACCTAATACTGATGAACGCTGGCGTTGCCAAGCTGATCCCGCAGGATTTGGTTTATTCAAGGACCGCGCCAAACGTCGCGCATGTCAGCTCTGAATGGCCGCATCGAGAAAAGTGCGGATGATCGCGCAACCAAATGCACGTTTGCGCGTTATGTCAGGTTATTGCGACGCACAATCGCTGCGCCAATGCCCTATCTTACCTCACCCTCGCCGATCAGCGCGAACGGCCCCCACATCGCGGGATAAGCGTTGCGTGGCGACGAGGCGTCGTCGAGATAGGTTATCATCGCGCGGCGTAAAGCTTCGGCACGACCGAGCTTCGGTTCGTTCTTGAGCAGCTCGAACGTCGATGTGGTCAAGCGGGTTGCAGCCTCCGAATCCACGGCCCAATGCGATACCAAGAGCGCGCGGGCGCCTGCGTAGAAGAACGAACGCGCCAATCCCGACAACGCTTCGGCACCGGGCTTGTCGCCGGCGATGGTGTTGCAGGCGGACAGCACAACCCAATCGGCATTGAGCTTGAGCTGGGCCACTTCGCTCGCGGTGAGAAGACCATCGTCGAGCTCCGTCGGCTGGTCGGGGATGGAGAGCGCAAGCGACGGCTCCCCCAATCCCTTGACGTCGCCGGCAACGAGGCCGTGGGTGGCAAAGTAGATGATGCCGTATTGGGCAAGCGCTGCACGCTTGAGCGTCGTTTCGCTGGCGTCGCGGCCGAGATGGATATCGGCCTCAGCCGCGCCGACGTCCCTCGCCACCGCGTTCAATTCATCGGCCGTATCGGGCAGTTGCGGCAGTGCCTGTGCTAGCCGCGCACGATCCACGCCTGCGCCGCGCCAGAAGTCGGCATATGCGATCGTCGCGATGCTGCGTGCGACGACCTTGCCGCTCGCGGCGCGCCGGTCGGCAGGTCCTTCGGCCGCAGGGTTGAACACGGGATCGCCGAAACCGGTCATCGGCTTGATGCTTTGATCCGTGCGGGCAAAAGCGCGCAGCGATTTTAGGCTGATCACCGACGGCATCACCGAGACGGCTTGACGCCGCAGCAGCCAGGCAGCACTGCGATAGCCTTCGAGCTTATCCGGGATCGCAGCCGGCGGCTTCTCCGTGACCAGCAGATGAAACGGCAATGCGGTCAGCGCCGCCGACGGCACCACCAGCAAATTGCGCTTGTCCTTGGTCAGCGCCTCGACCGGGCCGAGCAGCGCGATATAGAGCTCATTGGCGAGCCCGAGGTCGAACAATCCCGATTTGCCGGAGGCATCGCGCGCCTTGCCGACATCGAGCCCCCTGCGGAAGGCCGTGACCTTCTGTGTGACCGCGTCCGCTTCGAGCGGAATCTCCTTCCAGTCGACGCGCTCGCGCGTGATCGCGACGACATAGCTCCGCCTGTCGACGACGGAATAGATCACCATCGCCTCGTCGGAGGCCAGCAGCGGCTGGATGTCCCTCACGGTCAGCGGCAGCGGGTTGGAGAGCGAGGAATAGTCGGGAAACTCGACCGCGAGCGTCTTCTGCAATCCGTTGCGCGCGCTCGCGATCGCCGCGATCCGCGCGCGGCTGCGCTGCTCGGCCGCGACGTCACGCTGGCCCGATGGCTTCGACACCGCAGCGATGATCGCCTTGTCGAGCGCTTCGGACTCGGCCGCGAGATCCTGATCCTTGCGCACGAGCTCGGCGAGCCGGTCGCTGCCGGCGGCGAGCCGCACCGCGAGCTTGTTCACGGCGGAGGCCGCAGAGGATTGCGTGCCGCGCTGGATCGCACCGAGCGCATCGTCGAGCGCCTTCTCGCTCGCGAGCAGCGATTGCTGCCGTGCCGCGAACAGGATCGGCAGCACGACACGGAGCTGCGCACGGTTGGCCGCGAGCGTCTTCTGCGCGAACGGCAAGGCGTCCGCCGTCCGCCCGGTCGCCTGCAGGAAATCGGCGAGATTGCTCGTCGAGGTCGCGACATCAGGGTGATCGGGCCCCAGCGCATGCTCGCGGATCGCCAGCGCGCGGCGATACAGCGGCTCGGCATCGGCATGACGCTGCTGGTGCTGATAGAGCCCGGCGAGATTGTTGAGCGAGCGCGCGACGTCGGGGTGGTCCGGCCCCAGCACCTTTTCGCGGATTGCGAGCGAGCGCTTGATCGGCGCTTCGGCATCGGCGTCGCGATCGAGGTCGCGCTCGACCTGTCCGATGTTGTTCAGGACCGTGGCAACCGCGGGATGCTCGGGCCCGGCAGCTTTCTGATAGATCGCGAGCGCACGCCGGAACAGCGGCTCGGCATCGGCAAAGCGCTCCTGCTTCACATAGAGCGTGGCGAGATTGTTGAGGGCCCGGCCGACATCGGGATGCTCGCGCGACATGCTCTTTTCGCTGACGGCGAGCGCGCGCTTGAACAGCGGCTCGGCTTCAGTGAAGCGGCCCTGCCGCTGATACAGCGCGGCGAGATTGGTCAGCTCGGGCGAGATCAAGGCGGTGTCGAGGCCGAGCGACTTTTCCATCAGCGCGATCGCGCGCTTGTAGACCGGCTCGGCCAGATCGTCGCGGCCCTGCCCGGCATAGACCTGGCCGAGATTGTTGAGGGCCGCGGAGAGCTCGCGCCCGTCATTGCCCTTTTCCAGGCTCGCGACCATGGCCTGCGCCAGGGGCAGCGCTTCCGCATATTTGCCGGCCTGGTTGAGCGCGTTGATCCGCGCCCCCTGTGCGGCGAGATCGCCCTTCTGCGAGAGGGCCGGGGTCACAAGCAAGGTGGTGATGGCGAGCGCCAGACCCGCCGTCCATGCCAAACGTTGACGCGTCATGACCCCTCTCGCTGCGAACCCGAAAACCGTCACGGTCATGGGTCGCGGCGATCGGTAGCGGCGTTCAAGCGGTTGCGCCCTGGTCCATCCTTGTGCGCGCTTCGCCAGCGAGGCGGACCAGCATCTTGCGCAAGCCCGTGCCATCCGTGACCCGCTCCGGGAAGTCCAGCCGCAGCGCGACCTGGCCGTCCTGCAGGTCGAGGCCTTCAGGGTCACAGCCGGTACAGCGCCAGTCGCCCTCGGCGGCGCCGAGCAGCTTCGTTGCATAGAGATTCAGGGCATCGCGATGGTCGGCGTTCATGTGCTCGACGGCGCTCGCCTCCGCCGCCAGCAGGTCCTCGGCGCCGGTGAGGTCGGTCAGGAATTGCTCGGGCTTGAGGTCGACGATGCGGCCGAAGCCGGCGACCAGATGGGTTCCCGTGGGCCGGATCCGGAAGAAGGAGAAATCCTTAAAGGAAACAAAGCCTTCCGCTGAGGGATGGGCACTAAGATACCGTCGCTGGAGCAGATCCTTGTCGGAATCGGCCTCCTCGGCCCGGCCCGACAGCATGATCCGGGCGCCTTCCAGGGGATCGCCGGCCACGCGCTCGTCCAGCATCAGTGAGACCCTGCAGTCCGCGAGGATGTTCCTGGTGTGCACGGCAAGGCGCGAGATCAGCAGGAGCGGCGAGCCATCGGGATGACTGGCGAGATTGACCAGGGAACAATAGGGATCGCCGCTGCCGGTCATCAGCGTCGCCAAGGCCCCCTGCCGGGACCGCCTCAGCAGCGATTTGGCGAGCTTTGCGGGGTCGAAATCGGGGGTCGGTTGCATGGGCTTTCTCAGCTCAGGTGGTTGCAAGGGGGGTCTTTTTTCGGCTAAACGGGGGTCCGGTTATGGGTCGAGATGCGGCGAATCTGCCGTGTTTCGTGGAACTTGGTCACACTTCAGCCCAGCTTGCATTGCTCGGTGACAAGGTTCGAACGCCACTTCGGCACCCATGTATGCGGCGCATCACTGGATCGCTCGCCGTTTCAAGCCACGACCCAAACGGAAAGCAGAAAGCAGAGAGGCTCATGCCCACAATCGCTTTGGTCGACGACGACCGCAACATTCTCACATCCGTCTCGATCGCGCTGGAAGCCGAAGGCTACCGTATCATGACCTACACCGACGGCGCCTCCGCGCTCGACGGTTTCCGTACCACCCAGCCCGATCTCGCCATCCTCGACATCAAGATGCCGCGCATGGACGGCATGGAGACGCTGCGCCGTCTCAGGCAGAAGTCCGACCTGCCGGTGATCTTCCTCACCTCCAAGGACGAGGAGATCGACGAGTTGTTCGGCCTCAAGATGGGCGCCGACGACTTCATCCGCAAACCGTTCTCGCAGCGTCTGCTGGTCGAGCGCGTCAAGGCGGTGCTGCGCCGCTCGGCGCCGAAGGACCCGACCGTCGCGCCAAAGGAGAACGACGCCAAGGCGCTCGACCGCGGCCTTTTGCGCATGGATCCGGAACGCCATACCTGCACCTGGAAGAACGAGCCGGTGACGCTCACCGTCACCGAATTCCTGATCCTGCAGGCGCTCGCGACCCGGCCCGGCGTGGTGAAGAGCCGCAACGCGCTGATGGACGCCGCCTATGACGACCAGGTCTATGTCGACGACCGCACAATCGACAGCCACATCAAGCGGCTGCGCAAGAAGTTCAAGGTGGTCGACAACGAGTTCGAGATGATCGAGACGCTCTACGGCGTCGGCTACCGTTTCAAGGAAGCCTGAGGCTCACCCGCCAAGGCGATCGAGAGCATCTCCCGGTTCTCGTTCCATCGGGACGAGGATCGCTCTAGGATGCGGGGACCTTCGCACGGGCCGTCCTAACGCGGGCGTAAGCATTGCTTGACCGAACGCAGCCTGACCCTAACCAGAGCGCCGGGGATCTCGCATCCGACGGCGTTCAGGAGCACGTTGCCGACGACAAGCCGCAGGGCTTCCGGCCGCTGAACTGGCTGAAACGCGCCGGGCAGTTCTTCTTCGCGCTGTCCTTCTCGAGCCTGACCCGCCGCATCGTCTCGCTCAACCTCGCCGGCCTCGTCGCGCTGGTGGCGAGCATCCTGTACCTGTCGCAATTCCGTGCCGGCCTGATCGACGCCCGCGCCCAGAGCCTCCTGGTCCAGGCCGAGATCATCGCCGGCGCGATCGCGGCCTCTGCCACGGTGCAGACCAACGCCATCACCATCGATCCCGACCGGCTGCTCGACCTCAAGCCGGGCGAGACCTATGGCGGCTCGGACGAGTATTCGCCGCTGGACTTCCCGATCAATCCGGAGCGCGTCGCGCCGGTGCTGCGCACCCTGATCTCGCCGACCAAGACGCGCGCCCGCATCTACGATCCGAACGGCAGCCTGCTGCTCGACAGCCGCAACCTCGAAAACGTGCTGCGCTTTCCCCTGCCGCCGCCGGCCGAGCAACCCGGCATCATCGAGCGCGGCAAGGTCGCCGTGCGCACCTGGCTGAACCGCGGCGACCTGCCGCTCTATCGCGAGCTCGGGCCCGAGAACGGCAATGGCTATGCCGAAGTGGGCGACGCCCTCCAGGGCCAGAAACGCTCGATGGTGCGGGTCAATGCGCGCGGCGAGGTGATCGTCTCGGTCGCGGTCCCCGTGCTGCGCTCGCGCGCGATCCATGGCGCCTTGATGCTGTCGACGCAAGGCGACGACATCGACCAGATGGTCACCGCCGAGCGCCTCGCCATCCTGAAGGTCGGCGGCGTCGCCGCCGCCGTCATGATCATGCTGTCGCTGCTGCTGGCGAGCACGATCGCAGGTCCCGTGCGCCGGCTCGCCGACAGCGCCGAGCGCGTCCGCCGCCGCATCAAGGCCCGCATCGAGATCCCCGATTTCACCCGCCGCCGCGACGAGATCGGCCACCTGTCCGGCGCGCTGCGCGACATGACGAGCGCGCTCTACAGCCGCATCGAGGCGATCGAGATGTTCGCCGCCGACGTTGCCCATGAATTGAAGAACCCGCTGACCTCGCTGCGCTCGGCGGTCGAGACGCTGCCGCTGGCGCGCAACGAGAACAGCCGCGCGCGCCTGCTCGAGGTGATCGAGCACGACGTCAAGCGGCTCGACCGGCTGATCTCCGACATCTCGGACGCCAGCCGCCTCGATGCCGAGCTGCAGCGCCAGGATGCGATCCCGGTCGATTTGCGCCGCCTGCTGACGACGCTGGCGTCCGTCGCCAACGAAACCAAGCTCGGCCACGACGTCGCGGTCGAGACGCGCTTCGAGGGCCGCAGCCCGACCGACACCTTCGCCGCGAGCGGCCACGATTCCCGGCTCGGACAGGTCGTCTCCAACCTGCTCTCGAACGCGCAATCCTTCTCCGAACGCGGCAGCAAGGTGCGCCTCACCTGCCGGCGCGTGCGCTCCGAGATCGAGATCGTGGTCGACGATGACGGCCCCGGCATTCGCGAGGACGCGCTGGAGCGCATCTTCGAGCGCTTCTACACCGACCGCCCGCATCAAGGCTTTGGCCAGAATTCCGGTCTCGGCCTGTCGATCTCGAAGCAGATCGTCGACGCTCATGGCGGACGGATCTGGGCGGAGAACCGTCCCGGCCCGCCGGACGCCGACGGCGCTCCGACAATTGCCGGTGCGCGCTTCGTTGTGAGGCTGCCGGCCCTATGAGTGACGGCGGGCCCAGCGTTCACGCCTCTGCCGTCAAGGTCGGGACTCTCGCCGTGCTGATCCGCGGGCCCTCGGGATCCGGCAAGTCGCGGCTTGCCTTTGATCTGATCATGGCCGGACGCTCGGGCGTTGTGGAAAGGGCCGTTCTGGTCGGTGATGACCGTGTCCATCTGGCGACACTCGGCCATGAAATTGAGGTCCGCCCCGCGCCTCGCCTGGCGGGCCTGATCGAAATCAGGGGCCTCGGAATCCGCCGCTGCGACTTCGTGGAGCATGCGACCGTCGGTCTCGTGGTCGATCTGGCGGCGGCGGATGCGGAGCGGCTGCCGCCGGCCGAAGCCCTGAAAACCCGCATTCTTGGTGTCGAAATACCGCGAATCCCTGTTGCCCGCGACTATTCGCCCCTTCCTCTGGTTGTTGCGGCCTTGACCACTACCAAGAGTTCATCTTCCGTTAACCCTTCTGGCGATTGTTTGAAGGGAAATGGTAACCATATGAACCCCACTATCGCGACCGAATAGACCGGCGCAGCTCCCCTCATCCATCCGTATAGATTCAGGGAGATACGCAACATCCCCTCTTGCGCGGGGGCTCTGGATGGTCAAAGTGGCGCGTTCGTGCGGTGCACCAAAAGCGCCCGCGAGGAGTTTTCCGATGATTGGTCTAGTACTTGTGACCCACGGGCGCCTTGCCGACGAATTCAAGGCGGCGCTTGAGCATGTCATGGGTCCACAAAAGCAAATCGAAGCGATCACGATCGGCGCCGAAGATGATTCCGATCTCTGCCGAAGCGACATCATCGAGGCGGTCAACCGCGTCGATTCCGGCGACGGCGTTGCGATCCTCACCGACATGTTCGGCGGCACGCCGTCGAACCTCGCAATATCCTGCATGAGCCGGCCCAAGGTCGAAGTGCTCGCGGGCATCAACCTGCCCATGCTGGTGAAGCTCGCCAAGGTGCGCGAAGAGCGACCGCTGCCCGACGCGATCGCGATGGCGCAGGAAGCCGGCCGCAAATACGTCACCATCGCCAGCCGCGTACTCGCCGGCAAATGAGCGACGAGGCGCCACAAGCCGCGACCGGCGTGCCCGCGGGCGCGATCTCCAAGGATCTCCTGATCATCAACAAGCGCGGCCTGCATGCGCGCGCCTCGGCGAAATTCGTCCAGGCGGTCGAGCGCTTCGACGCGCAGGTGTGGGTGACGCGCGGCGGCGAGACCGTCGGCGGCACCTCGATCATGGGCCTGATGATGCTCGCCGCGGGTCCCGGCACGACGATCACGGTGGCGGCGGCAGGGACCGACGCCGAAGCCGCGCTCGCGGCAATCACCGAGCTCGTCGAGAGCAAGTTCAACGAGGAAGGGGTTTAGCAGACCCCTCCGTCATTCCGGGGCGATGCGCAGCATCGAACTATGGCGCGCAATTGCGCACCTGAGAATCCCGAGGTTCCGGGTTCACGCTTCGCGTGCCCCGGAACGACAATCCACCTCACTTCCCCGGCGGCGCGATGTAGACGTTCCAGCTCATCGATGGGCCGGCCTTGCCGTTTGTGAAGCGGCGCGTGCTCATCACCATGCGCTCGGCGTTCGGCGCAACCTCCGACACCCATTTCTCGAACGCCGGCAGGCGTTCGTTGGCCGGATCGAACACGCCGATGAAGCCGTATCGCTTGACGTCGTCGAGCGACGTCAGACCCGAGCTCCACGGCTCGTTCGGCGTGAACGCTGCGGGGTGATCCGGGCTGTAGAACACCATCGGCTGGATCGACTCCATGGTGCCGGCAACGACCGCCCAGCGCGAGGCAAAGCGCATGTGCCATTCCTGAGTCAGCTTGCGCGCCAGCTCCGAGCGCGCGCCATAGGTCGCGGTGTTGCCGGCATTGGCCGCCATCTCGCGCGCGGCGATGAGGGGCGAGGCCGCAAGCGTCGCGGCGCTGAGCACGAGCCAGATCGCTGCGATGTTGAACAGCGCGGCGCTCTGCACGCGCAACGTCGGGATCGCGACCAGCGCGAGCGGGACCAGGAAGAACAGCGAGATGCCCCAATCGGTCTTCATGTAGATGCTGAACACCAGCGCGCCGAGCGGCGGGCCGAAGGCGACGATGAGCTGGATGATCCAGACGTTCAGCGCCTGCGAGACGTTGACGCCTGCATTGGCGCCGCGCGCCCAGGCGCGCGTGACGATGCGCAAGGGCGCCCGCAGCAGCAATTTAACCCAAGGCGGCACCAGCGCCATAGCGAGCGCCGCGAGCGCCACCGGCAAGGCGAGCAGCGCGAAGTTATGCAGGAAGTAGCCCGCGACGAGCTGATGCACCTGGCTCTTGTCCTGCAGGCTGTAGGTGTCGCCGGCATAGGTCAGCGGCACGAAATGCGCATCCGCCAGCCAGACGATGTGCGGGATCATCGCCGCGACCATCGTGGCGATGGCGACCCACGGCGCGGGCGACGACAGGAAGCGCAAACGCTCGGGATGGATCAGCGCGGCGAGCCCGATGGCGCCGATCATGGTCAGCACCCAATATTTGGTCATCAGCGCCAACGCGCCGGCAAGGCCAAGCAGGATTCCGGATTGCCAGCTCCGCTTCTCGAAGGCGTTGAGATAAGCGAGCACCAGGAGCGGCAGCGTGACGAGCTGCAGCAGGTCCGGGTTGTACTTGAAGCCCTTGAAATTGAAGATCGGATAGAGCGCGATCATCACCACGACCAGGAACGCGCGGCGCGCATCCACCACGCGCAAGGCGATCAGCCAGCAGAGCACCATGCCGACGCTCACCGTTGCCATCGCCAGCGCATAGGTCGCCCAGTCCGCCGCCGGGAACGCCTTGAACCAGAGGCCGGCCACCCAGCCCGACAGCGGCGGGTGCTTGCCATAGCCCCAGAGGAATTTCTGGCCCCAGCCCCAGGCTTCTGCGACGTCCATGTGAACGTCCTGCGCCGCCTTCAGATTGATCAGGATGAAGGTCCACAGCACCGCATGCAGGATGGCAAGCTGGATCACCAGCCACAGGCGCGTCTCGGGGCGGACCGCGCAGGCAACCAGGAAGGCCCGGAAGCGGTCAAAGCTCGGGCGGACTCTTGCGCGCGGTCGGGAGGAGGAGATCGAAGTCATGGACATGGGCGCTTGCGTAGCGCGTTTTGTGCCTGAGTGAAATCAGCTTGGCGTGAATGAATGATCGCTTGGCGCACAGACACGATGCGGGATCACCGGGCCAGCAGTTCCGGGCGATATTCAAAATGCATCGTGTCGTAGTGATACCATTTCCCGCCCCAGATGAAGCCGTGGCGCTCGAAGATGTCGACGATCTCCTGCGGCATCCTGTTCTTGTAGGGGATGGATTTTCCGCGGCCCGCCCAAAGCCAATAGTCGGAATATTTCAGGTTCAGGTCGATCGCGACGGCATAGCCATGCATGCTCATCTTGCCGGTATCCGCGACAGGCCGGCACGACAGCACACCGGCGATCGGAAAGGCCGCGGCCCTCACCGCCGGATCGAGCTTGTCGATCTCCGCGGACACCTCCTTGAGCCGGTCGGCCACACCATTGATCCGCGTCACCTGGACCGCCTTCCCCCATGACCGCGGCAGCCAGGTGATGGTCACGAGATTGCGCTGTACCGCTCCATTGCGGCAGTCGCCATACATCTTCTTGAAGAACGCTTCGTTCCGGAATCGTCCGGGATCGGCGTTCACCGCGGGCGGCGCGGAGGCGCCGACGGGATAGGGCAAGCGGAGCTGGTCGAGGATCGAGGCATCGCGCAGCCGCTGATCAAACGATTTGTCGTCGATGCCATCGTCCACCGGCATCGCGGTGCCATCGCGCCACAAGATCTGCTTGCCGTCGTGGCCTGAGAGGAAATCGGGATAGGCACGCACCAGCCGGTCAAGAAGCTCGGTCCTGGTCTGGGCGCCCGCCGGGACGGACACGGCGACAAGAACGACGATAACTCGTGCCGCCCGCGACGCAATCGTCATCGACGCTTGCCAGCCTGATCGAGCAGCGCGACGTTCGCCTCCTCGATCGGATTGAGCTTCGGATTCCATGTTCTCGGCGAATACCACGGGAAACGTTCGAAACGCGCCTTGAGATCTGCCGCCTCGAAATAACGTCCGCGCCGCGCGAATATCTCGTTCCGCGCGATACGGAGATCGTCGTTGGAAAGCCCGCGCAGGTCTGCGACCGTCAGCAGCCGCCGATCCGAATCGGGAAAGATGAAGCCGCTTTGCGCCGGCCCGCCGGCTTCATAGCGATCGATCAAGGCGACGTTCGCCTTCTCGACGGCGTTCAACTGGGGGTCCCAGGTGTGGGGCGCGTACCAGGCGAACTTGCTGAACCTCGCGGTCAGATCGGGCGAGTTGAAGTAGCGCCCCCGCCGCGCGAAGATCTCGTTGCGCGCAAGGCGCAGATCGTCTTTGCTCAGCGTCTTCAGATCACCATCGGCAAGCAGTCGGCTATCCGAATCCGGAAACAGGAAATCCGATTGGGTTCTCGTAACCGGAGCTGTGGATGGCGGCAGGTTCGCGGGAGGCGTCGTGACCGGTGCCGGCACGTTGACTGTCGCGGCCTGCCCTGCCGGCGCGCCTGCAAAGTAGAACGATCCATCGATCGGCGAGCTGGAGACCCAGGGCTGCTGGTTGCTGCCGGTCGCGCGCTTGACGGCGAGTCCCACCTGATTGAACGTCTGGAGCACGTCCAGACCGGGGCGCTGCATCGTCTCGACCAGTGCCCGCGTGTAGGGACTATGTCCGTCGGACCCGTCGAGCGCGACGTTGCCGGGCTGCGTGGCATAGGAGAGCAGCGTTCCCTCCGGCGCCCGGATCTGCGCCAGGCCGCCATCGGAGGCGCGCAAGCCCCGTCCGCCAAACGGGTTGTTCCTGCACGCATCGAGAATGACGATGTTCAGCTTGGTTCCTGCACCGTCCATCTGCCGCAGCACCAAAGCGGCATCGACCATCTGGAAATCGACGTCGGTCTCGCGCGTCGGATTCGCGTTGATCGGCACGAGGTAATTGGTGCCGCGGACCTGGATGCCGTGGCCGGCGTAATAGAACAGGGCGACGTCCGCGCCGATCAGCTGGTTGCCGAAACGCTGGACCGCCGCGTCGAAGCTCGCCTTGTCCAGCTCGACCTGGGCGCCGCCGCCGACCAGCGTGAAGCCGAGCTTCTGCAACGTCTCGGCCACCAGCAGCGCGTCATTCCGGGGATTTTCCAGCCGAGACACGCTCTGGTAGGCGGAATTGCCGATGACGAGGGCGACGCGCCTTTCAGCTGCGGCCGGGACGGAAAAACACACCGCAAATAACAGGGCGAAAAGACGCTTCCAACGCATTGCCTATTTCCGTGACAGAAAGCCGGAAAGCTAGCAGAGCCGGCCCCTGAAATCGACGGCGGGGAGGCCGAGATTGCGGCGGCATGACGAATCGATGTCGCCCCGCCCGGACCGACTGAGCGGACTGGCTGCCCCATCCCGGACGCGCCCCCGTGCGGTCGCGGGAGACCAAGTGAATGGTTGCCGCACGGGGATGTGAGTGGTATCCCGCGCCCATGACGACCGTCCCCATTTCCAACATCCGCAATTTCTCCATCGTCGCCCATATCGACCATGGAAAATCGACGCTGGCCGACCGCCTGATCCAGATGACCGGCGGCCTTTCCGACCGCGAGATGGCGGGCAAGGAGCAGGTGCTCGATTCCATGGACATCGAGCGCGAGCGCGGCATCACGATCAAGGCGCAGACGGTGCGCCTGCAATACCGCGCCAAGGACGGCAAGGATTACATCTTCAACCTGATGGACACGCCCGGCCATGTCGACTTCGCCTACGAGGTCTCGCGGTCGCTGGCGGCGTGCGAGGGTTCCCTGCTCGTGGTCGACGCCAGCCAGGGCGTCGAAGCGCAGACACTGGCCAACGTCTACCAGGCGCTCGACAACAATCACGAGATCGTCCCGGTCCTGAACAAGGTCGACCTGCCCGCCGCCGAGCCCGAGAAGGTCAAGCAGCAGATCGAGGACGTCATCGGCATCGACGCCTCGGATGCGGTGATGATCTCGGCCAAGACCGGCCTCGGCGTCCCCGACGTGCTGGAAGCCATCGTCACCCGCCTGCCGCCGCCGAAGGGCGACCGCGACGCGACGCTGAAGGCGCTGCTGGTCGACAGCTGGTACGACGTCTATCTCGGCGTCGTTGTGCTGGTGCGCATCGTCGACGGCACCATGAAGAAGGGCCAGCGCGTGCGCATGATGGGCACCGGCGCGGCCTACGATGTCGAGCGCGTCGGCTTCTTCACGCCGAAGATGCAGCAGGTCGAGGAGCTCGGCCCCGGCGAGATCGGCTTCATCACCGCCGCGATCAAGGAAGTCGCCGACACCCGCGTCGGCGACACCATCACCGACGACAGGAAGCCGGTCGCCGAGATGCTGCCGGGCTTCAAGCCGGCGATCCCGGTGGTGTTCTGCGGCCTGTTCCCGGTCGACGCCGACGATTTCGAGACGCTGCGCGCCGCGATGGGCAAGCTGCGCCTCAACGACGCCAGCTTCTCGTTCGAGATGGAGACGTCAGCTGCGCTCGGCTTCGGCTTCCGCTGCGGCTTCCTCGGGCTGCTGCACCTCGAGATCATCCAGGAGCGGCTGTCGCGCGAGTTCGATCTCAATTTGATCGCGACCGCGCCGAGCGTCATCTACAAGATGAAGCTCACCGACGGCCAGGAGATCGAGATCCACAATCCCGTCGACATGCCCGACGTGGTCAAGATCGCCGAGATCGACGAGCCCTGGATCGAGGCGACGATCCTCACGCCGGACGAATATCTCGGCAGCGTCTTGAAGCTGTGCCAGGACCGCCGCGGCGCGCAGAAGGAGCTGACTTACGTCGGCTCCCGCGCCATGGTCAAATACGACCTGCCGCTCAACGAAGTGGTGTTCGACTTCTACGACCGCCTGAAGTCGGTCTCCAAGGGCTACGCCTCGTTCGACTATCACCTGACCGACTACAAGCCGGCCGATCTCGTCAAGATGCAGATCCTGGTCAATGCCGAGCCGGTCGATGCGCTGTCGATGCTGGTCCACCGCACCCGTGCGGAGGGGCGCGGCCGCGCCATGGTCGAGAAGATGAAGGAGCTGATCCCGCCGCACATGTTCCAGATCCCGATCCAGGCGGCGATCGGCGGCAAGGTGATCGCGCGCGAGACGGTGCGCGCGCTGCGCAAGGACGTCACCGCAAAATGCTACGGCGGCGACATCACGCGCAAGCGCAAGCTTCTGGAGAAGCAGAAGGAAGGCAAGAAGAAGATGCGGCAGTTCGGCAAGGTCGACATCCCGCAGGAAGCCTTCATCGCCGCGCTGAAGGTCGACAGCTGAGGCGACGCTCGGGACGGGCCCGCTCGGTCGCCGGGGCCGGCAAACAGGCGCTCTCCGGGCGACAAACAAAAAAGTGCGAAAACAACCCCATGCACAGTAGCCGCCCCCTTGGCGGCACTGTCCTTTTTCGATTTTCACGAAGTCGGTTTGACCCGTCGGGCAAAACAGGGGTATGGTGGCATCATCGCAGCCGGTGTGATTGGTAGCCGGAGCTCGTAAAGTCCTCTTACCCGTCCCCTCCGGTTGCGCCTGAGGAACCATCCAGGGTTGGATGACGTTTCCCTATGTCGGAGTGTTCTCAAAGGGCGGCGGTTTCCGCGGGAAGCAACCTCTCGAGGTTCACTGATGCAGGAGACGAGCATGACGCTCATATGGCTTGGTGCGCTCCTTGTTTTCGTCGGCGTGCTCCAGATGGCATATCAGCCGATCTGGCGAGGCCGGCTGAGCGGTACCAAACGGCCTCGCTCCAGACTTGACACGCTGGAGCCTAAAGCGCCGGGTAGCGGCTTCAGCATCAAATCGAACTGGCCCGGACTCGTGCTGGTCGCGGTTGGCGGCGCTTCCCTGCTGGCCGCAAGTGTCATCTGAGAGCCCGCAGGATGGGTTGAGGTCTTGCGAAACCCATCGCCCTGATGCGGGCAGACGCAGTATCTCTTGCTTCTCGCCAGCTCAATCCGATTGTGAGGATAAAGTTTGATGGATTTCGCTTCCGCCTTTGCTCTTCGAGCTACGGCGGACAAGTCGCCATCCTACGAGCTGCGAACTAGGCGGAGTTCGTGTTTCAGCTTAACGGTTCGACATGCCGCTCACCAGCCCTATCACGCCTTACGATCCGACCTGGCCGCAGCAATACGCGGCGGAAGAGGCGCGGCTGAAGCCCGTTTTCAGCTCCGCGTTGATCGACATTCATCACGTTGGAAGCACCGCTGTGCCCGAATTGGCGGCAAAGGCTGAAATTGACGTCCTTGCAGTGGTGCGGTCGGACAGCGGGCTGGAAGATTGGAGCCGATCATTGGCAACCCTCGGCTATCGCCGTGGCGGCGACCTTTCTCCAGGCCATCATTTCTTTAAGCGGGACGTCAACGGCGCCCGAACGCACAAGCTTCATGTGTGTCTTGAAGATCATGGAGAGATTGCGCGGATGCTGAAATTTCGGGATCACCTGCGTCAGCATGCCGGAGATCGCTCGAGATATCAGGATTTGAAACTGAGGCTCGAGCGCGAAAATGCCTCGGGTATTCGGCAGTACCTGATCGCCAAAGATCCGTTCATCCGAGACATCCTCGCCAAACTTGATTGATTGCTCATCTGCTGGTGGTGCAGCATCTCGCAATTCTGGTTAGGTCGATCCTATTGTCAGGATAGAGCCTGATGGGTTTCGCTTCCGCCTTTGCTCTTCGAGCTACGGCGACAAGTCGCTCTACCCATCCTACGAGCTGCTGCGCGGCCGCAAACAGAAACACGTCCCCATGCAGAGCAGGACTATCGCATTTGAGAGTTTGTTCCTGCGGCCATCCTTCGAGACGCCCGCTTGGGCGGGCTCCTCAGGATGAGGGCGGAGTGCGCGGCAGCAGTTTCAACGCGCACTGACGCTGATCAGCCTCATCCTGAGGAGGCGCGTTAGCGCCGTCTCGAAGGACGAGGCGTGCACGCAGGCCGCCGCCACAAGCAGGATGAGATCAGGTTTGATTGCTACAACGTAAGTGCACTCCCTCTCCCGCTTGCGGGAGAGGCATAGGCCGCTTTTGGCGGCCGTCATCTCAAAAGACGCCGAGGCAAAGCCCCGGCTATGGCGAAGCGCCGGGTGAGGGCTTTCTCCTCTTGGGATTGTCCCACCGCGGAAACACCCTCTCCCCAGCCCTCTCCCGCTTGCGGGAGAGGGAGCGCACCTCCGTCATTGGAACGATCAAGCCTCATTTCATCGCGCCGGAGCGATGCTCGCTAACGATCCGACGAAATTCGCTGGCTTTCGATTGCACCTTCGCTCTTCGGGCGACGGCGGACACCTCGCCCGACCATCCCGCGCTGCTTCAGATCGGCCTTGTCTTGCCCCGGATGGCCATCGACCGTTTCAGGACTTGCTCGGCATCGGCATGGCGGCCTTGACTGTTGTAGAGACTGGCGAGGTTATCCAGGACACCAGCAAGATCCGGATGATCGGGGCCGAAGCTCTTCTCGAAAATGGCCACCGACTGCTTGAACAGCCGCTCGGCCTCGGCGTTGCGTCCCTGACGCCCATAGAGCGCACCGAGATTGTTCAGCGCCTGCGCGATGTCGGGATGATCGGGGCCGTACGCCTTCTCGGTCACGGCCATCGACCGCTGCAACAGCCGCTCGGCATCGGCATAGCGATGCTGCTGGGTGTAGGTGTCGGCCAAATTGTTCATCAGCACCGTGGCTTCGAGCTCGTCGGGGCCGAGCGCTTTCTGCAGCACGGCGAGACCTCGCTCGAACAGCGGCTCGGCCTGATCGTAGCGACCCTGGCCACTGTAGACGGCGCCGAGATTGCACAGCGGCAACACGATCAAGGGATCGTCGGAGCCGAGCACTTTCTCGTCGATGGCGATCGACCGCTTGAGGACCGGCTCCGCCTCGGCGTAGCGTCTTTCCGCGCGATAGAGATCGCCGAGATTGTTCAGCACCATTGCGACTTCCGCGTGATCCGGACCGAGCGTCTTCTCGCGGATGGCCAGCGCGCGCTTGTACAGCGGCTCGGCAACGGCGTATTCGCCGAGATTGTGATGGATCGTGCCGAGGTCGCTCAGCGGCATCGCGACGCGCGCATCGTCAGGTCCGAACTCCTTCTCGTGAAGCGAGAGAGACTTCTGGGCCAGCGGCAAGGCTTCCATGTACTTCCCGGCCCGATAAAGCTCCTTCATCTGCCGCGTGAGCGCGTCCGTCTCGTCGTCTCCGGCATAGGATGGCGCGCCGAACGGCAGGCTCAGGGCAAGCGCCGTGACCGCAACACAGATCGATGCTTTCAGAGCCTTCATCGCGCCTTCTCTCGTCGCTGACATCAGCGACCACGCGCCGTTGGTGGTCCCGGAAGCCGGACAGGTTCAATGCAGCCGCGGCGCTGACGGGCCCGTCACCGGAAAGTTGCCAAGTACCGGCCAGGAGGACGAACGCGACCGACCGGGCGACGGCGCGGCTGTATGCCGCCGGCGGGCGTCAGCAATTCATCATTGCCCGAGCTGTTGAAGCACGGCGAACCACAACGCCAGCGGCTCCCGGAGCGCGCCCGGCTCGGACGGCTTTTGGCGAACGGCCGTGTGCACCATGACGAGCTTGGAGGCCGGATCGACCAGGATGACCTGACCGCGGATGCCGAGCAGGGCAAATCGGCGCTGCTCGCCGGGGAGGAGCCAGACCTGATAGCCGTAGCCGAAATAGCGCGTGGCCACGTGCGGGGCGAGATGGCCGTCGGCCGGCCGCACGGTGGTGGCATCCAGCAGCCATTGCCGAGGGATCAGCTGCCGGCCTTCCCAGGCGCCGTCATGGGCGAGCAACCGACCCAGGCGCGCATAGTCGCGCAGGGTTGCGTTGAAGCAGCAAAAGGCGATCTCCTGCCCGGTGCCGTCGATCGCCCAGGAGGCGTCCGCCTCGGTGCCGATGGGATCCCAGATCCGGTCGTGCAGATAGTCGGCGACCGGCGTGCCTGTGGCGGCGCGCAGGACCAGCCCGAGGATCTCGGTTTCAACGCTGGCATAGTGGAATTTTGTGCCCGGCGGTGCGGTCCGGGTGTTGAATTGCGCGACGATGGCGGCGGGATCTTTCGGCGCGCCGACGAACAGGGCCCGCCCGAGCCGGGCGATGTCGTCGTTCCCATCATAGACTTCCGAGAATTCGACGCCCGAAGACATGTTCAACAAGGCGCGGATGGATGTGTTGCCATATTCCGTGCCTGCGAGGCCGGGGACATAGGTCGAGACCAGGTCGTCGATCGACTTGATCCGTCCCTCCGAGACTGCGATCCCGACCAGCATGGCCACCAGCGTCTTCGCCATGGACTGCGAGACAAAGCGGTGATGGTCGGTCCGCGCATATTGATAATGCTCGTACAGGATGGTGTCGTCCCTGGCGATCAGGAGTCCCGTCACCGGGTTGCGCTTGAGGTAGTCCGCGATGCTCAGCTTTTCGGTGCCAAAACTGTAGGCGACCTGCGGCTCCGGCGCGCGCTTGAATTGCCAGGGCGCCGTCGCGCGAGCGACCCGGCGCGAGGGATAGATCTCGCCGAAATGGCTGTAGCTCCCGACGAGCTTGTTGAGCTCCGGAGCGGCTCCGCGCGTGCCGACCGGGTAGCCTTCAGCCGCGCCGTAGAGCTCGGCATCGGGACCGCTATCCGAAAAGACCGGCCCCGGCGCGGCGGGCGCGCTTCGGACGTCCTGCGCGCATGCCAACGGCGCCCAGAGCGCAGAGGCGAAAATGACGGGCAGGAAAAGCCTGCGGCACCCGCGCGGCCTAAACGGCGCTCCCCAGTTCATTGGACTTGCCTCCCCGCACGTTCGTGCGTGTGCGCTGATGAGAATAGCATCGCAGGCCGGTGACGCATGCTATCATCGCGGGCAAACGGTGTCAGCTGCGGGGCGAACTGCGTCATGACCATCATTTCCCTGGAACGGACCGCCGACACTCTTCCCACGGATTTTCCCGCGCTGGAAGCCGATGCCAAGGCCGATGGGCACGCGCACATGACCCGACTGGGTGCGGAGTTCGCAACTCATCGCGCCATGTTTCACGCCATATTCACCTGCCACCTGGATGGCAGATTGGCGGGCATCGGCGCGATCACCAACGAGCCTGCATCGGCGCCTGTGCCGATGTGGCGGATGCGGCGGTTTTACGTGCACCGGGACTACAGGAGACGCAAAATCGCCAGGGCCATCGCGAACGCCTTGCTGCAAGACGCTGCAGGGAAGGTTGCAACGGTCACTGTTCACGCAGGAAATGCCGGCGCTGTGCGGTTTTGGGAAGCGATGGGATTCACCGCGGTCGACGGCCAACCCTGGTCTCACCAAGCGCATCTGCCGATCCCTGAGCCTGCCGCCGGTCCGTGAGCAGCTCTGCCAAGCCTTGCCTCCCAAGCCTTGCCTCCCAAGCCTTGCCTGCCAAGCCTTGCCTCAATGGCCGGATGGACTTTCTGACGCCGATCCGATTGGTGTAGCATTGGCACCTATGATCAGATCGTTCCGGGGGTCGCGAGAGGCTAAATGAGGCGACATGGAATGCAGCATCAGGCGCGCGCTCGACGATGACGCCGCGGCCATCAGCGCGGTCATCTTGCGTGCGCTGCGCGAGACGAATGCGAAGGACTATACGGCGGAGATCATCGCCCGGATCGAGCGCAGCTTCGACCCGGACGCCGTGCGCCGGCTGATCGGGCAGCGCACCGTTTTCGTTGCCACGATCGGCAGTCGCCTGGTCGGAACGGCAAGCCTCGACAGAAGCGCCGTCCGCACCGTCTTCGTTGCCCCGGACGTTCAGGCCCGCGGGATCGGCAAGCTGCTGATGGCCGAGATCGAGCGCACAGCGCGCGAGCGAAACATCTCGTCCTTGACGGTCCCATCATCGGTCACCGCAGAGAGCTTCTATGCGCGACTGGGATTCAACACGGTGCGCGACAGCTATTATGGGGACGAACGCACGATCATCATGGAGAGAGTGCTTATCGACCGGAGCTAGAGCTGGTCCACACGACGGCAATCGCTGCGCAGAGTCCGACGTGTTGCCTACTCCACGCTTCTTTGCGCGATCCTGACCCCGTCGGCGATGCGGTCGCTCGGGTGCAGCACGACGCGGTCGCCGGCGGAAAGGCCTGAGAGGACTTCGGCGGTGCGGTTGTTGCGGTGGCCGATCCGGATGGGGACGGTTTTGGCGCGGCCGTTGTCGTCGGTGAAAACGGCCCATTGATCGGCTTTCCGAAACAAGGCGCTCACCGGCACGGTCAGGGCGTCAGGAGCGCTCCAGGTGGTGACGTGGACGATGACACGATAATCGTGTCCGAGCGAGGCCCACGCCTCCGGCGGATCGGTGAAGTCGATGGTGACGCGGACGCGCTGCTCCTCGATGCCGAGCGCGGAGACCTTCAGGAAGCCGGCAGGGTCGACGCGGACCACCCTGCCCCTGATCGGCTGCCCGCCCCAACCGTCGATGCGGGCCGGCGCGCCGACCTTGATCTGGACGGCGTCGGTCGAGAGCAGGTCGGCGACGACCTCGAGATCGAGCGGGTTGCCGATATCGACCAGCGGCGCCCCGGGCAGAACCGTCGTCTCGCTGTCCTGGATGATCTTCAGCACCCGTCCGCTTGCAGGCGCCAGCACGCGGATGCAGCACATCGGCTCCGCGGATGGCGCGGCATTGGCCGGATCCATCAGCCGCGCCGCAAGACTGGTGCGCACCGCGCGACGCATCTCGACCTGGGCCTTGGCGCTCGCCAGGGCGGCCTCGCTGGTGGCGACCTCGAACTTCGCCTTGTCGAAGGCCTGGGCTGAAACGGACTGTGTCCGCAACAGCGTTTGCGCCCGCTGGAATTCGGTCCGGGCAAAGTCCAGCGCGGCTTCGATCCGCTTCAGCTCGGCTTCCTGCTGCTGAATGGCAGCATCCGCAGCCAGGACCTCGGCCTGGAGCTGGTCGCGCGAGCGCACGTCGATGAAGCCCGGCAGCGCCGGCTGCATCAGCGCGACGACGGTCTGGTTGGCGGTTACCTCGTCGCCGACATGGAGCGAAGGTCCGTGCTCGCCGAGCGGATGCGAGATCCTGAGGACCTTGCCTGCGATCGGCGCCGAGACGGTGTAGACGTGGCGGACGCGGGTCTTGCCGTCGTCGTCCGCCGTGACCTCGATCGGTCCCTTCGCCACGGTCGCGAGATCGACCAGGACCGGCCGCGGCCAGGCGAACCAGGCCAGCCCTCCTGCAATCGCCACCAGGAGCGCGGCGCCGACGATACGTTTGGTCCAGTTGGCGGGCATGGCTAATCTCGCGTCTTGAGGACCGCGACGAGGTCCAGTTTGTCGATGCGTTCCCGGATGACGGCGGCAGAGGCGATGGCGGCCAGCACCACGACGGAGGTCGCGATGACATAGGTCGAATGCTCGACGACGAGGCGCACGCGCATCAATTCGCCGGCCAGGTTCGTCTTCATCACCCATGCCAGCCCATAGCCCATCAGCCAGCCGGGCGGCTGGGCGATCGCGGTGAGGATGGCGAGCTCCAGGAGCAGGATGCGCAGCACCTCGCCACGCGTGAAGCCGAGCACGCGCAGGCTCGCCAGCTCGCGCGCCCGCTCGGACAGCGAGATGCGGGCGTTGTTGTAGACCACGCCGAACGCGATCACCGCCGCGAGCCCGGTGTAGATGCTCGCCATCGTGGTGACGAGCAAGGCGACGGTCTTGCGGAAGTTCGCCAGCGACACGCGCTGCAGCGCCACGCCGCCGACGGTCGGCATCGACTTCACCGCCGCGTAGAAATCCTCCGTCCTGTTGCCGTCGAGGCTGAGGTTCACACTGTTCACGACCGGCGCCTCGCGCATCAGCTTGCGCAGTGCCTCGATGTCCATCATGCCGCGGATGCCGAAATAGTCCTCGACTTTGGCCACGACCGGCATGGTTACGGTGCGACGGGCGCCTTCCAGGAGATCGAGCTCGACGGTGTCGCCGGGCGAGACGCCGAGGATGTGGGCGAGCATGCCGGAGATCGCAAGGCCGGTTTCGGGAAGCGCGACGGGCCGCAGATCGGCGTCGATGATGCGCCTGAGATCAGCGCCGGCGGGCCGGCCGCTGATCGCGATCCGCCGCTCGATGTTGCCATGGCGAATGCGGACGGGCACCTCGCGGAACGGCTCGGCGGCGAGCACGCCCGGAAGCCGGCTCACCTGCTCCACCACGTTCGCGATCCGCTTCTCGGCGAAACCGATGGTCGCGTCCTGGCGGTCGGCCAGGAAGTAGGTGACATCGATCAGGTGCTCCATCGAATCGCGCGTGAACAGCGAGACCACCAGAATCGCCGTGGCCAGCGCCATGCCGAGCGCCGTGAACGCGGCGCGGACCGGATGCCGCGCGATGTTGCGGATCATCATCAACGTCGGCTGCGACACGATGCGGTCGAGCTGGACGCTTTCCGGCAGCAGCCGCCGATAGACCGGCGGGGCCGGCGGCTGCATGGCGATGGCCGGCGGCAGCTTCACCACCTCGCGCAGCGCCCGCAACGCGCCGATCGCGGCCGCCGCCGCGCTGAGCGCGCCCGCGATGGCGTAGAGGTCCGGCGCCCGCGCGAACACCAGGAACGGGAAGTGGAAGAAGTCGCCGAACAGCGCCGTGACGCGCAGTCCCAGCCAGGTGCCGGCAACGCTGCCCAGCACGATTCCGATCGCGACGATCAGGGCCACGAACTTCAGATAGTGCAGCATGACGCTGCCGCTGGAATAGCCCAGCGCCTTGAACAGGCCGATCTGCTCGCGCTCGAGCGCGACAAGGCGGGTCAAGGTGAGGTTGACCAGGAACGCGGCCACCAGCAGGAAGATCGGCGGCAGCGTGCGGCTCATGTTGTTGAGCATGTCGAGCTCGTGATCGAGCCAGGCATGCGAGGTCTGGTCCTTGCGCCCATGGGCCGCCTGGCCGCCATAGGGATCGAGCAAGGCGTCGAGCCGCGCGATCACCTCGCGCTCGGACGCGCCGGGCTGCAGCTTGATCGACACCGCCGAGAAGGCGCCGTCGAGATCGTAGACGCCGGCGAGCGCCTTCTCCGACATCCAGACGATGGCGTAGCGGCGGTCATCGGGCATCAGGTCGCCCGGACCGACGGTGAAGACGAACTCGGGCGACAGCGCCGTGCCGACGATGACGAGCTCGCGTTTCTTGCCGTTCAGGATGGCCGAAAACCGCGCGCCCTCCGAGAAGCCGTGGGCGCGGGCGAACGGCGCGTTGACGACGATTTCTTCGGAACGTCCGGGCTCCGGCAGGCGCCCGGACCGCATATAGAGCCGGTTGAGATGCGCCTCGCCGTTGTCGGGCAGGGAAACGAAATGCGCGCTGGCCGGCGCGGAGAAACCGGGAATGTCGAGCAGCGCCGGCTTGGCGATGCGGGTGTCGACGGCGGCAACGCCGGGGATCTCGCCGATCCTGCCGGCGAGCGCCTTGGGAGCGCGCTTGACCTGAGCAAACACATCGCCAAAGCCGTAGCGTTCGTAATAGGCGATCCGCGTCTCCTCCAGCGACCGATGCGAGCCGACCGCGAGCACCAGCGTCGCAACGCCGCCTCCGACGACCAGCGCGACGGCGAGCACCTGCGCCCAGAGCCGCCTGACGTCGCGAAACAGCTTGATGTCGAGCGCCTGCATGGCGGTCACCAGATGAGCTCGGCGGCTTGCCGCCGGGTCTCGTTGGTGTGAATCCGGGAGATGCGGCCGTCGGCGAAGAACAGCACCCTGTCGGCGACCTCCTGGATGCTGGCATTGTGGGTGATGATGAGCGTCGTGGTTCCGAGCTGCCGGTTGACGCCGAGCAGCGCGTCGATGACGCGGATGCCGGTCTTCGAATCCAGCGCCCCGGTCGGCTCGTCGCAGAGCAGCACCGCGGGACGCTTGGCGATGGCACGGGCAATCGCCACGCGCTGCTGCTCGCCGCCGGAGAGCTGGGCGGGGAAATGATGCATCCGCTGTTCCAGCCCGACCAGCGCGAGCGCGTCGGCAGGCCGCATCGGGCTTCTGGCAACCTCGGTGACCAGCGCGACGTTCTCAAAGGCGGTGAGGCTCGGCACCAGATTGTAGAACTGGAAGACGAAGCCGACATGGTCGCGGCGATACAGCGTCAGCTCGCGGTCCTTCAGGTCGGTCAGGTCGAGATCGCGGAAGTACAGCTTGCCGCTGCTCGGCCGGTCGAGACCGCCCATGATGTTGAGCAACGTCGTCTTGCCGCTGCCGGAGGGGCCGAGCAGCACGACGACTTCCTTCTCGGCGATCTCCAGATCGACGTTTCTGAGCGCATGCACCATCACCTCGCCGGAGACGTAGGTCTTGGTCAGCGACTTCGCAGTGAAGACAGGCCCGCTCGTCGAATTTGCCTGCACGTTCGTATTCCCATTACAGCGGCCGCAAATCAGAAAAGACGCCGCGATTGATCGCTGCGAGCGATATCGCCAGGGCGCTCATCAGGATGAGCCCCAGGAGAGTGAGCAGCGCCTGCGCTGCGAGACTGTTCCAGCCCAAGCTGAGAACGGCATGAACCGCAAACGACAGCAGGACGCTGGCGCAGTAGACCGCAAGCGAATATTCGCCGCATCGTATCAGCGGCAGCAGCGATTTCGCTTTCAGGATGCTGGCATTGCTTGGCAGCAGGCGCCAGCACAGCAGCGCGAGCGCGGCAAAATGCAACAGGCGCAAGACGTCGAGATTGGTCTTGTCGATCGGATAGATCAGCCGCGACAGCCATCCCGGCACGTAGTCTTCGATGGCGTGGATCTGCCAGCCCAGGGTGATGACGAACGAGAACAGCACATAGGCCGCCGCCAGAACGGCAAGAGACCGGGACTTGAGGATGGCCAATTGCCAATCGCCGCGGCTTGCGCCCCACCAGATGCCGATCACGAACAGCAGCTGCCAGTTCAGCGGATTGAAATAAAGTTGCCCCTTCGGATAGGCCGGGATGTACCAGTCGAACAGATGGGCGAGAACATAGAGAGCGACGGATCCGGTCAGGGCCAGCGGCCAGGCGCCTATGGTCAGCGGAACGATGACGATGAGCGCGAAATGGAGGATGACCATCAACAGCAGAGGATCGAGATTGACAGGTGAATACCGCAACAACGCCACCTGACGCAGTGTTTCAGCGGGCTGTTGCACCAGGATGGCCAGGTTGGCGTGATCGAACATGATGGGCTGCCATGCCGCGATATACGACACTTCCGCCAGCAGCAGGACGACCGTCAAAATCTGCGCGATGTAGATCTCGAACGAACGGCGCAACATGCGTGAGCTCGCGACCGCAAAGCCGGACCGGCGCAAGAGATCGCCATAGACGATGCCGGACGCCAGGCCCGACAGGAAGACGAGAATCTCCGCCGCATCGCTGAAGCCGAAGTTCTTGGGCGTGAACCTGTTCAGATAGCCTTCCGGGATGTGATTGATATAGATCCACCAGAGCGAAAGGCCGCGAAAGAGGTCGATCCGAAGATCGCGCTTCGTCATCGCCCGCGGTATGGTCGCAATCGATGTCACGCCTGCGCGCTGCCTCTCCTGGTTGGTGCGCCTCCACGCACTGGCAATTGCGCCTGCTCGGTGAGCTGATCGCCTGGGATCAGCCGTGACGATAGGTGCTGCCGGCCGAGCCCTGCCCGAGAATTCGGCTGAGGCGCGGGATGAAGGCCGGAACGTCGGCGGCGTATTTCGCATAGGCCTCGCCGAACTCCGTCCTGGCGTCCCGCTCCTCGTCTTTCGCGAGCTTGACGTACATCGCGGTCAGGACCGGAAACATCGCCAGCGTGAGGATGGTCGGCCATTGCAGCAGGAAGCCGAACATCACGAGGACGAAGCCGACATATTGCGGATGCCGGACATAGCTGTAAGCCCCGCTGGTCGCGAGGCTCCGGGTCTGCTGCGCGTCGTACAGCACCCGCCAGGCGGCGGCGATCAGAAGGAATCCCGCACCGATGAAGATGAAGCTCAGGACGTGGAACGGACCGGCATGCGGGTTGGTCTTCCAGCCGAACATCATCTCGAGCAGGTGGCCGGCATCATGCGAGAACCAGTCGACGTTCGGATAGCGCGACTGCAGCCAGCCCGACAGGAAGTAGATGGTGAGCGGGAAGCCGTACATCTCGACGAACAGCGCCACCAGGAACGCACTGAACGCGCCGAAGGAGCGCCAGTCGCGCGAGGTCTGCGGCTTGAAGAAAGAATAGGCAAACAGGATGAAGACCGCCGAATTGACGATGACGAGGCTCCAGAGGCCATAGGCCGGCGCGGCGTCGTGCATCACACGCTCCTTTGGTCGTTCGGCCGGCCATTGCCGTGATGGTGGCCGTGTCCGCCATGCATGAAGAGATGCATGAGCGGACAGGCGATGAGGGGCAGCCAGACCAGAAGCCCGAGCACGTGGGCCTGGTGCTCGGTGAACAGCAGCGCGCCGGCGACGATCAGGAATCCGAGCAGGACCAGGCCGGCTTTGGCTTTGGTGGACATGCCCGCTTTGGGGCGCTCTCTAAAATCGGATTGGTCTTGCACCGTCATGGCACGCTCCTGCGGCTATCGAAGCCTAGCGGGGCGGCCGTCACCAGATTTGATTCACATCAAGGCCCAGGGCGCCGACGCTTGGCTCGCATGGCAAGGTGCGGACGTGAGCGCGGACTTCGCCGCACCTTGACATTTCTCAAGGCGGTGCGTTCCGCCGCCTCCTATGATGCGGCCTTCTCAATCCTGGAGGATGGACATGATCACGAAGACTCTCTTGGCCGCAGCTGGCGTTATTTGCCTGCTGGCGGCGCCGGCGATGGCGCAGACCACGGACAAGGAAAAGAGCGGCCACCACTACACCGGCGGGCCGAAGACGGAAGTGCCCCACCACATGGGCAAGAAGGATACGACCGGCAGTTCGTCGAACGCGGCGTCAGGCGGCCATCATTACACCGGCGGCCCCAACACCTCGACGCCTCACCACATGGGCGAAAAGACCAAGTGAGCCTGTCCAGGGCCCGCGCAGCGGGCCCGGTTCCGGCCAAAGCGCGATGAGACGAGCATAAGTCGTCACCGCGCTTTGGGTTGCTGCTCGCGGTTCGGACCGCCACAGCACGGTTTATCATGCTTTAGCTGTGAGACGGAGTGGTCACGCCACCAGCGCGGCGTCCTCGTCGCCGTCGATGCCGCGCTGTGCGGCCAGCAGGCTGATGATCTCCGCATTCGGCCGGGCCTTGCTGAACAGGAAGCCCTGACCCTCATGGCAGCCTTCGGCACGGAGGCAGCTGAGCTCGGCCTCGGTCTCGACGCCTTCGGCGGTGATGGTGACGCCGAGGCCTTTGCCGAGGCTGACGATGGAGCGGATGATCGCCTGGGCCTCGCGGTTGGCCCCGAGATCGCGCACGAACGACTGGTCGATCTTGATCTTGTCGAACGGAAAGCTGCGTAGGTAGCTGAGGCTGGAATAGCCGGTGCCGAAATCGTCCATGGAGATGCGCACCCCGAGCGCGCGGAGCGCATGCAGCGTCGCCAGCACCTGCGCGCTCTTCTCAAGGAGCAGCGTCTCGGTGATCTCGAGTTCGAGCCGCCGCGGCGGCAGGCCGGAATGTTTCAGCGCGTCCGTCACCATCGAGAGCAGATTGCCGCTGCGGAACTGGAGCGGCGACAGGTTGACGGCGACGCGGACGTCGTCCGGCCAGGCCGCGGCATCGAGGCAGGCCCGGCGCAGCATCAGCCCGCCGAGCGGATTGATCAGGCCGGTGTCCTCGGCGACCGGAATGAACTCGGCCGGCGACACCATGCCGCGCTCGGCATGCGGCCAGCGCACCAGCGCCTCGAAGCCGGTGATGCGGCCGCTCGAGAGGTCGATCAGCGGCTGGTAGTACGGCCGCAGCACGTCGTTCTGGATCGCATCGCGCAACTCGACCTCGATCTTGCGGCGGCTCTGCGCCTTCGCATCGAGCGCTGCCTCGAAGAAGGCGAAGCTGCCGCGCGCATCCAGCTTGGCGCGCGACAGCGCCATGTCGGCGCTCTTGAGCAGCTTTTCGGAATCGTCGCCGTCCCCCGGCGCCATTGCAATGCCGATCGAGGCGCCGATCACCACGGAATGGCCGTCGAGCAGATAGGGATCGGCAATGGCCGCCAGGACGCGCTTGGCCAGCATCACCGCGTCCTCGGGACGCGCCAGGCCGCTCTGCACGATCGCGAACTCGTCGGAATTGAGCCGCGCCAGCGCGTCCTCTTCCCGCAAGGTGGAGCGCAGCCGCTTGGCGACGCCGCGCAGGAGCTTGTCGCCGACCGCGTGCCCCAGCGTGTCGTTGACCGCCTTGAAATTGTCGAGCCCCAGCATCAGGAGCGCGACCTTCTCGGCGCTGCGCCGCGTGTGCAGCAGCATCTCGTCCACCTGCTGCCGCAGCAGGCTGCGATTGGGCAGGCCGGTCAGCCCGTCGTGCTGGGCCATGAAGGCGAGCCGCGCCTCGGCACGCTTGCGCTCGGTGATGTCCATCAGCGCGAGCAGCACCGCGGGCCGCTCGGCATAGGTCAGCTCGCGGGAATAGATCGCAAGGTCGATCAGCGCGCCGTCGGCCTTGACATGCTTCCAGGTGCGGCCGGCCTGCTCGTCGCCGTTCTCATCGATGGTCCAGGGCGGCTCGCTGTCGAAGGCCTGCAAGGAGCGGATCTTCAATCGCTCGAACTCGGCCCGGCTGTAGCCGTAATGCGCGACCGCGGCATCGTTGACGCCGAGGATGCTCTCGTCGTCCAGTGCGCAGACGATCATGGGCACGGGATTGCCGTCGAACAGCAGGCGGAACGAGGCCTCGCGCTGCTTGAGCTCGGTGATATCGACGCGCAGGCCGACGACGCCGCCGTCATCGGTCAAGCGCTCGTCGATCAGGATGACGCGGCCGTCCGACAGCTTCTGCTCGTGGCGCGCGCCGGGCTTGTAGAGCTTTTGCAGGCGATCGGCGATCCAGGCGTCCTCGTTGCCGATGGCCTCGGGATAGTCGCCGCGGGCGACGCCGATGCGCAGCGTGTCCTCGAGCCGCGCGCCTTCCTCGAACAGATCGGCCGTCTTGCTGTAGATCTCGGCGTATTTCTTGTTCCAGAGGACGTAGCGGCCTTCGGCATCGAGAAACACGATGCCTTGCGGCAGGATGTCGATCGCCTGGCGCAGGCGCTCATGCGACTTGCGCGCCTCCGCGATCGCAGCTTCCGCCTCGGCGCGGCTGCGCAGCACTTCGTCGCGTTCGGAAGGAGCGCGCGAGGCGCGCGCGAAACGCGGCTTGCGCGCCTTCTGGCCGGCACGGGCAAGCACGCTGTGCTTTCGCTTTCTTGCTTTTCGAGACCCCAAACTCAACTTCACTCGTCCCAGTCGCGCCCAGCGGCCGCAAGTCTTGGTCGTGAAGTCTTGGGGCAAGTGTCTGAAAAAAAAGTAATCTTGCCCGGCCGCGATCCGCATGCGGCGGCGCTTGCTGCCTATTTGCGCGGCGCGGCGAGCGGCTGCGGGCGCCATAAGACTGAGTGCGGCGCCGCAATCAATGAGCGATCCGGTGCAAAATTGCGCGCGCGCCTGAATCGGTTCCGAAATCGCGCGCAATTGCATGCGAGCCGCAGAATTTTCTCGCGCCTCGCATGAATTTTGGTCAATGCAGGATACGGTTATTGCGCCGTTAAGAAACGGCGGGTCGAGACGCGATTCGGGCGAGTTACGGTGAGCCGGCGGCGGGCTCAGCGCCTCGTTCTTAACCCTGATGCAGCATTGGGCTATAAGAGCGTCAGCATGAGTCGCCGCGGCATCACCCTCCTCCTGCTCTCGTTCGTCTGCCTGGGCGCCGGTAGCGCGCTGGCCCAGGACAAGGGCAGCATCACCCCGAAGCCGCTGCCGCCGCTCGCCAATCCCAACGACCCCGATCTCGCCGCGAAGGAACTGTTCGCGCGCAAGCTGCTGCCCTCGAAGGGGCCGGCCCATGTCATCGGCTCCTACACCAAGGGCTGCATCGGCGGCGCGGAGCAGATTTCGGTCAACGGCGATCATTGGCAGGTGATGCGGCTGTCGCGCAATCGCAGCTACGGTCATCCCGACATGATCGCGCTGATCAAGCGGCTCGCCGCGAAAGTGCACAAGGACGCAGGCTGGCCCGGCATTCTGGTCGGTGACATCGCCCAGCCGCGCGGCGGGCCGGCGCTGTCAGGCCATGCCAGCCACCAGATCGGTCTCGACGCCGACATCTGGCTGACGCCGATGCCGGACCGCCGGCTCTCGCGCGAGGAGCGCGAGGAGATGTCGGCGGTGATGATGGTGCGCCCGGACCGGCTCGACGTCGACCCCAAGGTGTTCACGCCAGGCCATGTGCTGGTGCTGCGCGACGCGGCGCGGGAGCCCGCCGTGCAGCGCATCTTCGTCAACGCCGCGATCAAGAAGGCGTTATGCCGCGAGGCCAAGGGCGACCGTGCATGGCTGTCGAAGATCCGCCCCTGGTGGGGCCACGACTACCACTTCCACATCCGCATGCGTTGCCCGGCGGGGGCCGGCGAATGCGAGGGCCAGCCGTCACAGGCCGAGGACGAGGGCTGCAAGCCCGCCGATCTCGCCTACTGGTTCTCCGACGCGGTGCTGCACCCCAAGCCGCCGCCGGAGCCGCCCAAGCCCAAGCCGCCGATGACGCTGGCGCAGATGCCGGCGGCCTGCAAGGCGGTGCTGCATGCAGCCGACGCGAAGCCGTAAGGGTGTGGCGGGTGGCAAGCTGCTGCCTCGCTGATCGCTGTCCTCCCGGGGCGCGAAGCGAGCCCACCCATAACCACAAGGAGTGGTTATGGCGCGAGATGGCCGCTCCGAATCGTCGCCAAACACAATCCTGTGGCGATGGATCCCGGGCTCGCGCTACGCGCGCCCCGGGATGACGCGTTTGACGTTCCGACCCGGCCTGCTATCTTCGCACCTGCGATATCCCTGCCGGTCGTAAGCCGTCGCAAGGCCACGTGGAACAGCGCGTCCGCTCGTCGCATCACACCCACCAACGCCAGATTTGCGCGTGCATCGTCCGCGCAAGCTCGCACGGAGCGCACCCATGTTTCGTCTCTCAGGACTTTTCACCGCCTTCGTCATCCTCGCCGGCACGGCCCTCGCGCCCGCCGCAGCCGAGGACAAGACCATCACCGTGTTCGCCGCCGCCTCGATGAAGAACGCGCTGGACGAGATCGACGCCGCCTATACTGCGAGGACCGGCGTCAAGTTCAGCATCAGCTATGCCGCCAGCTCAGTGCTGGCCAAGCAGATCGAGCAGGGCGCGCCGGCCGACGTGTTCGTATCGGCCGACACCGACTGGATGGACTACGCGATCGCCAAGAAGACCATCAACGAGCCGACACGCGTCAACCTGCTCGGCAACAGCATCGTGCTGATCGCGCCGAAGGATTCCAAGATCGACAGCGTGACCATTGCGCCGGGTTTCGATCTCGCCAAGCTCGCCGGCGACGGCAGGATCGCGACCGGCGACGTCAAGTCGGTCCCCATTGGCAAATATGCCAAGGCGGCGCTTACGAGCCTCGGGGCCTGGCAGGCCGCGGAGCCGAAATTCGCCATGGCCGAGAGCGTGCGCGCGGCGCTGACGCTGGTCGCCCGCGGCGAGGCCGTGCTCGGCATCGTCTATTCCACCGATGCCAAGGTCGAGCCGGGCGTGAAGATCGTCGGCACCTTCCCGGCGGATTCGCATCCTGCGATCATCTATCCGGTCGCGGCAACCAGCACCGCCAAGCCGGAGGCGAACGACTATCTCGCCTTTCTGCGCTCCACGGCGGCCAAGACCATTTTGGAAAAATACGGCTTCAAGTTCCTGATCAGCCCCACGACCTGATTTTGCGACCTGATTCTTGCAACCTGATTCTCGCGACCTGATTTCTGCGACCTGATATGACGACTTGATGTTCGAGATCTCTCCCGCCGAATGGACGGCGATCCTGCTTTCGCTCAGGGTCGCCGTCATCGCCACGCTGGTCGCGACGCCGTTCGGCATTGCGCTGGCGTGGCTGCTCGCGCGGCGCGATTTCTGGGGCAAGTCGATGCTTGATGCACTCGTACACCTGCCCCTGGTGCTGCCGCCTGTCGTCACCGGCTACCTGCTGCTGCTCACCTTCGGTCGCCGCGGTCTCGTCGGCGGCTTTCTCGCCGACCATCTCGGCATCGTCTTCGCGTTCCGCTGGACCGGTGCTGCACTCGCCTGCGGCGTGATGGCGTTTCCGCTTCTCGTCCGTCCGATGCGGCTCTCGATCGAGGCGATCGATCGCCGGCTCGAGCAGGCCGCCGAGACGCTCGGCGCAGCGCCGTGGAAAGTGTTCTTCACGGTGACGCTGCCGCTGGCACTGCCGGGCGTGCTCGCCGGCATGGTGCTGGGCTTTGCCAAGGCGATCGGCGAGTTCGGCGCCACCATCACCTTCGTCTCCAACATTCCCGGCGAGACCCAGACGATTTCGTCGGCGATCTATTCGCTGATCCAGACGCCGGACGGCGATGCCGCGGCGGGAAGGCTTGTGATCGTCTCGATCGTGCTCGCGATCGGCGCGCTGATCGCGGCCGAATGGTTCGCCCGCCGCGCCACCGCGCGCCTGCACGGAAATTGACCATGCTGCGCGTCGACGTCGAAAAACAGCTCGGCGAATTCTCGCTCTCCGCATCCTTCAGCAGCGAGAGGCGCGTCATCGGGCTGTTCGGCGCCTCGGGCGCCGGCAAGAGCTCGCTGGTCAACATGATCGCCGGGCTGCTGCGGCCCGATCGCGGCACCATCGTGATCGACGGCGAGACCGTCGACGACACCGCGGCCGGCATTCACGTGCCCACTTACCGCCGCCGCATCGGCTACGTGTTCCAGGATGCGCGGCTGTTTCCGCATCTGAGCGTGGCGCAGAATCTCGACTACGGGCGGCGGATGAACGGACTTGCGCCCGATCCGGCGCAGCACAAGCGCATCGTCGACCTGCTCGACATCGGCGCGCTCAGGGATCGCCGTCCCGGGAAGCTGTCCGGCGGCGAGCGCCAGCGCGTCGCGCTCGGCCGCGCGCTGCTGTCGAAGCCGCGCCTCCTGCTGCTCGACGAGCCGCTCGGCGCCCTCGACGAGAGCCGCAAGCTCGAGATCCTGCCCTATCTGGTGCGGTTGCGCGACGAGGCCAATGTGCCGATGGTCTATGTCAGCCACGACGTCGCCGAGCTGCGCCAGCTCGCGACGCAGATTGTGGTGCTGAAGCAGGGGCGGGTGACGAGCTTCGGCGGGGTGAAGGTGCTGGCGTAGAGCCCCCAGCCTCACCTACGTCATTGCGAGCGAAGCGAACCAATCCAGAGTCTATCCGCGGCGGTAGTCTGGATTGCTTCGTCGCAAGAGCTCCTCGCAATGACGAGGAAACATCAAACCCCCGCCACCGAGGACCACAGCTCCGCGAGCTTCTTCCGCAGCGCCTGCGTGCGTGTCAGCGGCGGCGGCGTCTCGTCCTCTTCGGGCAGGCGGAGGCCGACGACATTGACGCGGCCACCGGAGATGCTGCGGGCGACCAGCACGATCTCGTCCAGCGCGAGCTCGGCGCCCTCCTTCGGGGCGCGGTCGAGATGGACGTCGAAATAATCGGCGAGCGTGAGCTTGCTCTCGTCCTCGCTCACCTTGACGCCGTAGATCGCGGCGAGCTCGGCGAGCGTATGCTCGCCGGAGACCATGAAGTCGCCGAGCAGATGCGGATCGGGCGCGGTGCTCGGCTGCATGTCGACGAAGAAGCGGTCGAGCGACTCGGCCTTTTCCGGCGGCGCCAGCAGATAGATGTAGTCGCCCGGCGCGATCGGATCGGCTTCCGTCGGCGTCAGGATGTTCTCGTTGCGGATGACGAGCGTCGGCTTGGACCAGGACGGGATCAGACCGCGGCGGAAATACAGGCTCTTGGGCCGCACCGGATAGCCGACCAGCTGCTGCTCGAGCTGGCCGGGCAGATCCAATTCGACGCGGCGCGGGCCGCGCTCGGCGCGCGGCAGCGCCACGTGCAGCTTGCGGGCAGCCGGCGCCAGGGTCCAGCCCTGCAGCAGGAGCGAGATGATGACGACGACGAAGGCGACGTCGAAATAGAGATAGGCCTTGGACAGCCCGACCAGCATCGGGATCGAGGCCAGGAAGATCGCGACCGCGCCGCGCAGGCCCGTCCAGGCGATGAAGATCTTCTCGCGCCAGTTGAAGCGGAACGGCGAGAGGCACACGAACACCGCGAGCGGCCGCGCCACCAGCATCAGGACGAGCGCGACGGCGACCGCCGGCAGCACGCTGGCCCCTAACCGGCTCGGCGAGACCAGAAGGCCGAGCAGCACGAACATCACGATCTGCGCCAGCCAGGTCGCGGCATCGAGGAACGTCACCACCGAATTATGCGCGCGGGTCGGCCGGTTGCCGATGATGATGCCGGCGAGATAGACGGCGAGGAAGCCGGAGGCGTGCATGATCTGCGAGCCGCCGAAGATCACGAGCGCGCCCGTGGTCACGAAGGGCGCATGCAGGCCCTGCGGCAGGGCCACCTTGTTGAGCGCGATGACGACGAGGCGGCCGCCGAAGACGCCGACGACGGCGCCCAGCGCCGCCTCCAGCACGAACTCCATCAGCACATGGCCGGGCGAGCTCGAGCCGACCGAGATGTATTCCACCAGCATCAAGGTGAGGAAGATCGCGAAGGGATCGTTGGTGCCGGATTCGGCCTCCAGCGTCGCGCCGACGCGCGGGCGCAGACGCAGGCCCTGGGTGTGCACCAGGAGGAACACGGCGGCCGCATCGGTCGAGGCCACCACGGCGCCGACCAGCAGCGACTCCGCCCAGTTGAGGTCGAGCGCGTATTTGGCGAACGGCGCCGTGACCAGCGCGGTCAGCAGCACGCCGACGGTCGCGAGCACGAGGGACGGAGCGAGCACCGTGCGGATGCTGGCAAAGCGCGTGCGTAGGCCGCCGTCGAACAGGATCAGGGCGAGCGCGACGGAGCCGACCAGATAGGTGGTGCGGACGTCGTCGAACTGGAGCTGGCCGGGGCCGGAATCGCCGGCGAGCATGCCGATGACCAGGAAGACGAGCAGCAAGGGCGCGCCGAAGCGCAGCGCAAGCAGGCTCGATAGGATGCCGGCCATGACGAGGACGGCGCCGAGCAATATGGCGAGACTGACGGAGTCGAGGGAAGCCATCCACCTTCCGGGTAAAAAAATCGCTGGAATTTCATCCTTATCGTCGGTGGACTCGCGCGCCAACCCATTTTCGCCCTTCGCGGCAATCTGCCCGTATTTTACGGCCTTAACGCGCATCACTTCACGGTGTATCGATGGCCCGGCCGCGCCCTTTGTGGGATTGTCCGGCGCCCTCGAATCAATTCCTCCCCGCTTGCCGACGAGACCCGATGGACATGGACCTCAAAGACTTCATGGAGTTCGTGCAGACCACCGCACGCAGCGTCGGGGCGGAAATCTCCTCACCCTGGTTCTACCTGCAATTCGGCCTCATCCTGGCCGCGGCCGGCATCGCCTATGCCGCGGAAGCCGCCATTCGCAGCCGTGTCGACCTGACCTCGCTGGCGATGCGCTGGCCGCTGCCGCTCCGGCACTTCGTTCGGGTCATGGTCGCCAGCGCCTCGACGGCGGTGTTCACGCTGCTCGTGATCGTCTCGCGCGTGGTGATGTATCACGCGACCTGGCCGAGCCGCTCCTATCTCTTGATGGTCGCAGCCAAGCTGGGTTTCGCCTGGCTGGTGATCCGGCTCGTGACCTCGGTGCTGCGCAACGCCTTCATCGTCAAGCTGGTGTCGATCACGGCCTGGTTCGTCGCCGCGCTCTCCATCGTCGGCCAGCTCGATGCGACGGTCGACCTGTTGGATTCCTTCGCGATCGTGCTCGGCGGCCTGAGGCTGACCCCGCTCCTGGCGCTCAAGGCCGGCGCGCTGCTGCTGATCGCGCTCTGGCTCACCAACATCGCCAGCAATTTCGCCGAGAGCCGGATCAATTCGACCACCGATCTGACACCGTCGGTGCAGGTGCTGCTGGTCAAGATCATCCGCATCGGGCTGCTCACGGTCGCGATCGTGATCGCGCTCGGCGCGGTCGGGATCGACCTGTCCGCGCTCGCGGTGTTCTCCGGCGCGGTCGGCGTCGGCATCGGTATCGGCCTGCAGAAGATCGTCGCCAACTTCATCTCGGGCATCATCCTGCTTGCCGACAAATCGGTGAAGCCCGGCGACCTCGTCACCATCGGCGACAATACCGGCCGCATCAGCGCGATGAAGACGCGCTATATCTCGGTCGCTGCCGGCGATGGGCGCGAATTCCTGGTCCCGAACGAGGATCTGGTGACGCAGAAGGTCGTCAACTGGACCTATACCGACAAGAACACGCTGGTGAAGATCGCCTTCGGCACCAATTACGACGCCGACCCGAAATTGGTCTGCAACCTTGCAGCCGAGACCGCGGAAGCCCATCCGCGCGCGCAGAAGGGCAAGCCGCCGACCTGCCTCCTGACCGAGTTCGCCGAAGCCGGGATGAAGTTCTCGCTGACCTTCTGGATCGCAGACCCCGACGGCATGGACAAGGTCAAGAGCGACGTGATGCTGGAGCTGTGGAACGCCTTCAAGCGCGAGGGCATCCGGGTTCCCTATCCGGTCCGCGAAATCCGCATCCGCGGCGGCGCCCTGCCGGTGGAAACCGCCGTGGAAGTCCCGAATTAGGACGTTTTCGCAACCGAAGGTCGGTAAGGCTCTTGTTTTGACGCGCTTTCTTCACGCGAACCGGTAGCCACTTCGCTCGAAAACGCTCTGCCTCGGCTTGCATGAAGGCCGCCAATCATTAAATTGGGGCCTGAAATCAAGCCTTTCCATCGAAATCGAGATCAGCCCGAAAAGACCGCCCACGCATGAGCTACGTCGACGCCACCGAGACCTCCCTGCGCAAGACCGGACAGATCAAGCTGCATGGGCCGGCCGCCTTTGCCGGCATGCGCAAGGCGGGCGCGCTGGTTGCCAAGTGCCTGGACGAGCTCACCGACATCGTCGGGCCCGGCGTGCCGACCTCCAGAATCGACGAATTCGTCCGCGACTTCGCCTTCAGCCATGGCGCCTATCCGGCGACGCTGATGTATCGCGGCTACCGCTACTCGACCTGCACCTCCCTCAACCACGTGGTCTGCCACGGCATGCCCGGCGACCGCCCGCTGAAGGAAGGCGACATCGTCAACATCGACGTCACCTTCATCGTCGACGGCTGGTATGGCGATTCCAGCCGGATGTATGCGATCGGCCCGATCGCGCGAAAGGCGGAGCGGCTGATCGAGGTGACCTATGAAGCGATGATGCGCGGCATCGCGGCGGTGAAGCCCGGCGCCACCACCGGCGACATCGGCCATGCCATCCAGAGCTTCGTCGAGCCGCAAGGCATGAGTGTGGTGCGCGATTTCTGCGGCCATGGCCTGGGGCGCATGTTCCACGACGAGCCGAACATCATCCATATCGGCCGGCCCGGCGAGGGCGTGCAGCTCAAGCCCGGCATGTTCTTCACCATCGAGCCGATGATCAATCTCGGCAAGCCGCATGTGAAGATCCTGTCCGACGGCTGGACCGCGGTCACCCGCGACCGCTCGCTGTCGGCGCAGTTCGAGCACTCGGTCGGTGTCACCGCGACCGGCGTCGAGATCTTCACGCTCTCGGAGCGGCACGGCGAGAAGCAGATCGGCGCCTGATCGCTTTGTCTTAGCGCCGGCGGCGGAATGACGATGGCGGCCGCTTGTAGGTCGCAGCAAAGGCGTCGTTGAAGCGGCGGATGCTGCCGAAGCCGGCCGCAAACGCAATCTCCGCCAAACTCATCTCGGTCTGGTCGATCAGCCGCTTCGCTTCTTGCACGCGGCGGGTCGCCGCGATCTCGCTCGGGCTTGCGCCGGCGTGGCGCATGAACAGGCGGAGCAGGTGACGCGGCCCGACGCCCAGGACTTCTGCAAGCTCCACCATGGTCGCGCGATCGAGAAAGCCGTCATTGATCAGGCGCATGCCGCGGGCGACCGTGGTCGCCGTCCCCATCCAGGCCGGCGACCCCGGCGCGGTTTCGGGCCGGCAGCGCAGGCACGGGCGAAAGCCGGCCCGCTCGGCGGCGGCCGCGGTCGGATAGAAGGTGACGTTTTCGGAGCGCGCGGGACGAACGGGACACACCGGCCGGCAATAAATCCGCGTCGAGCGGACGCCTGAGAAGAACAGGCCGTCGAAGGCGCGCGCGCGCGCCAGCCTCGCCCGATCGCAGGTATCCCAGTCGAGATGCGGTGGCAGCGTCTGCCGGTGTGCCGAGCCTGTCATCATGACGCAATCCTAATTTCATGGCGCCCCGCCGAGTAGCCGAAATCGGACTCGACCGGGCGACGAGGTCCGAATCCAGCCAGCCTGCAGCGCCGCTCCGGATCATGGTGGCGATAGATCCGGGAGCAGATCGCATGAGCACGCAAGCGCAACAGACCACATCACGGCACACCCGCCTCGCGTTCGAGATCGGACTCCTGCTGCTTCTCTCCCTGATCTGGGGCGGCTCATTCACGCTCATCAAGGTCGCGCTTCCGACGATTCCGCCCTTCACGATGGTCGCCGCGCGGGTGACGATCGCGGCTGCTCTCTTGATCATGATCGCTCTCGCGCAGGGGCACGCCCTGCCGCGCCAAGGGCCGGTGTGGGCGGCTTTCGTCGTGCAAGGGCTGCTGCAAAGCGCGCTGCCCTTCACCCTGATCAGTTGGGGTGAGGTGCATATCACAAGCGGCCTCGCCGGCGTGCTCAATGCGACCCCGCCGATGTTCGTGCTTGCGATCGCGATGTCGACCGGACGTGGACGAGAGACGGTCAGCCGCCGCAAGATCATCGGTGTTGCGCTGGGCCTCGCCGGCGTCGCCCTGACCATGGGGGTTGACGCGCCTTCGGGGATCGGCACCGCCGCGCCGCTGGCGCAGGCCGCCGTCCTGGCTGCGAGCTTCTGCTATGCGCTCGCACCGATCTGGGGGCAGCGGTTCGCGGGCCTTCCCGCGATCGTCACGGCAGCCGGGGCGATGAGCTGCGCCGCGGCGTTGATGCTGCCCATCGCCGCCGTCCTCGATCGGCCCGGGACGCTGGCGCCGACGACGCAGGCGATCACGGCGGTGCTCGGCCTTGCGATCGTCTGCACCGCGCTCGCCATGGTGATCTATTTCCGCCTGATCCATACACTTGGCCCGCTCGGCACGACCAGCGGCAGCTACCTGCGCGCAGGCTTCGCCGTGGCGCTTGGGACCACGCTCCTTGGCGAAAGCTTCACCTGGTCGATGCTGGCCGGCATGATGCTCATCGTCATCGGCGTAATGGCCATAACAGCTCCCATGCGGAAGCCCTGAGAGCAGTGCAATTGCCGGTTGAAAAAATCCATCGGCAAGGCAATGCTGGCGGCCGATGCCCGCCAAGACTGACCACGACAAGAGCAAGCCCGAGGACGCGCCGCACTATCTCGGCCATCGCGAGCGGCTGCGCGAGCGCTTCTACAGCGCGGGCGCGGATGCACTGAGCGATTACGAATTGCTGGAGATGGCGCTGTTTGCCGCGCTGCCGCGGCGCGACACCAAGCCGCTCGCCAAGACGCTGATCAAGACCTTCGGCTCGTTCGCCGAGGTCGTGCATGCGCCGGTGGCGCGCTTGCGCGAGGTCGAGGGGGTCGGCGAGTCCGCGATCAACCAGCTCAAGCTGATCGCCGCGGCGGCGCATCGCATCGCCAAGGGCGAGGTCAACAGCCGCAACGCGCTGTCATCGTGGAACGAGGTGATCGCCTATTGCCGCACCAGCATGGCGTTTGCCGACAAGGAGCAATTCCGCCTGCTGTTCCTGGACAAGCGCAACCAGCTAATCGCCGACGAGGTGCAGCAGACCGGCACGGTCGACCACACTCCGGTCTATCCGCGCGAGGTGATCAAGCGCGCGCTGGAATTATCAGCGACCGCCTTGATCCTGGTGCATAATCACCCTAGCGGCGATCCCTCGCCCTCGCAGGCCGACATCCAGATGACCAAGGCGATCATCGACATCGCAAAACCGCTGGGGATCGCCGTGCACGATCACATCATCGTCGGCAAGAACGGGCACGCGAGCCTGCGCGGGCTGCGACTGATCTAGGTCAAATCAGAACGCCTGGTTCTTGGCGGCTTTCAAGTGGTCTTCTGCGGCTGTGATGCCGGCGAAGGCCTTCAGCGTCAGAGCGGTCGGTTGCGGTTTCCATTCGGCAACCAGTTTCTCGGCCTTCTCCAGCTCCGGCTTGGACAACATGGAAGCCATCTCGTTGACATTCTTGGCCGGCGCCACCTTCGAGAGCTTGAAATAGGCATATGACAGGGACAGATCCTTCGGCGTTCCCTTTCCTGCAGAATATGCGCGGGACAGGCTGAAGAGGGCGCTAGGGAGGCCCTGGTCGCTCGCCATCTTCCACCATTTCAGCGCTTCTTCCGAATTCCCTTGCCGGTCATACATGAGAGCGACATCGTGCTGAGCACGCGCGTAACCGGCCTTGGCAGAAACAAGCTTGTACTTCAATGCCTGATCCGGATCCGTTGCGACGATGCCCACGCCCTGCCCGTCATAATAACAGCCGAGCTTATAGGCGCCGAGCGGATCATTGGCCGCAGCCGATTTCTGAAACCACTCGAATGCCTGGCTGAGATCCTGCGGTGTGCCGATGCCGTTGTTGTGCATCATGCCGACATGATATTGCGCCTCCGCATCGCCGCGATTGGCCAGCGCGACCATCGCATTGAAGGTGCGGGTGTCATTCGCGCTGGCGGGCATCGCGACAAGCAGAAGGCACGAAAAGGCCAGGGCAACGAATTTCATGTCAAAACCCGATCGAGTTTGAACCATTCCGTCTTGGTCGCTCGAGACGGAGAAAAAGTTCGAAATCCGACCGAATTCCAAAATCAGCGGTTCTTGGCCGGCCCGGGCCCGTCCCGTCAGGGCTCCACCCAGCGCTGCACCGCCTCGGCGGTGTCGGCAGGCGTGCTGTTGAAGCAGATCGCGGCATCCGGCGCCAAACGATGAACGAGGTTGAGCACCTTCTCGAATAGCAGCAGGCGCTCCTTGGGCTCGCGCAGGCCGGCGCCGATCACGATGCAGTCGAAGCGCTCCTCGCGCAGCGCCGCGACCACGCCGGCTTCGGCGGTGACATCGAGATCGATCAGGCAGCTCGTGACCTCGAAGCCGAGATCGCGCAGGCGCAACAGCTGCGCCTCGATGTAGTCGCGCACGAGCTCCGGCGTCAGCTGCGGGAATGCGCTGTAGTCGGCATTGCCGGGTTCGATGCCGATCGCGAGGACGCGCTTGGCCATGCCGGATCTCCCGACGAAATTACCTCGTCAGTCAACGAGATGCCCGGTCTGCAGGTTCCGCTTTCGCGTGGCGCCACTCGGCGGCAACGAATGTCGGGCCACCTACTGACGCAGCATGATCAGGGGATCGGCGGTGTCGGGGACGCGGCGCCACTGCGCGTTGTCGTCGGCCTCGAACTGCCAGGCGTCGCCTGATTTCGACATCAGGATGATCTGGCCGCGCTCGAGCCGCCATTGCGTCGGGTTGAACTGCGCGATCGTGGCGTCGCATTTCGGCTTGAGGAAGACCTGGAAATTATCCGGGCCCGCTTCGGTGTTGGTCAGCGTCAGTCCGCAGATCGGCTGGCCGTTGCCGCGCACCATCGACCAGTCCCCGATCATCTGGTCCATCGACTTGGCCATCGAGCGCGCGGCGGCGAGGTCCTGCAGGATGTAGACGCCCTCGCCCTGGCGCAAGCCCTCGAAGATGCCGGCCTCGACCTCGGTGAAGTCGATCACGGCTTCGCCGGTCGCATCCTGCAGGCGCACGATGTCGAGGCCCTTCACGCTCCAGGCGACGATGTCCTTGGTAAAAGGCAGCGCGGTCTTGCAGGCAGGCTCCAGCTCCAGCTTGTATCCCTGCCCCGCCGCGTCACCCTTGAGCGTGACGACGCAGGTCTTGCTGCGCTCGGTGGTCGAGAGCTCCCATTGTCCGGGCATCTGCTTCTTCAGGCTCGTCGCATCCTGCGCATGCGCGACGCCGACCGCGGCCAGGCAGGCTGCGACGGCGGATGCGAGAAGGCGAAGAGCGATCATCAGCGCCCCTTGACCGGCGTTTCCGCAACCGGCGTCAGCGGCGCCTTGCCGGCGAACCAGGCCTTGAGATTGTCGACCACGAGCTGGTCCATGGCGTTGCGCGTCACCACCGAGGCCGAGCCGATATGCGGCAGCAGCACGACGTTCTGCATGGACTTGAGCTCGTCGGGCACGTTCGGCTCGGCCGCGAACACGTCGAGCCCGGCGGCGAGAATGGTACCTGACTTCAACGCCTGGATCAGCGCGGGCTCGTCGACCACCGAGCCGCGCGCGACGTTGACCAGCACGCCGCGCGGGCCGAGCGCCTTGAGCACCTCGGCATTGATCATCTTGTTGGTCGAGGCGCCGCCGGGCACGATCACAACGAGCGTGTCGACCGCCTTCGCCATCTCGATCAAGTCGGGATAGTGCTTGTAGGACACGTCCTTGGAGGGGTTGCGGGAGTGGTAGACCACCGGCACCAGTGAGGCCTCGAGCCGGCGCGCGATGGCCTGGCCGATCCGGCCCATGCCGACGATGCCGACCTTGCGGTCGCGCAGCGAGCCAACGCTGAGCGGATAGTTCTGGGTCTGCCAGAGCCCGGAGCGGACATAGCGGTCGGCCTTGATGAACTCGCGCAAGGTCGAGATCAGAAGGCCCATCGCGACGTCGGCGACCTCCTCGGTCAAGACGTCGGGCGTGTTGGTGACGACGATGTTGTGCTCGGCGGCATATTTGGCATCGATGTGGTCGTAGCCGACGCCGAAGCTCGCCACCATCTCCAGCTTCGGCAGCTGCGATAGCGAGTCCTTGTCCGCGCGCACGGTGTGGTAGGTCACCGCGACGCCGCGGATCTTGTCGCGGACTGCCGGGGTCAGCCGCTCGAGATCGCCGCGCGTCTCCGCCTTGTGCACGACGAAATGATCGGAAAAGCCGTTCTCGAGAATCGGCCGCACCGGCCCATAGATCAGAAGGTCGATCTTTTCGGACGAAATCGAACCGGCAGCCATCAGTTTTCCTTTCCAAGCGCGCTCTCATGCCAGCGCCGTAAAACGAGGTGGGAAACTAGCGCCAGCACCCCATAGATGACAATCCCGGCCAGCGACAACAGAAGCAGGCTTGCGAACATGCGGGGTATGTTCAAGCGATAGCCGGATTCGGCGATCCTGTAGGCGAGCCCGGAGCCGGCGCCCGCCGTTCCGGCCGCGATCTCGGCCACGACCGCGCCGATCAGCGACAGGCCGCCGGCGATGCGCAGGCCGCCGAGGATATAGGGCAGCGCCGCCGGCAGCTTGAGGAAGCGCAGGGTTTGCGGCTTCGATGCGCCATAGAGCTGGAACAGGCCGGCCAAATTGCGGTCCACCGAGTTCAGCCCGAGCGTGGTGTTGGACAAGACGGGGAAGAATGCGACGATGAAGGCGCAGACGACCACCGCGGTCTGCTGCTCCAGATAGATCAGCAAGAGCGGCGCGATCGCGATGACAGGCGTCACCTGGAGCACGATGGCGTAGGGGAACAGCGAATATTCCACCCATTTCGACTGGTTGAACAGCAGCGCCAGCGCGATGCCGCCGATGCTGGCGGCGACAAAACCTTCGAGCGTGGTTGCAAGCGTGGTCGCCAGCGATTGCGACAGCACCGCCCAGTCCTTGATCAGTGTCAGCACGATGACCGAGGGCGCCGGCAGCACGTAAGGCGGGATCTCCCTGATGCGAACCACGAGTTCCCAGGCAAGGAGGCCGGCTGCGAAGACGATGACGGGCAGCACGAAGCGCATCGCGCGTTTGGCATGGGACGAATTTGCGGGCACAGGAGCTTGCGCGCTCATAGCGTCGACTGCTCCGAATAGGACGGCGCCAGCGCGGCGGACACTCTTCGGCAATAATCGGAATAGGCCGCCGAGGTGCGAAACTCCTCAGCCCGCGGCTCCACCGCCTCGATGCGGATGTCGGCCTGGATGCGGCCGGGCCGCGCCGTCATGACCACGACGCGCTGCGACAGATAGACCGATTCGAACACCGAATGGGTGACGAAGATGACGGTCTTGCGCAGGGACCGCCACAGCGCGAGCAGATCGTTGTTGAGGCGGAAGCGCGTGATCTCGTCGAGCGCGGCGAACGGCTCGTCCATGAGGAGGATATCGGGATCGGTGACGAGCGCACGCGCCAGCGACACCCGCATCTTCATGCCGCCGGAGAGCTCGCGCGGAAAGGCGTCGGCGAAATCGGCAAGGCCGACACTCGCCAGCGCCGCGTCGGCACGCGCGCGTCCCTCCGCCTTCGGCACGCCGCCGAGCTTCAGCGGCAGCCGCACGTTCTCGCGGACGTTGGCCCAGGGCATCAGCGTGGGCTCCTGGAACACGAAGCCGATGCCGTGACCTGGCAGAACTTGGCCCGGCTGCGGCACGCCCTCGTGCCGTGCCACCCGCACCGTGCCCGATGACGGCGCGCTGAGCTCGGCGATCAGCCGCAACACCGTCGACTTGCCGCAGCCGGACGGGCCCAGCAGCGAGATGAACTCGCCCTTGCGGACCGCAAGGTCGAACGGGCCGAGCGCCATCACGCCGTTATCGTAGACCTTCGTCACGCCGCGCAGGCTGACGGCGAGAGCCGTCAGGCTGGCCTCGACGGCGGGCGAGGTTTTGCTCTCTGTCATCGCGCGCCGGTGAGACTCGGTCGAACGGCGTCCCTCACCTCTCCCCAAGGGGGAGAGGTGGGCCCCAGCCGCACCCGCGTTCCCAAGCTCGACATCCGTTACGGCTTGTTCGGGCGCAGCTCGACGCCGACGCCCTTGTTGACGAAGCGCAGCGTATAGGATTTGCGGAAGTCGAGATCGGCCTTCACGACGCCGGCCTTGACCATCTTGTTGAAGAAGGATGCGTAGCGCTCGTCGCTCATGGCGCCGATGCCGTTCTTCAAGCTGTCGCCGGAATCGACGATGCCGTGCTCCTTCATCTTGGCGACGGAATAGGCCAAGAGATCGTCGGTCATCTCCGGGTTGAGCTGCTTGATCAGGGCATTGCCGGCGGAATTGTCGCGGTAGATGTAGTTGTACCAGCCGATCATGGAGGCATCGACGAAGCGCTGGACCAGGTCAGGCTTCTTCTCGACGATCTCACGGCGGGTCTCGATCAGCGTCGAATAGGTGTTGAAGCCGTAATCGGCGAGCAGCAGCACGTTGGGCTTGAAGCCGGCGGCTTTCTCGACCGCGAAGGGCTCGGAGGTGACGTAACCCTGCATGGCGCTCTTGGGATTGGCGATGAAGGGTTGCGGATTGAAATTATAGGGGCGGACGTTCTTCTCGCTGAAGCCGTATTCGGACTTCAGCCATTGGAAATAGCTGGTCATGCCTTCCTTGGAGACGAACAGCGTCAGCGGCTTGAGGTCCTCGATCTTGGCGACCTTGGCGTCGGGCTGCGTCAGCATCACCTGCGGATCCTTCTGGAACACCGCGGCGATGCTGACGACGGGAACGTTGTTGGCGACGGCGTCGAACGACATCAGCGTGTTCGCGGCCATGAAGAAATCGATCTTGCCGGCGATCAGCAGCATCCGGTTGTTCTCGTTGGGACCGCCGGGGACGATGGTGACGTCGAGGCCATATTTCTTGTAGGTGCCGTCGGCGACCGCCTGGAAGAAGCCGCCATGCTCGGCCTCGGCGACCCAGTTGGTGCCGAAGGTGACCTTGTCCAGCGTTTCGGCGCGCGCCGGCGCAAAGGAGGCGACAGCGGCCAACAAGCCCGCAATTAACGCTCGTCGCAGATGAAAGGGGGGCATGATGGCACTCCGTCGATCGTGGCTGGTTCAAGTGAAGGCAACGCGATAAAACCGCATGACATCAGGGGATGCGAGCCGGCCGGGCCCGCATCCCCTCATACCGCAAATTACGTGACAAATTCGGGCATGGAAACCTCGATGACGCCCTCCCGCGACTGGATCGACATCGACTGGGCTCATGCGAGCCCGGGCGAAGTGTCGCGCTGGATCGCGGTGCTGCCGCTGGCGGCAACCGAGCAGCACGGCCCGCATCTGCCACTGACGACGGACGTGCTGATCGCGGACGCTTACCTGGCACGCGTGCGGCAGCTGTTGCCCGCGACCGTTCCGGCAAGTTTCCTCCCGGTCGAACGGGTGGGGATTTCCACCGAGCATATCGACTATCCGGGCACGCAGACGCTGCCGACCGAGATAGCGCTGAGGAAATGGACCGCGATCGGCGAAGACGTTGCACGCCGCGGCGTGAGGAAGCTCGTCATCGTCACCAGCCATGGCGGCAACAGCGCGGCGATGATGCTGGTCGCGCAGGACCTTCGCGCACATCACAAGCTGTTCGTGGTGACGACGTCGTGGTCGCGGCTCTCAGGCGCCGACAAGCTGTTCCCGACCGATGAGGTGCGCCACGGCATTCACGGCGGCGCCGTCGAGACCTCGATCATGCTGGCGCGCTATCCGAATCAGGTGCGCAAGGATGCGGTCGCCGACTTTCCCGCAAGCAGTATCGCGATCGAGCAGCAATATCGCTGGCTGTCGACGCAGCGGCCGGCGCCGTTCGCCTGGCAGGCGCAGGATCTCAACGCCAGCGGTGCCGTCGGCAACGCGACGCTGGCCCATCCTGAGAAGGGCGAGCAGCTGCTCGACCAGGGTGCGACGGCGTTCTGCGAGCTGTTGGGCGAGGTCGATAACTTCGACGTGAACAGGCTTGCCAAGGGCCCCCTGGGCTAGCCGGTATCTTCCTGGATTCATTCAGGAAAGATCGCGTCTTCGCGCGCACATTTGCGCTCTTCGAACCGGACGCGAGGAGCCTCCGTCCAACTGGGCACGCGGGCCACAACGGACCGCCTCAACCCCGGATGGAGTTTCACATGTCGATCAAGACCAAGATTGCCGCCGCAGCTCTCGCTGCCCTCGCGGTTACCGGCAGCATCGCATCCACCACCACCTCGGCCGAAGCCAAGCAGCCCGGCTGGGTCTGGGGTGTCGGTGCCGGCATCGCCACCGCCGCCGTCGTCGGCTCCGCGATCGCCGCCAGCAACGACCCCTATTATTACGGCTATCACCGCTGCGGCTGGGTCGCGCAGTACAACGCCTTCGGCCAGTACGTCGGCCGCGTTCGCACCTGCTACTGATCCTGCGTACCTGAGGCCGATCTCCACGTGGATCCCGCGTCCGACACGGGCGCCTCATCCACCCCGTGTCGTGCCCCCGACCCCGCCCGGCGTCCCCCCGGGCGGGGTCATCTGTTTTGGGCTCCCAGATTTTGTTGCAGCCGCGTCACACAGCGGTGCGAACTCTCCTCTGCGGCGATGCGCATCAGTTGCTATTGCGAATTAATCGCAATAAGGTTTGTCGCAGGTTCAGGAACTTGGGACGACGTCGGGGCGAATCGAGATCATCTCGGCCGGTCGCCTCGATCGCCAAGGCCTGATGACAGAATCGCCGCGACGCGGCAGGGATATTGCGGCGGGTGGGACACATTCGCGTTTGGGGGCGTGCGTTTTGGCGTTGAGAGGTCACAAACATCGGTGCTTGCGAACGGCCGCGGCGATTGCCACAGGCGTGCTGGCTTTTCCGACTGCCGGCCGCGCGGCCGATCTGCCGCTGAAGGCGCCGGCCTTGAGAGCGGTCTATGACTGGACCGGCCTCTATATCGGCGCGCATGCCGGCTATGGCCGCGGCTCGTCGCACTTTGCGCTGAACGACGGCGCCGCACTCAGCGACAGCGGCGTCTTCAGCGGCATGATCGGCGGCGTGCAGGCTGGCTACAATTACCGGCTCAACTCCGGCTTGCTGGTCGGCGTCGAGGGCGATTTCACATTTCCCAACTACATCACCTCTAACTCGATCGTCTCGTTCCTGGCGACGCCCGCCAACACCGTCACGCAGCAATGGGACTACACTGCGAGCCTGCGCGGGCGCGTCGGCTACACCAGCGGTCCGTGGCTCGTCTATGCCACCGGCGGCTTTGCCTGGATGGGCGAGCGCTATTTCGACGCGCCGGCCTCCGGCGCCGAAATCCCGAAGATCCTCAACACACGTCCCGGCTGGACTGCCGGCGCCGGCGTCGAATACGGTTTCGCGCCGCATTGGAGCGCGCGGCTCGAATATCTCTACAGCCGCTTCGATAGCGCCCACGTCGCCTTCTCCACGGGCGCGCAATACACCTCCTCGTCGCTCGACTTGCAGCAGGTCAGGCTCGGCCTCAACCGCAAGGTCGATTGGCCGGGCATGCCGAGCTATAACCCGAAGAGCTCGCTGATCGACACGGAATCGGATCGCTGGGAGATCCACGGCCAGAGCACCTATCTGCCGCAAGGCTATCCATCGTTCCCCGCGCTCTATACCGGACCGAATTCACTGTCGCCGTCGCGGCAGGCCAAGGCGACGTGGAGTAACAGCCTGTTCCTGAACGCACGGCTGTGGGACGGCGGCGAGGTCTATTACAATCCCGAATTGCTGCAGGGATTTGGACTGAACGACACGGTCGGTGCGGCCGGCTTCCCGAACGGCGAGGCGCAGAAGTCGAACTTCCCCTACCCGCACTACAACACCTCGCGCCTGTTCGTACGCCAGACGTTTGGCTTCGGCGGCGAGCAGGAGGAGCTTGCGAGCAGTCAGTTGCAGCTGGGACAGAAGGTCGACGTGTCGCGCCTCACGATTCAGGCCGGCAAGTTTCCGGTGGTCGACGTGTTCGACGGCAACGCCTACGCCAAGGACACGCGCCGGGATTTCATGAACTGGTCGATCTGGGCGCCCGGCGCCTTCGACTATTCCGCCGACAAGGTCGGCCTCACCTACGGCGTCACCGCCGAACTCAACCAGAAGCAATGGGCGCTGCGCGGCGGCTATTTCCTGATGGTCTCCGAGTCCAACTCCAATCACTTCGACACCAGGGTCGGGGAGCGCGGTCAATATCTGCTCGAGCTCGAGACTCGCTTTTCGCTGCTCGGCCAGCCCGGCAAGCTCAGGACCATCGGCTGGCTCGACAGCGCCAATATGGGCAGCTTCCGCGAAACGCTGAACAATCCCGCGCTCAATCTCGACATCGCGCAGACCCGGCGCGGCCGCCTGAAGTACGGCTATGTGCTCAACCTCGAGCAGGCAATCACCGACGATGTCGGGCTGTTCGGCCGCTGGAGCTGGAACGATGGCAAGTCCGAAACGCTGGCCTTCACCGACATTCATCGCAGCCTGTCCGCGGGATTGTCGATCAAGGGCGCGCGCTGGGGAAGGCCGGACGACGTGATCGGCGTCGGCGGTGCGATCAACGCAATCTCGCAGGATTATCGCGACTTCCTCGCCGCCGGCGGCCTCGGTGTCCTCGTCGGCGACGGCGCGCTGAACTACCGCAAGGAGCGCATCCTCGAAACCTATTACGCCTACGCGGTGAACAAGAGCATCACCCTCACCGCCGACTACCAGCTCATCGTCAACCCCGCCTACAACGCCGACCGCGGACCGGTGTCGGTGTTCTCGGGGCGGCTGCACGGGGAGTTCTGAGCCCGCAGCTCAGAACAGGAGCGCAACACCCGAGACGAACAGCAGCGCCAGCACGATCTTGCGGAACGCGGCCTCGTCGATCCGGCCGAACAGTTTCAGCCCGAGCCACGTTCCGGCGAACAGAAACGGCAGGCCGAGCGCGAACAGCTTCGCCGTGTCTGATGTGAGCGATCCCTTGGCACCGAGCCAGAACGCCGCCATGGCGAACACCACGACGGCGACCGGCTGGAACGTGGCGCGCTGCGCGTCCTTGGGCAGGCCGCGCAAATTGCACCAGATGGTGACGAGGATGCCGGCAAGGCCGGTCAGCCCGCCGAGCAGGCCGTTGACGAAACCGACCGTCACGTCGGCAGCCGGTGGCACGACGGCCGCGAGTTTGAGCTGCGGCCGGAAGAATGCATGGAGGCTATAGGCGATCAGGATTGCACCGACCGCGATGCGGACATTCTTCGGATCGGCCCAGGTCAGCAGCGACACCCCGGCCGGCACACCGATGACTGCACCGACGATGAAGGACCACAGCCGGTGCCAGTCGAGTGCGCTGCGCAGCTTCCAGACCGAATAGCCCTGCACCAGAAGGCCGAAGCCGACGATCAGGCTGGCGCTCTGGAGCGGCGTCAGCACGTAAAGCCACAGCGATGCCGCGACCAGGCCGAAGGCGAAGCCGGAGAGGCCGGCGACGAACGCGCCGGCGAAGGTGGCCAACAGAAAAAGCGGAAGCTCGATTGCGATCCCGTCCATTGCTCGCTCCATGGATAAGCGAGCAGCGCTTGCGTGGGATCACCACTTCACGGGGAGGCTGCGACATCCCCCGGATGCAAGTCTAGGTGAAGCGCGTTCCTGGCACAATGACCTTGTTACGCCGCGCGGATCGCATCGAGGAATTTTCCGACCTCGGTCTTGAGACGGCTGCTTTCGCCCGAAAGCGACCTTGCCGATGCGAGCACGTTGGAGGAGGCCGATCCGGTCTGGCTGGCGCCGCGCTGCACGTCGACGATGCTGGCGGAGACCTGCTGGGTGCCGCGCGCGGCCTGCTGCACGTTGCGTGAGATCTCGCGCGTCGCCGCGCCCTGCTCCTCGACCGCCGCGGCGATGGCCGACGCGATCTCGGACATGCGGGAGATGGTGTCGCCGATCGCCTTGATCGCGCCGACGGAATCTTCGGTCGCGGCCTGAATCCCTGCGATCTGCTGGCTGATCTCGCCGGTGGCCTTGGCGGTCTGCTCGGCCAGCGCCTTGACCTCGGAGGCGACGACAGCGAAGCCGCGACCGGCCTCGCCGGCGCGCGCCGCCTCGATGGTGGCATTGAGCGCCAGAAGATTGGTCTGGCCCGCGATCTGGCTGATGAGCTCGACGACGTCGCCGATCCGGCCCGCGGCCCTGGCGAGCTCGCCGACATGCTCGTTGGTCCGCCCGGCCTGCTGCACCGCCTCGCCGGCGATGCGTGCGGAATCCTGGACCTGGCGGCCGATCTCGTCGACCGACGAGGCCATCTCCTCGGCCGCAGCGGCAACGGTCTGCACGTTGGTGGAGGCCTGCTCGGAGGCCGCGGCGACGGTCGCCGTGACCGTTTCCGATTGCGCGGCCGTGCTCGTCAGCGTTCCCGCGGAGGCTTCCAGTTCCGAGGATGCCGACGAGACGGTGTTGATGACGTCGCCGATCATGGCTTCGAACTCGCGCGCGATCTGATCCATGCGCTGGCTGCGCTTCAGCTTCGCGTCCGCTTCGACCGCGGCGGCCTCGTCGGCGGACTTCTTGGCGAGCAGCGAATCCTTGAAATGTTGGAGCGAGCCGGCGACCTGGCCGATCTCGTCGCTGCGGCCCGTCGCGGGAATCTCGACCTCGTGCTGCCCGGCGGCGAGCGCTCCGATCACATCGGCGATCCGGCCGAGCGGTGTCACCACGCGCCTGCGCAGCATCATGGTCACGCCGCCGAGCGTGCCGAGCAGGGCCAGTACGGCGACGCCGGCGAGCGCGAGCATCGCCAGCGCGCCGTCGCGCGCGGCCGAGGCACGCTCGGCAGCTTCCGCCAGCGCAGCGTCGCGCACGCCGTAGAACATCTGGATGGCCGGCACGATGACCTTCGCCAGCTCGTCGGCGCTGCCACCGTACTTTCCGTCACTCCGGGCTGCAGGAAGCTCCTTGTCCACGGCAATTGCGGCCTGTCCGAAATAGGAATCCGTTGCCGCCTTCAGTGCGGCGGCGATGCGGACGGGATTTCCGAGCTGCTCGAGACCGGCCTCGATGCGCTCGCGGTCGGCCTCCACGCGTCCCTGCATGCGGTCCATCAGCGTCAGTTCGGCCGCGGTGAGCGGGCGCCGCGTGGAGAGCGCCGGGGAGAGGGTGGCGGCGCGGCTACCGGCCGAAACGCGCAGGTCCTGCGCCGTTCGCGCCAGGCTCAACAGCGCCGCAAGCGAGGAATCGGCGTTGATGACCTTCGCCTCGAGCCGGTTCATGACAGGCTCGAGATTGGCGAGGACCTCGGCAACGCCGGGCAGGAAGCCCTTGGTCGCGGCGCTGTCGCGCGCCGCGAGAGGAACGCTCATCGCACGATCGGCCGCGGTCGTGATGTCTTTCAGCCGCCGCGCGGCACGGTCGAGATTCTCGGCAATCGCGCCGCCGTCATCCAGCACCATGACGGCGCGCCTTGCGGCCTCGAAGCCCGCATCGGCAGTTTTTGTCGCCTTCGAGGCAGCTTCGAGCTGCGCCGGCGTTGCGGCGCCTTCCTGGAAAATCGGTCCGATATAGGGAGCGCGAAGGCTGGCGACGTGCTGGCTTGCCAGCAGCGTCGCGCCAAAGGCATCGACCGTCTTGATCGCGTCGGAGCGGTTCGTGAAGATGCGCGTCTGGGGTATCAGCACCTCCGCGCCGAGAATGACTGCAAATACCGTCACCGTCAGCATCGACAGCGCAAAAAGCTTTCCGATCCGCATCCTCAGGTCCTCGACTATTTTTCTGCAATATCGAAAACTAGCCGACGTGCACTAAGGGCTCGTTAAGCAAGGCTCCGTAGTTCCGCGGGGTGGCGTCGCGGCCTGCCTGGAACACGCTATCGGATGGGTTCCCTTCGGGCCGCCGAATGCGCGGAATTGCCAGCACTTCCGCACCGAATACCTATATCAATGGCTTGCGCCGGCACCCGGCCGCACTTGCTTACCTCCGGAACGTCAATGCTCTCGCTCGAACTCGTCATCGTCGTCGTCCTGATCGTCATCAACGGTCTGCTCTCCATGTCCGAGCTCGCCGTGGTGTCGTCGCGTCCAGCGCGGCTGTCGCTGCTCGCCGCCAAGGGCGTGCGCGGCGCCGAGCGGGCGCTGGTGCTGGCGGCCGATCCCGGCAAGTTCCTCTCGACGGTGCAGATCGGCATCACGCTGGTCGGCGTGCTCTCCGGCGCGTTCTCCGGCGCGACGCTCGGGCAGCGGCTGACGCAATGGCTGCTCGAGCTCGGCCTGTCCTCCGGCATTGCCGACATCGTCGGCGTCGGCATCGTGGTCACGCTCATCACCTACGCCACCTTGATCGTCGGCGAGCTGGTGCCGAAGCAGGTGGCGCTACGCGACCCTGAAAGCATCGCAGTGCGGGTCGCGCCGGCGATGCATGCGCTTGCGAAAATATCGCTGCCGCTCGTCTTTCTGCTCGACGTCTCCGGCAAGCTGATCCTCGCCCTGCTCGGCCGCGGCGGCAAGGCCGAGGAGAAGGTCTCGGAGGACGAGATCCATCACCTCGTCAGCGAGGCCGAGAGCGCGGGCGTGCTCGAGCCCGGCGAGAAGGAGATGATCGCCGGCGTGATGCGGCTCGGGGACCGGCCGGTCGGCGCGGTCATGACCCCGCGCACCGAGGTCGACGAGATCGACCTGAACGACGATCCCGCCGCCATCCAGGAGATCATCGCCAAGAGCCCGCATTCGCGCTTTCCGGTCTCCGACGGCGACCGCGACAAGCCGATCGGCGTGCTGCAGGCCAAGGACCTGCTGGTCGCCTATATGAACGAACGCAACCCGGACTTGCGCGCGCTGGTGCGCGAGGCGCCCGGCATCCCGGTGTCGGCGGATGCGCGCGACGTGTTGACCATCCTGAAAGCGGCGCCGGTTCACGTCGGGCTCGTCTATGACGAATACGGTGCCTTCGAAGGCATGGTGACGGCCGCCGACATCCTCTACTCGATCGTCGGTGCCTTTCATTCCGAGGAGGGACCGCCCGAGCCGGCCTTCATCAGGCGCGAGGACGACTCGCTGCTGATCTCCGGCTGGATGCCGGTCGACGAGTTCGGCGAACTGCTCGGCATCGATCTGCCGCCGCATCGCTACAACACGGTCGCGGGCCTCGTGCTGCAACAGTTCAACAAGCTGCCCGATGTCGGCGACACCTTCGATTTCGGCGGCTGGCACATCGAGGTGGTCGATCTCGACGGGCGGCGGATCGACAAGATTTTGGCCAGCCGGCGCGGCGAGCAGGCGGCGGCGTGAGTAACTTCTCTCGTCGTCCCGGACAAGCGCGCCCCAAGCGCGCGCTGATCTACCCTCGGCAACGCTACGCGTTGTCGAGAGCTGCGCTTGTCCGGGACGACAGCTGAATAGGCGGTGAGAGCTCGAGCCAAGCCCCCTACCCGAACCGCACCCCGATGCGCTTTTCCTTGCGCCAGACCACGGTGCAGCGCAGATGCCTGCCGTCGGCCTGGACGAACAGGGTGAAATGATCGGGAATGCCGACCGGGCTGGTGACGTCGAGTGCGGCGCCGGCATCGGAGAGATTGCGAACGGTGCAGTCGATCGCGCCGCCGCCGAACTCGATCGTTCCGGCCTTCAGCACGCGATGTCGGGCTTTGTCGCGTCGTTCGTCCATGGGGCGAATCTACACCCAAAGTTGAACCAGACGTTAAACCCACCCTCCGCTCTCGTCAATTTGACGCCCCCGGCCTACAGCAGCCCCGGGGGGTCGCATCTCACAACGCCGGCTGGAACGTCTCGGCACGCGCCATCTGCCAGGCGTCGCGGAAGCGCGGGTCTTCCGTGCCTTCGAGCAGCTCGCCCGGACGCAGTGCCGGATAGAGCTGCGCGAAGGACTTCACCTGGGTCGTCGACGTCCGTTGGCTGAAATGGATCGGCCGCAGCTGCTGCGGATGTTCGAGCCCGGCCGCGGCGATCAGCTCGGTCAGCGAGTGCAGCGTGGCGTGGTGATAATTGTGCACGCGGTCGATCTTGAGCGGCACGTAGAGCGCTCGCGCCCGTGTCGGGTCCTGCGTCGCCACGCCGGTCGGGCAGCGGTCGGTGTGGCAGCTTAGCGACTGGATGCAGCCGAGTGAGAACATGAAGCCGCGCGCCGAATTGCACCAATCGGCGCCGATCGCCATCGCGCGTGCCATGTCGAAGGCGGTGGCGATCTTGCCGGAGGCGCCGATCTTGATGCGGTCGCGCGCATTGATGCCGACCAGCGCGTTGTGGACGAAATTGACGCCCTCGCGCATCGGCATGCCGAGATGATCCATGAACTCCAGCGGCGCCGCGCCGGTACCGCCCTCATTGCCGTCGATGACGATGAAATCGGGATAGATCCCGGTCTCGATCATCGCCTTGCAGATCGCCAGGAATTCCCAGGGATGGCCGATGCACAGCTTGAAGCCGGCCGGCTTGCCGCCGGACAGGCGCCGCATCTCCGCGACGAACTGCATCATGCCGACCGGCGTCGAGAAGGCGCGGTGCGAGGCCGGTGAAATGCAGTCCTCGCCCATGGCGACGCCTCGGATCTTGGAGATCTCCTCGGAGACCTTGGCCGCCGGCAGCACGCCGCCATGGCCGGGCTTGGCGCCCTGGCTGATCTTGAGCTCGACCATCTTGATCTGGTCGTCGCCGGCGACGCGCGCGAACGCTTCGGGATCGAAGCTGCCGTCGAGATGACGGCAGCCGAAATAGCCGGAGCCGATCTCCCAGATGATGTCGCCGCCCATCTCGCGGTGATAGGGGCTGACGCCGCCCTCGCCGGTATCGTGCGCGAAGCCGCCCTTCCTGGCGCCGGCGTTCAATGCCCGCACCGCATTCGGGCTGAGCGCGCCGAAGCTCATCGCCGAGATGTTGAACACCGAGGCCGAATAGGGCTTTGCGCAATCAGGCCCACCGATCACGACACGGAATTTTTCTTTGGCATGCGCCTTCGGCGAAACCGAGTGATGCATCCACTCGTAACCCTCGCGATAGACGTCCTCCTGGGTGCCGAACGGGCGCTTGTCGAGCTCCATCTTGGCGCGCTGATAGACCACCGCGCGGGTGTCGCGCGAGAACGGCATGCCGTCCTTCTCGCTCTCGAAGAAATACTGCCGCATCTCGGGCCGGATCTCTTCGAGCAGGAAGCGGATATGCGCGGAGATCGGATAGTTGCGCAGCACCGCGTGGCTCTTCTGCAGGAGATCGCGGATGCCGAGCAGCGTCAGCGCGCCGAAGATCAGGATCGGAATCAGCAGGATGTCGAAGATCTTGCGGTCGGCGATACCGATGCCGATCAGGAGCGCGGTGACCACCGCGCAGATCGTCAGCACGATGAAGCGCGGCGAGAAGGGCAGCAGCAGGGTTTCCATGATCCCCTCCTCCGCCAGCGGCAGACGTTTGGGGGATGCATGTGTCTTGTTGTCGTCGGCCACGTTTCCGATCCTCTCGCCAGCAAGGCGTCACGATACGCCCGCGCCTGTCATACGGATATGACGCCGCCCTTGTTTCAGGCTAGCGAATTCGGCTGGCGCAGATCAATCCGCCGAGAGGACAGGCTTTTGCAGTGCAGCAGAGGGGATGTGGATAGGCCCTAGTGCCCACAAAGCGGCGGTCATCCCGGGCAAGCTTAAGCGCAGGCCCGGGATCCATAACCACGGGATTTCGTGGCTGAGAAGGCTGTCACCCCGAGTCGTCGCATAACCACTCCCTGTGGCTATGGGTCGCGGATCGGCGCGCGCTTTGGGCGCGCTGGTCCGGGACGACGGCTGAGTTGAGCGCTATCAGCCCGGGACGACGAGTTGAGTGTGGCGCGCGATCACGCCACATCTTCACCGGCGCTTACCGCTCGACGAACGCCTTCTCGATCACGAAATGGCCGGGCTTATTGCCGCTGCCTTCGACGAAATCGCGGCTCTCGAACATCGCCTTCAGCTCTTCGAGCATCGCCGGGCTGCCGCACATCATGATGCGGTCGGTTGCGATGTCGAGCGGGCCTTGCCCGATGTCGTTGAAGATCTGCCCGGAGTTGATGAGATCGGTGATGCGGCCGCGGTTCCGGAACGGCTCGCGGGTCACGGTCGGATAATAGACGAGCTTGTCCGCAAGCAGCTCGCCGAACAGCTCATCCTCGCGCAGGGTGGCAACCAGCTTCTCGCCATAGGCGAGCTCGGAGACCTGGCGGCAGCCATGCACCAGCACGATGGACTCGAACTGGTCGTAGACCTCGGGGTCCTTGATCAGGCTGGCAAAGGGCGCAAGGCCGGTGCCGGTCGAGAGCAGCATCAGCCGCTTGCCGGGAAGCAGGTTGTCGGTGATCAGCGTGCCGGTCGCCTTGCGGCCGACCAGGATGGTGTCGCCTTCCTTGATCTTCTGCAGGCGCGAGGTCAGCGGACCGTCCTGCACCTTGATCGAGAAGAACTCGAGCTCTTCCTCGTGGTTGGCGCTCGCCATGCTGTAGGCGCGCAGCAGCGGACGGCCATCGACCTCGAGGCCGATCATGGCGAACTGGCCGTTCTGGAACCGGAAGCCGGTATCGCGGGTGGCGCGGAAGCTGAACAGCGTGTCGGTCCAGTGGTGGACGGAAAGAACCTTCTCTCGGTAAAACGCGCTCATGATTTTCGATATTCCGAATAGCTGCGGTTTTAGGGCAAAAGCGTTGCCCGGCCCTGAATCGGGGCGGTCACCATTTGCCATGGCGGAGGATTTCGCGTGTGTGATCTACGCCATTGAGACCAATAATCAACCTCGTTTCGGATGCAATTGATGCCGGTCAAATCGGCATTTGCGGCAGAACTGATCACATCATTAAGAAATCCGCTGCCTGGCCCGCGCTGAGGATAATTTCTTTTCCCTTCTGGGCATCATGACAGCACTTAATTTCCGCCGCGCTCGCGGGAATTTCATTAAGAATAGCTCTGATTTTCACCCGGTTTGGCGCCGATATCCGCATTTTTGCGGCTTTTGGCGACAGGAACGACGAAACACCATGACAAGCGGCGAGCGGATCTTCGTTCAGGCGATCAGGCGCTATTGCGCGGCGCGGGGCATCGCGGTCGATGTCCGCTCCGGCGGCTGGCTCATCGCGATGCGCCGGGGACCGCGGCGCCACTTTGCCTTCGGCTACGACATCGGCCTCAACAGCGCCATCGCCCACCGCCTCGCCAACGACAAATCTGCCACCGCCGAGGCGCTGACGCTGGCGGAAGTGCCCTGCGTTCCGCATCGGCTCTTCCTCAACCCGAAGCTGGGCGTGCATGTCGCCGGCGCCGATTGGCGCGAGGGGATGCTGGCGCTGCTTGCACAAAATCCGCAAGGCGTGGTGGTGAAGCCGAACGAGGGGACATCGGGGCGATCAGTGTTCAAGGTCACGACCGAGGCGGAGCTCGACCACGCGGCCGGCGAGGTCTTTTCGATGAGCACGGGGCTCGTGATCTCGCCCTATGTCGCGATCGAGGAGGAGGTCCGCGTGGTGCTGCTCGATGATGCCCCCCGCATCGTCTACAGCAAGCAGCGCGGCTCGGATTGGCGGCACAATCTCGATGCCGGCGCAAAGCCGGTGCTGCTGGAGGACGGCGAGGTCCGCGGGACTTGCGTGAAGCTCGCGATCGATGCCGCGCGCGCCATCGGCATCGTCTTTGCTTCAATCGACGTGGTTCGCGTGAATCGCGAATGGAAGGTGCTCGAGATCAATTCCGGCGTGATGATGGAGGCGCTGGGCACGCTGCATCCGGCTCTGGTGCAGGCGACGTATGACGCGGCGCTGGATCGGGTGTTTGGGAAGAGCGGCAAAGAATAGCAGCCCGACACTGGTGCCCACCCTCCCTGGAGGGGGCCTGGAGGGGGAGGGTCGGCTTGCAGCGCGTCAGCGATGCGAGACGGGGTGGGGTGACAGTCTCTCCACCTCGCAAGCTGCCCGTGTGGAGAGATCACCCCACCCCGCTCGCGCTGCGCGCGATCGACCCTCCCCTTCCAGGGGAGGGTAAGAGAGTTCTCCGCTAATTATTCGCGCTGGGGGAATCGTCCATCGCCTTGAACGCTTCCTCCAGCTGCAGCGAGATCGGCACGTTCAGGCGCTCGCCTGTGGGCAGCCTTGCGGTGAACCATTTGTTGTAGAGCGGGACGAGGTCGCGGTTGGAGCCGAGCTTGCGGAAGGCGCGCTCGACCACGGCCGCGAGTTGCGGCTCGCCTTTCCTGAACATGATGCCGTAGGGATCGTAGGACAGATAGTCGCCGGTGACGCGGAACTTGTCCTGCGCCTTGTGGCGCGCGATCAGGCCGAACAGCAGGATGTCGTCGGTCGCGAACGCATCGGCCTTGCCGTCGGCGAGCATCTGGTACGATTGCTCGTGGTCCGGCGCGGTGACGATGTTGAGGCCGAGCGAGAACTTCTTGTCGGCCGCATGCATCGCCTGCTCGTTGGTGGTGCCCTTGGTCACCACCACGGTCCTGGCCGTGAGATCGGTGACCGCACCGACGGCCGAGGCCTTCGGCACCATCAGCTTGGTGCCGGCGACGAACATCAGCGGCGAGAAGGCGACGCGCTTGCCGCGCTCGGCATTGGCCGTGGTCGAGCCGCATTCGAGATCAATCTTGTTCTGGAGCACGGCGTCGATGCGGTCGTCCGAGGTGACCTTGACGTAGTCGATCCTGAGATTGGGGTCATCGACCTCGACGCCGATCTCCTCGACGATGGCTTCGCACAGCTCGAGGCTGTAGCCGATCGGCCGCCCCGACTGGTCGAGGAACGAGAACGGCGGCGAGCTCTCGCGATAGCCGAGCCGCACGGTGTGCGCCGACTTGATGGCCGACAGCGTCGGGCTGAGCCCTTCGCTGGCGGTCTGGGCGAGCGCCGACGTCGCGAACACGGAGATCGCGAGCAACGATGCGGCGAATAAGAGGACGCCTGAAGTCAGCGGCCTCGCCAATGTCCGGCCCATGGCCCGCTCCTATCCATGGCCGGCCATCGCGGGCACCTCGCCCGGGACCATGTCGTCGGGCACGACATCGCCGGGGCCAAGCTCGTGCTCGGGGCCGAGCTCGCCTTCCCATTTGGCCACGACCGAGGTCGCAAGCGTGTTGCCGATCACGTTGGTGGCGCTGCGGCCCATGTCGAGGAAGGTGTCGATGCCCATGATCATCAGGAGGCCCGCCTCGGGAATGTTGAACTGCGCCAGCGTCGAGGCGATCACGACGAGAGAGGCGCGCGGCACGCCGGCGACGCCCTTGGAGGTGATCATCAGCGTCGCCAGCATCGCGAGCTGGGTGCCGAGCGGCATGTCGATGTGATAGCTCTGCGCGATGAAGACGGCCGCGAAAGTGCAGTACATCATCGTGCCGTCGAGATTGAAGGAATAACCGAGCGGCAGCACGAAGCTGGAGATTCGCGACGAGGCGCCGAAGCGGTTGAGCGCCTCGAGCGTCTTCGGATAGGCCGCCTCCGAGCTCGCGGTCGAGAACGCGATCATCAATGGCTCGCGGACCAGCTTCAAGAGATGGCTGTAGCGCGGACCGATCACGATGAAGCCGACGATGACCAGGATGGTCCACAGGATCGCCAGCGAGAGATAGAAGCCGCCCATGAACACGACGAGCTTCCACAGCACGGCCAGACCGTTCTTGGCCACCGTCGCGGTGATCGCTGCCCACACTGCGAGCGGGGCGAACAGCATGACGTAGCTCGTCACCTTCAGCATGATGTGGCCGACGTCGTCGATCAGCGCCAGGATCGACTTGGAGCGTTCCGGCATCGCGCCCATCGCCACCGAGAAGAACACGGCGAAGATCACGATCTGCAGGATCTCGTTCTGCGCCATCGCATCGGCGATCGAGGTCGGAATCAGATGGGTGAGGAATTTCTCGATGGAGAAAGCCGAGACCGGCAGGCCGGTCGATTGGCCGGCCGCCGGCAGCGTGCCGGGGAAGTTGGCGCCGGGCTGCAGCAGATTGACCATGATCAGGCCGAGCAGCAGCGAGACGAAGGACGCGCTGACGAACCAGCCCATGGTCTTGGCGAAGATGCGGCCGAGCTTGGAGCCCGAGCCCATATGGGCGATACCGCCGACCAGGGTCGCGAACACCAGGGGCGCGATGATCATCTTGATCAGGCGCAGGAACATCATGGCGATCAGGTTGATGGAGGAGGCCCAATCGGCACGCGTGTCCGGCAGGAAGTTGTAGATCGCCGAGCCCATGACGATGCCCAGCACCATCGCGGCCAGAATGTATTGCGTGAACCTGTTGGACATCGCTTACCCCCACAAACACCGGCGCTTCATGATGTCGCAGATATCCGAGCGACGCAACACGCTTTGCGTGTGATCGCGTTTTCAGGATGTTCCCATTGTGAAATGGAATGTGGCGATCTAGCCTTCATGCAGCGCACAACAGTTGCGGCCTGCACGTTTTCTTTGCGGCGGCTGCATCAATAATCGTCAAACAAATGAAGAGGGAAACGCCATGAGCGGCAACATCAATCGCCAGATTCTGCTGGTGGAAAAGCCCAGCGGCAAGCTCGGTCCTGAACATTTCAAAATGATCGAGGGCGCGATGCCGGAGCCGAAGGACGGCGAGGCCTTGCTGCGTGTACGCTACATCTCGCTCGATGCGGCCAACCGCGCCTGGATGCACGGCGCGACCTATCGTTCAGCCGTCGAAGCCAACAGCGTCATGGCCGGCGGTGCCATCGCCGAGGTCGTCAGCTCGAAGGCAGCGGGGCTTGCGCCCGGCGACATCGTATTCGGCGACACCGGCTGGCAGGAATTTGCCGCCGTGCCGGCGAAGCATCTGACCAAAATGCCGAAGCTCGAGCCGATGACGCACCTGCTCAGCGTGTTCGGCATCGCCGGCCTCACCGCCTATTTCGGCCTGCTGAAGATCGGCAAGCCCAAAGAAGGGGAGACCGTCGTGGTCTCCGCGGCCGCAGGCTCGGTCGGCTCGATCGTCGGGCAGATTGCCAAGATTAGGGGATGCCGCGTCGTCGGCATCGCCGGCGGCACCGACAAGTGCAACTGGCTGACCTCCGAACTCGGCTTCGATGCCGCCGTGGATTACAAGGACGGCGCGGTGTTCAAGGCGCTGCGCGCAGCGGCCCCGAAAGGCATCGACGTCTATTTCGATAATGTCGGCGGCGACATTCTCGAAGCCTGCCTGCCCCAGATGAACAATTACGGCCGCATCGCCTGCTGTGGCGCGATCTCGCAATATGACGGCGCGCCTGCCGCGCATGGCCCGCGCGGCGTGCCCGGCCTGATCGTGGTGAAGCGGCTGACCATGCAGGGCTTCATCGTGATGGACTACATGAAGGATAGCGAGCGCGCGCTCGCCGATCTGCAGGCCTGGGTGAAATCCGGCAAGCTCAAGGTGCAGGAGGACATTCTCGACGGACTCGAGAACACGCCGAAGGCGTTGATCGGATTGCTTGCAGGCGAGAACCGCGGCAAGCGCATGGTGAGACTGACGACGTAGTCGCGCCCCAATTGCGCCGGCATAATCTACTTGCGGTAGAGGCCAAAGCGACCAAAGATGCCGCTCGCGAGCTGACCCTCGCGACGATTGCGCTTGCATATCTTTTCAAAATAGTCGGCGTTCCCGACCGGGCAGGAATTCATTCAAATGTTCAACATGTTGAAACATGCATCGACGCGCACCGCGTTGTTGGCGACGGCGCTCTTCGCAACTGCAACAGGAGCGCTCGCGCAGACCGAGGCCGAGAAGAGCGCCATCCGGTCCGCATGCCGCTCGGACTTCATGGCGCATTGCTCGAGTGTGACGCCCGGTGGCGTGGAGGCGGTTCAATGCCTCGCCAAGAACATGTCGAGCCTGTCGTCGGGGTGCCAGGCTGCGGTTCGCGCGATCGAGTCGGCCGCCGCGCCGAAGACCGAAGCGGCGCCTGCCAAGTCTGAGCCTGCGAAGTCTGAGCCGGCCAAATCCGAACCGGCCAAAACGGAAGCGGCGCCCGCCGCCGAGCCGGCAACCAAACCGGGAGCGGCAGCCGCGTCGAAGGCAGCAGTAGCAAAGCAGCCGAGCCCCGCGCAGGTTTCCGCGATCAAGAGCGCCTGCCGCGGCGATTATCCCAAGGTCTGCGCCGGCGTGCCGCCCGGCGGCGCGCCCGCGATCGAATGCCTGGAGAAGAACAAGGCGAAGGTGTCGGCGGGCTGCGCCAAGGCCGTGAATGCCGCTTTCGGTGGCGGAGCGGCCGCGCCTGCGTCCGGTGCTGCACCGGCCGCAGAGGCAGCGCCTGCCGCGGCACCGGCCGTCATCGTGCTGCGGCCATTGCTGCCGCGCGAAGAGCTGTTCATCGCGCGGTCGGCCTGCGGCGCCGACATCCGCACCCTCTGCGCCGGCGTGGCGCCCGGCGGCGGCCGGATCATCCAATGCATTTCCAACCGCGCGGCATCGCTCTCGCCGGCCTGCAAGGACGTGCTCGCGCCGTTCGCCGCGCGATGAGACCGAGCGGGCTTAAATTCGTCCGCAGCATGAATTGCGGTGCCTGACGCGAAGGTTTTCGCGTGCTGAGGCGTAAACTAACCGACCCTTTCTTGAATCACGACAAGCCCCGGGAGGACAACATGCGTTCATTGCTGCTCGTTGTTTCTGCGCTCTTCGCTTTCGCCGCCACGATGACCTTCGAGGCCACCGACGCCAATGCGGTGGTGTGCGCCCGCGGCGTCGTTCGCGCTGGTTGCGCCGGCCCGAACGCGGCGGTGGTCGTCCGCAAGCCGGTGCCGGTGGTCCGCTGCACCAGGGTTCTGGTGAACGGGGTCTATGTGAAACGCTGCGTCTGACCCTTCCCGGTGGCCAATCCGCCCCGGTTTGGCTATGATTCGCGCCTGACGGTTTCGGATCCGCAAAACGCGCGTCCGGAAAGCGAGTTTTGGCGTGCCACGCGCTGCCGATAATTCCGCTGGCGCCGGACGCTGGAGCACATTAGTCTACCCCTAGATAGTAAGTATACTGTCAATTAGGGAGGCAGACGTTGCGGATCGCCGTGATTGGCGGGGGCCCTGGTGGGCTCTACTTCGCCTATCTCTGGAAGAAGCGTCACCCCGAGGATCAGGTCGACCTGTTCGAACAGAACCCGGCCGACGCGACCTGGGGCTTTGGCGTCGTGTTCTCCGACCAGGCGCTGGAGTTCCTGCGCGCCGACGACCCCGAGACGGTCGATGCGATCGCCCCGCACATGGAGAGCTGGGAGAACATCACGCTGAACCTGCATGGCGACAGTGTCGCCATCGACGGCGTCGGCTTCTCCTCGATCGGCCGGCTGGAGCTGCTCAAGTTCCTGCAGCAGCGCGCGTTCGATGTCGGTGTCACGCCGCGCTTCGACACTCAGATCCAGGCGATCGACCAGCTCAACGGGCACGATTTGATCGTCGCCGCCGACGGGCTGAACTCGCTGGTGCGCCGCGCCTATGAGGGCGATTTCGGCACCTCGCTGTCCTACTCATCCAACAAATTCGTCTGGTACGGCACCTCGAAACGCTTCGATACGCTGTCGCAGACCTTCGTCAAGACCGAGCGCGGCGCCTTCAACGCCCATCACTACCGCTATTCGCCGACCATGAGCACCTTCCTGGTCGAATGCGATCACGCCACCTGGCAGGCCTATGGTTTCGCCTACAAGGACGTCGAGCAGTCCAAGGGCGTCTGCGAGGAGGTGTTCGCCGACACGCTCGGCGGCCATTGCCTCGTCTCCAACAAATCGGTGTGGCGCAATTTTCCCTGGGTCTGGAACGAGCACTGGTCGTTCAAGAACATGGTGCTGCTCGGCGATGCCCTGCATTCCGCGCATTTCTCGATCGGCTCGGGCACGCGGCTCGCGATCGAGGACGCCATCGCCCTCGTCAAGGCGCTGGAGTCGGACGCGCATCTTGCGACCGCGCTGCATCGCTATCAGGCCGCGCGCAAGCCGATCGTGCAGAAGCTCGTCAACGCCGCGCGCACCAGTGCGTTCTGGTACGAACATTTCGCCGAGCACATGACGCTCCCCCTGATGGACTTCGCCTACAGCTACATCACCCGCTCCGGCCGGATCGACGATTCCCGGCTGCGTGCGATGTCGCCGGCCTTCATGGCCCGCTACGAGGCGGCCAAGAACGGCGGAGGCAACGCCGAAGACAACGGCGGAGATGCGGCATGAGCCATGACATTCGTGACCAGGTGCCGGCGGACAGCGAGGGCGCGCGCGAGATCGGTTTTGCCGTTCCCGACATTTACAATGCCAGCCGCGTGCTGTTCGACAATCTCGGCAAGGGCCGCGGCGACAAGCTCGCGCTCCTGGGGCCGGCAGGCACGCGCACTTATGCCGAGCTCTGCGCGGAGGCGTGCCGCTGGGGCAACGGTTTCACCTCGCTTGGCCTTGCGCGGGGCGATCGCGTGCTGTTGTTTCTCGACGACACGCCGGCCTACCCCGCTGCCTTCTTCGGCGCGGTGCGCGCCGGCTTCGTGCCGCTGCTGATCAACACGCTGACGCCGCCGGACCTGTTGCAATTCTATCTCGCCGATTCCGGCGCGGCCGTCGCGGTGGCGGATGCCGAGTTCGCGGCACGCTTCGATGCGCAGGCTTGCAAGGAGACGAAGCTGCATACGCTGATCGTCGTCAATGGCGCGGCCGGCGAGCACGCGGCGCCGCGGGCGCTCGCGGCCGCGAGCTGGCTCGCGCAATTTCCGGCTGAGCTGGCGGAAGCGCCGACGCAGCGCGACGAAATGGCGTTCTGGATGTACTCCTCCGGCTCGACCGGACGGCCCAAGGGCATCGTGCACCTGCAGCACGACATGGCCTACAGCGATGCCGCCTTTGGGCGGAACGTGCTGAAGTTGACACCGGACGACATTTGCTTCTCGGTGCCGAAGATCTTCTTCGCCTACGGCTTCGGCAATTCCGTCACCTTCCCGTTCTCGGCCGGCGCCGCAACGCTGCTGCTGCCGGGCCAGCCGAAGCCGGCGTCGATCTTCGCGGCGATCGAGCAATACAAGCCCACGGTCTTCTTCGGCCTGCCGACGCTGTACACCTCGCTGACCAAGGCCGAAGGCGCGGACAAGACGGATTTCTCGTCGCTGCGCATGGCGCTTTCCGCCGCCGAGGTGCTCTCGGCCGAGGTCTTCAACGGCTGGAAGACGCTCACGGGGCTCGAAATCATCGAAGGCCTCGGCTCGACCGAGGTGCTGCACATCTATCTCTCCAACCGGCCCGAGCAGAAGAAGCTGGGCGCCGCGGGCCTGCGCGTCCCAGGCTACGAGGTCGCGCTGCGCGACAAGGACGGCCGCGACGTCGGCGACAACGAGGAAGGGATTCTCTGGGTCCGCGGCGATTCCAACACGCCGCTCTACTGGAACCGGCCGGACAAGTCCGCGGAGACGATTCGCGAGGGCGGCTGGATCTACACCGGCGACCGCTTCGTGCGGGATGCCGACGGCTTCCACTTCTTCCGCGGCCGCGCCGACGATCTCATCAAGATCTCCGGCCAGTGGGTCTATCCGCTCGAGGTCGAGCTGTGCCTCGCCGATCACCCCGACATCCGCGAATGCGCAGTGTTCGCGGCCGAACTGCCGGATCGCCGCATGACGCTGAAGGCCGTGGTGGTGATGAATGACCGCGCGGTGAACCAGAATGAGGCGACGCGCAGGCTGCAGGACTATGTGAAGAGCCGGCTACTGCCGTACAAATATCCGCGTGAGGTGATCTTCATCGACGAGCTGCCGAAGACCGGCACGGGCAAGATCGACCGGCAGGCGTTGCTGCGGATGTGGGGCGATAGTGTCGCCATACATTCGCTGTCGTCCCGGACAAGCGCGCCTTAAGCGCGCGCCGATCCGGGACGACAGTGGAGAATGAGGCGCCAATGCAGCCTCATCCCCCTCACCCACCCTTGCCCAGATGCTCCAGCGCGTCCTCGGCGCGCAGCGGCACGCGTGAGGCCTCATTGTTGAGATCGACCAGCTGCACCAGCAGGCCCATCAGCGCCTTGCGGTCGGCGGGCTTGAGCGGCTCCAGCATCCGGGCCTGGGCGCGCTCGACGGCGGGAATGATCTCGCGCAGGATCGCAGCGCCCGGCCTGGTCAGATAGAGCAGCTTGATCCGCTTGTCCTCGGGTGCCGGCTTGCGCTCGATATAGGCCTTGGCCTGGAGCCGTTCGATCACGCTGCCGAGCGTCGAGCGGTCGAAGGCGATCACCGCCGACAGCCGCGTTGCGTCGATGCCGGGATGGGTATGGATTGCGACCAGCGCGGCATATTGCACCGGAGTGAGGTCGAACGCCTTGCACTCCTCCATGAAGATCGAGACCGCGATCTGCTGCATGCGCCGGAACAGATAGCCCGGCGCGGCATAGACCGCGTCCATCGTGATCGGTGGAAGAGGCTTACTCGGCATCGGGCTGCTTCTCCGGTGCGGCATCGGCAAACGCCGGCAGCGCTTTGGCGGCAGCCTCCGCCTGGAGCAGACGGGGATAGGCGGAGACATCGACGCCGAAGCGGCGCGCATTGCCGAGCTGCGGCACGAGGCAGAGATCGGCCAGCGTCGGCGCATCGCCGAAGCAGAACGGACCCGACTCGGCCTTGATCAGCGTCTCGCATGCCGACAGGCCCTCGCGATTGACCCAGGCGGCCCAGTCCTGGACCTTGTCCTCGGGCAGGCCGAGCTCGCGCAGCCGCGCCAGCACCTTCAAATTCTGCACCGGATGGGTGTCGCAGGCGATCGCCAGCGCGAAGGCGCGCACCTTGGCGCGGCGCAGCGGATCCTTCGGCAGCAGCGGCGGATCGGGGTGGGTCTCGTCGAGCCATTCGATGATGGCAACCGATTGCGTCAGCACTCCACCCGCATCGTCCTCCAGCGCCGGCACCAGGCCCTGCGGGTTGATGGCGAGATAAGCGGGGGCGCATTGCTCGCCCTTGCGCAAATGATGCGGCAGATGCTCGGCGCCGAGCCCCTTGAGGTTCAGCGCGATGCGCACACGATAAGCGGCGCTGGAGCGGAAATAGCCGTGCAGCTTCATTGAGACCTCCTCCCATTTGTCATTCCGGGCCGATGCGTGAGCATCGAACCCGGAATCTCGAGGTTCCGGGACGCTTCGCGTGCCCGGAACGACGACCTTCTACGTTGTCCGTCACATTGACGCTAGCTAGATCCTCAGTATACTGTCAATCAACAAACGATCGGGAGCCGCAACCATGGAAGCCGTGACCAAGACGCCGGAACGCGAGGCGTTCTACAGGAAGATCGACGGCGAGAATCTCACCGCGCTGTGGACGGTGATGAGCGACCTGATCACGCCGGAGCCGAAAAGCGCCTGCCGGCCGCACCTCTGGAAGTTCGACGTCATCCGCAACTACATGCTTGAAGCCGGCAAGCTGATCACGGCCAAGGAGGCCGAGCGGCGCGTGCTGGTGCTGGAGAACCCGGGACTGCGCGGACAATCCAAGATCACGACCTCGCTCTATGCCGGCGTGCAGATGGTGGTGCCCGGCGACGTCGCGCCGGCGCACCGCCACAGCCAGTCGGCGCTGCGCTTCGTGCTCGAAGGCAAGGGCGCCCACACCGCGGTGGACGGCGAGCGCACCGCGATGGAGCCGGGCGACTTCATCATCACGCCGTCGATGACCTGGCACGATCATTCCAACGAAACCGATCAGCCGATGTTCTGGCTCGACGGCCTCGACATCCCGCTGGTGCAGTTCTTCGACTGCTCCTTTGCCGAAGGCGCGAAGGAGGATCAGCAGAAGATCACCAAGCCCGCGGGCGACAGCTTTGCCCGCTATGGCCACAATCTGCTGCCGGTCGACACGAAGCGGAGCTCGAAGACCTCGCCCATCTTCAGCTATCCCTACGCCTACACGCGCGAGGCGCTGGAGAAGGCCAGGACGAGCCAGGAATGGGACGCCTGCCACGGCCTCAAGCTGAAGTTCAGCAACCCCGAGACCGGCGATTTCGCAATGCCGACCATCGGCACCTTCATCCAGCTGCTGCCCAAGGGTTTTACCACCGCGCGCTATCGTTCGACCGATGCCACCGTGTTCTGCCCGATCGAGGGCCGTGGCCGCAGCCGCATCGGCGACAGCGTCTTCGAATGGGGCCCGCGCGATCTGTTCGTGGTGCCGAGCTGGCACTGGGTCACGCACGAGGCGGACGAGGACTCCGTGCTGTTCAGCTTCTCGGATCGGCCGGTGCAGCAGAAGCTGGATCTGTTTCGGGAAGATCGCGGGAACGCGTGAGGCGAGGCGGTGGCCCACAAAAGCTCTTGTGCCACGGGGCGTCCACATATGGGTCCCGGGTCTGCGCTTACGCTTGCCCGGGACGACGGTTGTGACTGCCGCTACCGCCAGTGCAACAGCCGCATCTCCAGCCAGCCGATCAACTTCCCCACCGCAAGGCCGAACACCGACAGGATCACCACACCCGCGAGCAGCTGATCGGTCTGCATCAGATTGCCGGCCTGCAGCACGAAGGCACCGATGCCATATTGGGCGCCGATCATCTCGGCGCTGACGACCAGCAGGAGCGCGACGGAGGCGGTGATGCGGAAGCCAGCGAGAATCGCCGGCAGTGCGCCCGGCCAGATCACCTTGCGCACGATGGTGGCGAAGGGAACGTTGAAGCTCTGCGCCATGCGGATCAGGTTGCGCGGTACGGCATCGACGCCGCTATAGACCGAGATCGCGGTCGAGAAGAACACCCCTAACGCAATGGTCGCGATCTTCGGCTCTTCGCCGATGCCGAGCCAGAGAATCAGCAGGGGCAGCAGTGCGATCTTCGGGATCGGAAACAGCGCCGAGATGAAGGTGATGCCGACGCTCCGCGCGAGCCGCGACAGGCCGATGGCGAAGCCGACGGCGATTCCGGCCGCCGTTCCCACGAGCCAGCCGACGCCGATCCGCAGCAGCGAGGCCGAAAGGTGCTGCCAGAGTGCGCCGGAAACGGCGAGCTGATAGATCGCGCGGACAATTGCGGCAGGAGTCGGCAGAAACAGCGCATTGACGAGGCCGGCGCTGCCGGCGGCCTGCCAGACCGCGATGACGAGGCCGAGCGCGATCCAGCCGCCAAACCGGCTCGACGCAGGCACGAAGCCCGCGCCGCGAAAGTGGACGGGCCGCGTCGGTTCGTTCTTGGCCGTCGTGTCCGTTGCCGCGCGGTCAAGCATGCTGGACCTCGCGCTCGGCGTCGATCGCCTCGTTGCGGATCAGCGACCAGATCTGATTCTGCAGCGCCAGCAGTTTTTCGCGCGCCGCGGCTTCGCCGCGCGCCGCGCGCGTCATCGGCACGGTCACGACCTCGCGGATGCGGCCGGGCCGCCTCGACAGCACCACGATGCGGTCGGCAAGCCGCACCGCCTCTTCGAGGTTGTGTGTCACATAGACCGCGCCCATGCCGCCATCGGCGAGCAGGCGGATGAAATCCTCCATCAAGAGCTCGCGGGTCTGCGAATCCAGCGCCGACAGCGGCTCGTCCATCAAGAGGATCGCGGGCCTCACCGCAAGCGCGCGCGAGATGCCGACGCGCTGGCGCATGCCGCCTGAGAGCTGCTTGGGATAGGTCTGGCGAAAATCGGTGAGGCCGGTACGGCGCAGCGCATCCTCGACCAGCGCGCGGCGCTGCGCGGCCGAGAGCTGGGTGTGCAGCAGCGGGAATTCGACATTCTCCTCCACCGTCGCCCAGGGCAGCAGCGCGAAATCCTGGAACACGAAGGTCAGCGGATTGAGACTGTCCGCCGGCGGCGCCCCGCGCAGCTCCGGCGCGCCCGAGGTCGGCTGCAAGAGGCCGCCGAGGATCGACAGCAGCGTGCTCTTGCCGCAGCCGGAGGGCCCGACGATCGCCACCACCTCGCCCGCCCCGACGGTGAACGAGACGTCGTCGAGCACGGCGAGATCGCCGAAGCGATGGGTGATGTGGCTGGCGATCAGGTCCATGCGACGGACCTGCGGTCTTCACCCTCCCCTGGAGGGGGAGGGTCGGTTCGCATGCAGCGAAGCGAAATGCAAACCGGGGTGGGGTGACGGTCTATCGGCGCGGATGCTGACAATGCCTGCCCTCGAACTTTCCGCCAGTAGTCGGAGCAAACGACGGACAAACCGCCGCCGTAGCTCACCCCACCCCGCTCGCTCCGAGCGATGCTGCGCATCGCCGGCGCGATCGACCCTCCCCCTCCAGGGGAGGGTGGCAGATCGCTAGTTGCGAGAGACTGCACCATCAGCATCAATCCGCCTTCACGAATTCCTTGGCGATGATCGCATCCGCATCAAAGCCCTTGTCGGCAAAGCCCTGCTCCTGCAGCCATTTGATCTGGTTGTCGACGTTCTTCACGTCGAGCCTGCCCTCGGGATCGATGTAGGCGCAGTTGCCGACCACCTGCTCGACCGGCAGGTTGGTGTACTTGGCGATGATCTCCAGGAGCGGCTTGGTCTTGTCGTTGATCGGGGCGACGCCGTCCTTCATCGCAGTGAGGATGACGTCGTGATATTCGCGGTCGGCTTTCGCGAGCACGCCGAGGACTTTCGCCACCAGCGCCTTGTTGGCCAGCGTCTTCGGCGATGCGAACACCGCGCCCAGCTGCCAGGGCGTCTCGTCGCCGACCCAGCCCAGGAATTTCGCGCCGCCCTCGTCCATCAGCTTTCGCGCAGTCGAGATGGGGAGCAACGCGGCATCGACGGTCTCGCCCTTGAGCGCAGCGGCGGCATTCGACAGCGATTGCAGCGGCACGATCTTCACGTCCGCCAGCTTGAAGCCGTATTTGTCGGCGAGCAGGCCGAGCGAATAGTGGAAGGAGGAGCCAACCTGCGTCATCGCCACGCGCTTGCCCGCGAGGTCCTTCGGCGTCTTCAGACCGCTCGCATAGGCGTTGTTGCTGGCGAAATAGCCGATCAGGGGATAGCCGGGCTTCTCACGGCTCATGCCGCCGATCACCTTCAGCGTGCCCTTGCCGGCGAGGTTGTAGAGCCCGGCGGTGAAGGCGGTGACGCCGAAATCGACGTCGCCCGAGGTGGTGGCGACCGCAATCGGCTGCGCTGCGTCGAAGAACTTCAGCTCGACCTCCAAGCCGGCCTCACGGAAATAGCCCTTGTCCAGCGCGATGAAGACCGGCGCCGACGAAGACAGGCGGAGCACGCCGATCCTGGCTTTCAGCGCATCTTCGGCCCGCGCCGTGCCCATTGCCATGATCGCCATCAGGCCCGCTACCGCGAGCCGCGCAATCCCGATCATCCCGTTTCCTCCGCTTTGTCTTGCAGTGCGTTACAGGCCTTCGGGCACCGCCTGGTCCCGTCCGATGAAGGCGCCCTGTTGTTTCAACGTTTCCTGCAATTTTTCAATGGGGATTTCGCGTGGAATCCGGTTTCCGGACAGCGCCAGCGCCGCGGCGGAACCGGCGGCCTCACCCATCGCGAAGCAGGCACCGGAGACCCGCGCGGCCGACTGGCCCTCGTGGGTCATCGAGGCACAGCGGCCGGCGACCAGGAGATTGTCGACGCCTTCAGGGACCAGCATCCGGTAAGGCAGCTCGTTATAGCCGCGCGATTCCGGGATCGGCGGGAAGGTGAAGACGACGTCACCGGGCACATGGGCCTCGATCGGCCAGCCGTTGACACCGATGGAATCTGCGAACGAGGCACAGCCCAGCACGTCCTCGCCGCTGAGCTGGTAGCCACCTCTGATGCGGCGGGTCTCGCGAATGCCGAGCTGTGGCGGCAGGTCGACGATGTAGGACTTTTCGAACCCCGGCACCGCGCTGCGCAGGAATTCGTAGGCGGCGAGCGCCTGCTTGCGGCCCTCGATCTCGCCGCGGGTGAGATCGTCGGGCTCGATTCCGTTGATGGCATGACCGTCCTCGCGCGCCACCTGGGTGAAGTTCACCCGCCATTCGATGCCGGATTTCTGTGGCCGCACGATCGCGCTCTTGCGCGGGAATGTGTGGGTGCCGGCCGCGACCGCCTTTTCCATCAATTGCGGAATGGTGCGCCAGGCCTCGCCGGCCTTGGCGGGATCGATGCCGTTGAGACGCAGCATCATCGAGGGGTAGAGCGGATGGCCGTGCTCGTCGCCGATCTCGAACGGCGCGCCGGCCCACACGGCGAGATCGCCGTCGCCGGAGCAGTCGATGAAGATCTCCGCGCGCACCGCCTGCCTGCCGGCCTTGGTCTCGACCAGCATCGCGTCGATGCGGCGCTCATCGGCCATGACGACGCCGGCGCCGAGCGCGTGGAACAGGATATTCACCCTGTGGCTGGCGAGCAGCTCGTCGGCCGCGATCTTGTAGGCGGCAGTGTCATAGGCCTGGGCAAACACCTTGCCCAGGATCAGATGCGGCGCGTTGAGGCCGTTCAAGCGATCGATCCGCGCCAGCAGCTCCGACGCCAGACCCTGCACCAGCCGCCGGTGCTCGCCATGGACATTGCCGTGCAGGCCGCAGAAATTGGTGACACCGGCCGCGGTGCCCATGCCGCCGAGAAAGCCATAGCGTTCGATCAGCAGCGTCTTTCGCCCCGCGCGCGCCGCCGCGGCCGCCGCCACGATGCCGGCGGGGCCGCCGCCGAGCACGACGACTTCATATTCGCCGTAGAGCGGCACTTGTCGTGCCGGTTCTTCGATCGTCGTGGGCGGCATGGTGCGTTCCTTCCCGGAATCCGGTTCGAACTGGATCTCGAATTAGCCGGCGGTCCTCATGCCCGCAAGATCGCGGTTGCTCGCCACCGGTGAACCTGAGACAAGTGCGGCCATGAATTCGATCGTCGTCAAGTACTGCTTCGCCGCTCTTACTGCCCTCGCGCTCTCGGCCATCCCCGCCGCGGCCCTGGAGCAAAACTGCCGCTTCATCCAGGCCAAGCCCGACCGCGAGGCCTGCTACAAGCGGCAGGAGGAAGAACTTGCGGCGAAGCGCAAGCCTGCACCTGCGACCGACGAGGGCAAGGCGCTCGAAACGCTGCGCCAATCGCGTCAGGACGACGATGCGGTCTATCGCAGCATCAACAACATCTGCCGCGGCTGCTGACGGCTAACCTTTGCCACCACCCCACTTCGCCGCCCGCTTCTCGGCGAACGAGGCCAGCCCTTCGGCCGCCTCCGCGCTCTGGCGCTTGAGCGCATGCAGCTGCACGAGCCGGGTGTAGGCGGCATCGTCCACGGCCATGCCGCCGAACGAACTCTCCAGCGCAAGCCGCTTGGTCTCGGCCATCGCCTCCGGTCCGTTGGCGAGCAGCTGCTCGACCACCTTGGCACCTGCGGCCTCGAGATCGGCGAGCGGCACCACCTCGTGAACGAGGCCGATGCGCCGGGCATCTTCTGCGCCGAAGCGTTCGCCGGTGAGCGCGTAGCGGCGGACCTGGCGGACACCGATGGCATCGCAGAGCTGCGGGATGATGATCGCCGCGGTCAGGCCCCAGCGCACCTCGGTGATCGAGAACAGGGCGTTGTCGGCGGCAATCACGACGTCGCAAGCGGCGATGACGCCGGTACCGCCCCCGAAGCAGCCGCCCTGCACCAGCGCGACAATGGGGATCGGCAAAGTGTTGAACCGCTGCACGGCTTCGAACGTCGCCCGCGAGGCCGCCTCGTTCGCTTCGCTCGATTGCGGCCGCACGCCGTTGATCCATTTGAGGTCGGCGCCGGCCTGGAAGTGCTTGCCGTTGCCCCGGAGCACGACGACGCGCAAATTGGGCTTCCTGCCGAGGTCGTCCATGGCCGCGAGCACGCCTGAGATCAGCGCGCCGTCATAGGCATTGTTGACCTCCGGCCGGTTCAACGTGACGGTCGCAACCCCGCGTTCATCGAGGCTCCACAGGACGGGGCTGGTACTCATCGGCGGTCCTCCGGTTGTTTGCCGCGCACTATGGCCGAGGGCGCGTGCCCTGATCCATATCTTTCCGGCGTAGGGCGGCCGCGTCCATCGCATGGCGGCTTGTGTCATGCTGGCATCGGGCGACACCACGGGATGGATACGGGATATCAATATGCGCATCTGCATTTTCGGCGCAGGCGCCGTCGGCAGCCACATTGCGGTACGGCTGGCGCGCGCCGGCCATGAGGTCAGCTGCGTGATGCGAGGGGCGCATCTGGAGGCGGCCCGCGCCAATGGCCTCAAGCTGCGCGTCGGCGATTCCGAGGTCGGCGCCAAGGTGAACGCGTCAGGCGATCCGGCCCAGCTCGGCCCGCAGGACGTCGTGATCTCGACCTTGAAGGCGACGGCGCTTCAGGGGCTGGTTTCCAGCATCAAGCCGCTGCTCCAGGACGACACCGCGATCGTGTTTGCGCAGAACGGCATTCCCTGGTGGTACGGCATCGGCCTGCCGCCGCGGCACCCCGCCCCGCCCGACATTTCATTCCTCGATCCCGGGGGGCGCCTGCGCGCCTGCATCCCGAAGGAGCGGATCGTCGGCGGCGTGATCTTCTCCTCCAACGAGGTCGTCGCGCCCGGCGTGGTGCAGAACCTGACGCCGGACCGCAATCGCCTCCTGATCGGCGAGTGCGACGACCGCAATTGCGAGCGCATCACCAGGCTGCGCGGGGTCTTCAACGATGCGCGGCTGGAATCGCCGCCAATCGCCGAGATCCGCGAGGCGATCTGGTCAAAGCTGCTGACCAACATGTCGCTGTCGGTGTTGTGCCTGCTCACCGGCCAGACGGCGCGCGGCGTGCGCGACGATCCCGCCTTCACGGAGGTGATTCCGCGCATGCTGAACGAGGCCAACGAGATCGCCCAATACTTCATTCCCGAGGTCAAGCGCGCCACGCGCAGCGGCCCTGCCCCCAACCACAAGCCGTCGCTGCTGCAGGATTACGAGCTCGGCCGCGCCATGGAGATCGACGTGCTGGTGAAGGCGCCCCAGGCCTTCGCGCGCACCGCCGGCCTGTCCACACCGACGCTCGACCTGATCGCCGCACTCGCCATCCAGAAGGCGCGCGACAAGGGGCTTTATTCCGCGTGAGGCTCAGGCGAGCGCGTCTGTCCAGGCTGCGAGCGCGTCCAGCACCTCAGTGAGCGCCTCGTCATTGGTCCGGCCGGATTTCTTGAGCACCGCGAACGAATGGTCGCCGCCTGCGATCTCATGCAGCGTCGCCTTGCGCCCTAGCTGCTCGATGACAGGCTTGAGATGGGCGAGATCGGCAAGCTCGTCGCGCGTGCCCTGCAGGAACAGCATGGGGATGGCGATTGCAGCGAGGTGCTCGGCACGCTCGCTCGACGGCTTCTTGGCGGCATGGAGCGGAAAGCCGAGGAAGACGAGCCCTTTGACGTCGGGGAGCGGCGACTTCGACTGTGCCTGCGAGGTCATGCGACCGCCGAACGATTTCCCACCGGCGACAAGCTTCAGCCCGGGGCAGAGCCGCGCCGCCTCCGCGACAGCTACGCGGACGCTCGCGTGTGCGATTGCGGGCGGGTCAGGACGTCCCTTCTTCTCCTCCATGTAGGGAAAATTGAAGCGTAACGTCGCGATGCCGCGCTGGGCAAGGCCGGCTGCGACCTTCTCCATGAACGCATGCCGCATGTCTGCGCCGGCGCCGTGCGCCAGGACGTAGCAGGCGCGCGCATGGGTCGGCTGCGTCAGGATCGCCGAGACCGTGCCGATACGCCCGATGCCGAGCTTGAGCTCTTCCGTTTTGGTCGCCACAATCAGACACCCCGATAGACGCCGTTACGGCCGTCTTGGTAGCGTCACCGGCGCAGCCTGAAAACACAATAATTGCCGCGGTTCGCTGGCTTACCAAGCCGGAACGCCGCATCAACCGAGGTAATCATGCCCTACCGCTCCTCCTGGATGACCGAAGAGCTCGACGTCTTCCGCGACCAGTTCCGCAAATATCTCACCAAGGACCTGGCGCCGCATGCCGAGAAATGGCGCGAGCAGAAGATGGTCGACCGCTTCGCCTGGCGCGGGCTCGGCGAGATGGGCGCGCTGCTCGCGAGCGTGCCGGAGGAATATGGCGGTCTCGGCGCCACCTTCGCCTATGACGCCGCCGTGCTCGACGATCTCGAGAGCACGGTGCCGGAGCTGACCACCGGCGTCTCCGTGCACAGCGCCATCGTCGCGCATTACATCCTCAATTACGGCTCGGAGGAGCAGAAGAAGCGCTGGCTGCCGAAGATGGCCTCCGGCGAGATGGTCGGCGCCATCGCCATGACCGAGCCCGGGACCGGCTCGGACCTGCAGGCGGTCAAGACCACGGCGAAGAAGCAGGGCAATTCCTACGTCATCAACGGCCAGAAGACGTTCATCACCAACGGCCAGGCCGCCGATCTCGTCATCGTGGTCGCACGCACCGGCGAAGCCGGCGCAAAAGGCATTTCGCTGATCGTGGTCGAGACCGCGGGCGCGGACGGCTACAAGCGCGGGCGTAACCTGGACAAGATCGGCCTGCACGCCTCCGACACCTCGGAGCTGTTTTTCGACAACGTGGCGGTGCCGCCGGAAAACCTGCTCGGCAAGGAGGAGGGCCAGGGTTTTGTCCAGCTGATGCAGCAATTGCCGCAGGAGCGCCTTGCGCTCGCGGTCGGCGCGGTCGCCTCGATGGAGCGCGCGGTCAAGCTCACCACCGACTACGCCAAGGAGCGGAAGGCGTTCGGCAAGCCGCTGATGGATTTCCAGAACACAGCCTTCACGCTGGCCGAGCGCAAGACCGAGGCGATGATCGCGCGCGTCTTCGTCGATTGGTGCATCGAGCGCCTGGTCGCAAAGGATCTCGACACCGTCACGGCCTCGATGGCGAAGTATTGGTGCTCGGAGAAGCAGGTCGTGACCGCCGACGAATGCCTGCAGCTGTTCGGCGGCTACGGCTACATGCAGGAATACCCGATCTCGCGCATCTTCATCGATTCCCGCATCCAGAAGATCTATGGCGGCACCAACGAGATCATGAAGCTGTTGATCGCGAGGTCGCTGTGAGGCGCTTCACCTCGCCCCGCTTGCGGCACGACAATCGCATATGACTTGCGGCGGCGACCTGCGCACACGCCTCGTCCTTCGAGACGGCGCTGACGCGCCTCCTCAGGATGAGGCTAATCAGCGTCAGTGCCCGTTGAAACTGCGGCCGCGCACTCCGTCCTCTGAGGAGCCCGCCTCAAGCGGGCGTCTCGAAGGATGGCCGCAGGGAAAGGCTCTCAAATGCAAGCCCTGCCATAAGAACGGGGTGAGGCGCATCAAGCGAGTCGCCGCGCAGTTTCCCTCACCGCGTGCGCCAGTCGCGCGGCCGGCAGCCGAAGCGCTGCTTGAAGCGGCGGGTGAAATGGGACAGGTCCGAAAAACCCCAATCGAACGCGATGGCGCCGATCGCGCGCTCCGCCATCGCGGGATTCCTGAGATCCCTGGCCGCGCCGTCGAGACGATGGTCGATGACGTAGTCGGTGAAGCTGGAGCCCGATCGCGCCAGCAGCTTGTGCACGTAGCGCTCGCTGATGCCGACGGCGTCGGCGATGTCCGCGACCGCAAGACCCGGCCGGCGGAGCCGCCGGTAAATGGCACGCTTCACCGCCAGCGTGGTTGCATCGGCGAGACTCTCGGTTTCAGCGGCGTGCAGGCGGCTGCCTCGCGACAGGCTCACGGCAACCAATTCGATCAACGCCCGGAACAGCCGAACACCTTCGTCTTCGCTCATCTGCAGCGCGCCCTCGCTGAGCGTGCGCGCGGTCTCGACGATGAGGTGGCCCACGACGGGATCGTCGGAGAGGCGTGCCGCAACGACGTCGAACGAAGCCGGCAGCCGTTCACGCAAGGCCTCTGCCGGCACCCAGAACGAGGCGACGCGCAACTGCGGACCACGATCGTGCAGGAGCGCGAACTGGCGATCGCTGTCGAAGATGCCGACCTGTCCAGGCGACAGGCTGATCTCGCGACCGTCCTGCTGGATGCGGCAGCGGCCGGCCAGCTTCAAGTTGAGGTAGAAGCAGCTGCGATCGGACGCCGCAATATCGGCCGCGGAACGGCGCACCACATGCTCGGGGAAGCTGACGCGGTTGATCGCGGCGTCACCGAGACGGACGTGCTCGACGCGGGCGGGGAAGCCGGCGGCGACCGCCGGCTCCGGCGTCAGATTCATGAAAGCCTGGCAGATTGCCTCGCGATAATAGGCGAATTGCTCATGGGGCCGCACGCCCACCATATTCCAGGCCGAGTGGCGTGACGGAACGGGGCGCTCGATCTGCTGCATCGGTTCACTCCGAGACCAATACGGTTCACTTCCAGCCAAGCGGCAAATCGCTCGCGGGTCCACACTTGCCGTGCGGCGACACTGCGCCGATCTAACCACACCCTCGGGAGGAGCCACAACATGTCGACCTACGTTCTCGTCCATGGCGCCTGGCACACAGGTGCCGAGCTCGAGCCGGTCGCCGCGCCGATCCGCGCAGCCGGCCATCAGGTCCATACCCCCACCATCAAGGGCAACCGTCCGGGCGATGCCAAGACGACCGGCCTGAAGGAAGCGATCCAGTCGATCGCCGACTACCTTGCCGAGAACAATCTGACGGACGTCGTCCTGCTCGGCCATTCCTATGGCGGCATGGTCATCACGGGGGTCGCCGACCTCGTGCCGGAGCGCATCCGCCGCCTGGTCTACTGGAATGCTTTCGTGCCCAACAACGGCGAATGCCTCAACGACATGGTGCCGCCGCACTATATCGGACTGTTCGACGCCATCGCGGCCGAGCGCGGCGACGGCTCGGTGGTGCTGCCCTTCCCGATCTGGCGCGAGGCCTTCATCAACGATGCCGATCTGGAGACGGCGCAGCGCGCTTATGACGTGCTCAATGCGCATCCGCTGGCGACCTTCACCGACAAGATCGCGCTCAAGAGCAATCCGGCCGAGATGCCGCTGGCCAAATCCTACATCAACTGCACCGAGGATACCGCGCTGCCGCACAGCCATGGCTGGCATCCGCGCCTGTCGGAGAAGCTCGGCCTGTTCCGCCTGGTACAGGTGCCGGGAAGCCACGAGCTTTGCTTCTCCGATCCGGTACACCTCGCCAAGGCCATCATGGAGGCGGGACGCGACTGACAGCCTCCACGCTGCCGATCTCGCGGTGCCGTAAGGCGCTACCTCATCCGCTTGTCTGCGGCGACGAAGTCGATGAAGGTCCGCACCTTCGCGGAGAGATATTTGCGGCTTGGATAGACCGCGAACAGCCGGCCCTCGAAGATGACCACGTCAGGCAGGATGTGCATGAGACGTCCAGCGGCGATGTCGTCGGTGACCAGCCATTTCGGCAGGAAGGCGAAGCCCATGCCTTCCAGCGCGGCCATGTGGAGCAGCGTTTCGTTGCCGCTGCGCAGCACCGGGTTGAGCTTGACGGTCTCGACCGTGCCGTTCGTGTTCAAGGAGAAGCTCTCGCCCGGATAGAGCGCGTAGTGCAACAGGGGCTGGCCGGAGAGATCGGCGAACGTCTTCGGTCGGCCCGCGCGTTTGAGGAAGGCGGGGGTGGCCACCAGGTGGAACGGGACGCTGGTGATCGGGCGCGCGATCAGCGCCTCATCGGGTGCGCCCGTCGCGCGCAAGGCGAGATCAAAACCCTCCTCGACCAGATTGACGAGGCGCCCGCTGAGATCGATGTCGAGGCGCACCTCCGGATAGCGCGCCTGATAGTCTGCGAGCACGCCCGCGAAGATCGCATTCGCCATCCACACCGGCGCGGTCAGCCGCAGCGTGCCGCGCGGCACGACGCTCGCCTTGCTGACGGCGGCCTCGACCTCGTCGAGCGAATCCAGCATCTGCCGGGCCTGCTCGAAGTAGAGCGCACCGCTCTCGCTCAGGCTGACGCGCCGGCTGGTCCGGTTGAGCAGCCGCGTGGCCAGCCGCTTCTCGAGCTGCATCACATGCTTGCTCGCCATGGCGGGGGAGATGCGCAGGCGCTGCGCCGCAGCCGCAAAGCTCTTCAGCTCCGCGACCAGGCAAAACACCCTCATGCTGACCAAGGAATCCATGAGATCATCAACATCCAGGAAAGGAACTACTCCCAGAACATATAATGATCAAAAACGGAGAAACCATCAAATGGTGGCAACCCTCACATCCTGGAGAACCACCATGTCCACAACCACCGTCGAGACCGCCACCCCGGGCCGGGCCCTTCGTATCGGCCTCTGGGCCGCCCAAATCGTCCTTGCCTTCGTCTTCATCTCAGCGGGGTTCGTCAAGCTGACCACGCCGATCCCCCAGCTGGCCGCGATGATGCCGTGGGCCGGCCAGTATTCCGAAACGTTCGTTCGCTCCATCGCGCTGGTCGATCTCGCCGGCGGCATCGGCATCCTGCTGCCGGCCCTGACGCGGATCCTGCCGCGGCTGACGGTGCTCGCTGCGCTCGGCTGCTCGGTGCTGCAGGTGATTGCGCTCTTGTTCCACCTCTCGCGCGGCGAGGGCGCGGTGACGCCGCTCAATGTGGTCCTGTTGGTACTCAGCCTGTTCGTGCTGTGGGGACGCAACAGCAAGGCCCCGATCACGCCGCGGCAGTTCTGACCGGCAGGAGCGCCGTCGCCATGATCTCTGCCACCCGATGGTCCCGCAGGGGCCTGCTCGCCGGCACCGCGATCCTCACGGCCGGCGGCGCGGCCGCCGGCAAGGAGGACCGCCTCACTGAGGCCGTCGTGATCCTGATCGACAGCAACGAGCCCTATGTCATGGGGCACGCGATCAGCTACTCGGCCAACCTCTCCAAGCATTTTGCCGACAGGGGCGCGCGACTGCTGATCGAGGTCGTCGCCAACGGCAAGGGCATCGACGTCTTCCGCGCCGACAAGACGCCGCTGGTCGAGCCGCTCGCGACGCTGCGGCAATCGCTGCCCAATCTCACCTACAGCATGTGCGCCTCGTCAAAGGCGATCGCCGAAGCCAAGGAGCAGATCTCGATCCCGCTGATATCAGGCGCGAGCCTCGTCCCATTCGGCATCGGTCGCGTCGTCGATCTGCAACTGAAGGGCTGGGCCTATATCCATGCGTGATGCGGCACGCGAAGGCGTTACGCTGTCGCGGCGATCGATCCTGATGGCCGCGGCAGCCTCTCTCACTGTCCCGCACGCCGGCCGCGCGCGGGACAGCTGGCCGCCTGTGTTCGAGGCCGGCCGCAGCCAGTTCACGGTGGTCCGCCCGCGCGCATTGATGCCACAGCTCAGGCTCCAGGACGTGCACGGCAAGGACGTCACCGTGGCGGCGAAGCCGGGCCGCATCACTTTGGTGAACTTCTGGGCGACCTGGTGCGCGGCCTGCAAGCTCGATCTGCCCATGCTCGCACGCCTTGCGGGATCGCGGCCCGACCGGCTCGACATCGTCGCGATCTGCACGGACACCAAAGACCTGCGCAAGATCCGCGCATTTCTCGGCGGCCTCGCCGTGCAGAACCCCGCCTGCTATGTCGATGCCTACGGCGCGGCGGCCGAAGCATCGACCGCGATGTTCTCGCTCGTCGGCATGCCCATCACCTATCTGGTCGGAACGAGCGGCCGCGTCGAAGGCTACATCACTGGGGCGCCCGACTGGCTCTCGCCGGCGGGCGCCCAGCTCCTGCAATTCTATCGCGAGCAGGGTTAGTGCCGTCTCAGTTCGGATGCCACCAGCGGCCGCCGATCACGACTCCCTCCGAGACGATCTTCCTGTCGCCGATCAGGTGCTCGCCGACGACGTCTTCGTAGTCGAACTGGCCTTGCTTCACCGAAATCAGCGTGGCGTCGCCGACGCTGCCGGGCTTGAGGCTGCCGAGCTCGGGACGTCGCAGCGCCATCGCCGCATTCACCGTCGATGCCGCGATCACATCCGACAGCTCCATGCCCATGCACAAGAACTTCGACATGGTCGTGACCTGGTCATAGGCCGGGCCGTCGATGCAGAGCTGATGGATGTCGGAGGAGATCGTGTCGGGATAGAAGCCGTTGGCGAGCATGGCGCGCGCGGTCTTGAACGCGAACGAACCCTTGCCGTGGCCGATATCGAACAGCACGCCGCGCTCGCGCGCCTCCAGCACTTCCTTCTTCACCGTGCCTTGCGCCGTCGCCGGGGTGTTGGGGAATGGGCGGAACGCATGGGTCAGCACGTCGCCGGGACGCAGCCGCGCCAGCACGTCCTCATAGCTCGGCGGCGGATGGTCGATATGCGCCATCAGCGGCATGCCGACCTCGTTCGCGACCTCGAGCGCGATGTCGAGCGGCACCGCGCCCGAGGTGCCCGAGGAATGCAGGCCCACGCGCACCTTGATGCCGACGATGAGATCGCGGTTGGCATCGGCCACCTCGGCCGCCTCGATCGGATTCATCAGGCGCAGCTCCTCGCTCTCGCCGACCATGATCCGGTGCGAGAAGCCGAAGATGCCGGCATGCGAGACGTGCAAATAGGCGAGGATGCGGACCTGGCTCGGCTCGATCACATGCTTGCGGAAGCCGGCGAAATTGCCCGGACCGGCGCTGCCGGTATCGACCGCCGTGGTGACGCCGGAGAGGCGGCAGAATTCCTCGGCATCGATGCCGAGCGAGGTGCCGCCCCAATAGACATGGGTGTGCAGATCGATCAGCCCCGGCGAGACGATGAACCGCGAGACGTCGCGCACCTCGGTGCCCGGATCCGCCTTGAGGGCGCTGCCGATCGCGGCGACCTTGCCGCCGGCGAAGGCGACATCGGTCACGGCGTCGAGCTTCTGGGACGGGTCGATCACCCGCCCCCCGCGCAGGATCAGGTCGAAAGGCATCAATGGTCTCCGGGATGTGGCTAGGTATGGCAGGGTTACAGGCAGGAGAACCAGGCAGGTCCCTGCAATTGTCCCTGTTAGCAATTTTCGCGCCCGCTGAGCAAATCGGCGCGCATGCCGGTTACGCTCCCAGCGCTTGCGAGCCGCCTGCCGGCACCTTGCACATCAATCCGGGGCATCAGGTGTCCACGGCAGCTGGACCTTCTGCCATTCCTCGAAGTCCTTCTGGACATCCGCGGCGGCGAGTTTTTGCGGCTAAATGGGCGGCGAACCTGTTGTGGCCTCCGCCAATACCAATATCGATTGCGCGCCTCACGTCGCAGGCCCTCGCTTCATCAACCACCAACGGCGGGCTGCGCACCAGTCGGCGCCACCGCCTCAACGACGTCGCGGCGCCTGCCCGCGACTGCATGCCTGCAGTCAGCGCGAAGGGCCGCAGGCACTTGCGTTACCCATCCGTTACCGGCAGGGCGAGATCCGCTTAATTTGGCTGGCAGGAGTTATTGAGCGGCCCGAGACATAGGTGACAACTCGTACCGGACACATGGGTTACACTTTCCGCTTTTGTTCTGCGGGAGGTGTAGATGCCGTGGAAAGCGAGTTCGGTAATGGAAGAGCGCCTGCGCTTTGTCGCCCGGCTTCTGGATGGGGAAGCCATGACCGCGGTGTGCCGGGAGTTCGGCATCTCCCGCAAGACCGGGTACAAGATTTTCTGCCGCTATAAGGAGCACGGGCTGGAGGCGTTGAGCGACCGCTCCAGGCGGCCGATACGCTATGCCAACCAGCTCCCGCAGCAGCTCGAGACCCTGATCGTCCGGCTGAAGAGCGAGAAGCCGCACTGGGGCGCCCGCAAGATCCGCGAACTGCTGGTGCGCCGGCTCGATGGCGAGGTCAGGGTTCCCGCCAAGAGCACCATTCATGCGGTGCTCGATCGCCACGGCCTGGTCAAGCGCGGCGGCGGGTCGCGCCACCGCGCGCGCGGCACGCCGCTGTCGCAGGGCACGCTTGCCAATGATCTGTGGTGTGTCGACTTCAAGGGCGAGTTCAGGCTCGGCAATGGCCAGTACTGTTACCCACTGACCGTCAGCGATCATGCCTCGCGCTTCCTGCTGCTCTGTGAAGCGCTGGACTCAACGCGCGAAGACCCTGCCATTACCGCCTTCGAGCGGCTGTTCCGCGAACGTGGTTTGCCGCTGGCCATCCGCTCCGACAATGGCGTGCCCTTTGCTAGTCCCAATGCCTTGTTCAACCTCTCGAAGCTATCGGTGTGGTGGCTCAGGCTCGGCATTGCGATCGAGCGGATCAAGCCCGGCCATCCACAACAGAACGGCCGTCATGAGCGCATGCATCTCACGCTCAAAAAGGAAGCGACTAGACCGCCTGGGTTCAACAGCCTGCAGCAGCAGGATCGCTTTGACCGCTTCCTGCACGAGTTCAATGCCGAACGTCCCCACGAGGCGCTCGACATGAAGTGCCCTGCCGAGCTCTACACCGCGTCAGCGCGCCACTACGATGGCCTGCCCGAACTGTCCTATCCCTTCCACGATCGCGACGTCGTCATCACATCCTGCGGCCGCCTTTGCCTGCATCGCAAGAAAATCAACATCTCCATCGTGCTGGCCGGCCAGAAGCTCGGTATCAAGGAAGTCGACGACGGCATTTGGCTCGTCAGCTTCATGCACTACGACCTGGGATACTTCGACCTTGAGCAAAAGACCTTGCAACCCCTCGACAACCCGTTCGGCCCGAGGCCTGTCACCGATGTCTCCGGTACGACATCATCGCCCTGACTGAGATAGGCACTCTTGCTCGTTCTTGGCATGGCAGCCCCCTTGCATGGCCGCACCGAGCGGTCAACCCCCGAAGCCCGCCAGGGGCGCGCCCCTTGGGCGCGCGGGGTTGACGGCGAATGTGCGGGCCGAGCAATAATGGGCGGCGCCATGAGTGCGCGGAGTACCTGCAACCCTCGACAACCCGTTCGGCACGAGGTTGTTACCCATGTCTCAGGTACGGTCTGTTACCTATGTGTCCGGGCTGGACATTATAAAGAATGGCGATCCCGGGAAGACTCGAACTTCCGACCTACGGTTTAGGAAACCGCCGCTCTATCCGGCTGAGCTACGGGACCGCGGAACCCGGAGCTGCGGGTTCGGCCTCCTCATAGCAGAGCAGGATGCGGTTCGCCAGCCGCAAGGCGGAGGAGATCATCTGCAAGCCAAGCAAGGCGGCCGTACAATGCGCCCAGGTCCCTCTTGGCGGAGCAGCCCACATGATCGAGAGCATCAGCGCCATCACGCTCGGCACCCATGACATGGCACGCGCCGTGCACTTCTACCGCTCGCTCGGGTTCGCGCTTCTCTATGGCGGCGAAGCCGCAGCATTCACGAGCTTTCGCGCCGGCAGCGGCTATCTCAATCTGACGGCGCAGCCGGACGACAAGCGCTGGTCCTGGTGGGGCCGCGTCATCTTCCATGTCGCCGATGTCGACGCCACCTATGAGCAGGCGCGCGCGGCGGGATGGCAGCCCTCGACCACGCCGCGCGATGCGGAATGGGGCGAGCGCTACTTCCATCTCACCGACCCCGATGGCCATGAACTGAGCTTCGCCCGGCCGTTGCGCGGCGCGTGACCGAGGGTTGGACATAGAGGTCTGTTCTTCCACTACTTTTCCATCTGGCGGAACGAACCTTGCTTTGGGCCACCGCCCGATGCATGCTTGCCTCAGTCGTGCCGGAGATCGAGACCCCCTTGAGGTGAGCTATGAATCTTCCGCAAGAACCAGATCTTCTGATTGAGAAGGATGCGGACGGGGTTGTCCGTGAGTTGCGCCATCTGCAGACGCCGGCGGTGGCAGACCCTGACGTGTCAGCGCAGCGAGCCGCGGTCGCGTATCTGAGGCTGGCGTCCCACCCCGATCGGCCTTTGCTGCCGCTCAGCCCCGACGATTTGGACCACCTCGACGACACGGCCGATTCCAACGGCTCCGGCCGATCCGACAAATCAAGATTTCGATGGTCACAGCGCCGCGAACTGAAGCGCAATGGCGGGATCGAGACGACGGTCGTCTGGTGTCAGCAAACATTTCCGACCGAGGTCACAAAGAGGAGTTTCGTCCCCGATGTTCAAGGAGGCAGCATCCGTGTCGTCGCACATTACGGGCGGCAGACCGGCCGGTGGCAGATCACCAGTGCCCGATCGACATTGCTCATGAATGCCAATCTGTCGATCAAGCCGGGCTTCGCGGAAAGGGCGTTTCGCGATTTCAAGCCGGAGTGGGCCGACAGCCTTGACGCGGAAAAGATCGCAGGCTGGCTCGGCCCTGTCCTGGGCTTTGTGTCGCCGGACGCAATCGCAGATGGACGACTCGTTACGTATCATCGAAGCGAGCCCAGCACCGTGTACGAGAATGGCGGGCTTGGCTTGGCGGCCAGCGCCACGGTTTTCCTGCCGGTGGCAAGCGGCGACTCGATTGCGCACCGGGTCCTCTTTGATCCTCTCGCGGCCAGGCTTATCCGCAAGACCCCAATCGCGTCGGCGTGCGCCGGGTATGCCTTCCTTAGCGATCCCTCCAGCAAGACAGGCGCGTTCCACATACGACCTGACAGCGGCGGCGCCACTCTCGACCAACAGCGCGACCCCGTTGCACTGCTTGACCTCGAACACGCCGGTGGCGGACAGCGCAGGCTGTCCGGTCCGCGGGTAACGGTGCGCGAGCCGGCTGCGCTCGGCGAGAAATACGATCCGCCGGAGCAGGTACCCCCATTCGCCTTCTCGGCTCGAACGAATGAATTCGCTGCGGTCAGCGCCTACTGTCATTGCGATTCCATGATGCGACTGATCCGCGGATTCGGCTTCGGCCTGCAAGATCACTTCCATGATGTCAGGCTGCCCCTGACCGTCGACCATCGAGCCAAGCTCCTGGCAGGGTCCGGCGCACATGACGGCCGCGGCATCAATGCCTACGTAACGCCGTTTCTGGGCGATACGGCACAGCGGCCCTGGAACGTCGCGATGCTGTTTGCCCTCGCAGATCTTTCGGACACCTGGAAGCACCCCTTGGGGCTCGTCGCGGACGTGCGCTTCGTATGGCACGAGTTCTGTCATGTCCTGATCCTTGCCGCGACCGGGTCGACCGAATTCGATTTCGCTCACAGCGCCGGCGACGCGCTCGGAGCGATCATGTGTGATCCGGCGTCGAAGCTCCCGAAGGCGTGGCGTGGGGTGACGTTCCCCTTTGTCCAGCTGCCGTTGCGGCGGCACGACCGCAAGGTCGAGCAAGGCTGGGGCTGGAGCGGTACGCTCTATGAGAAACCCGCACCCACTTACGGCGTCCGTGATCCCGCCGGCTACATTTCCGAGCAGATCCTGTCGAGCACCCTGTTCCGGCTCTATCTCGCCGCGGGCGGTGATGCGGTTCGCAGCAATCCGGCACGCGAGCCGGACCTCGAGCGCCGCCGGGCGGCCGCATATTACATTGCTTACCTCATCGTCCGCGCCATAGCTTCGCTCGGGGCCGTTGAAACGGAGCCGACAGGCGAAGCGACCCAATTCGCGACCGCCCTCATGGACGCAGATGTCGGCACGCCCGATCTCGACTATGAGGGAGCGACACGACGCGGCGGAATGCTGCACAAGGTTGTCCGCTGGACTTTCGAGCAACAGGGTCTGTATCAGGCCTCTTCGCCCGGCCAAAACAAGCCGGGCAGCGCACCGCCGATCGATATTTACGTCGACGATGGACGCAAGGGAGAATACCAATACAGCGACACTTGGTCAGCGCTTCCCGGCGTGCTATGGGTCCAGCACAGCGAGGGTGACGGCGCGCCACATGAGGCGCCGCGCCCGGGCTATGTCAACTATGTCTACGTCATTCTCCGCAACCGCGGCACCCAGCCGGCGAACGGTGCGACGGTCAGCGTGTTCGCGGCCACTGACGATGCCGCCGATGTCTGGAATACCGCATCGACCGGCTGGGAACTGCTCGATGGCGACACGACGCAGCGCCACGTACCCAATGGGGCCTCGGTGAAATTCGGGCCCTTCAGATGGACACCACACGCCGGGAAGAGAAACGCTTTGCTCGCCCGCGCGACGGTCGCAGGCGACCGCAGCAACATCGATTCGGGGTCCACCCTGCCATGTGCTACCGGTCCCGTGGTCGTCGCGGATCTTGTCCGCGCCGACAACAATCTCGGTTATCGGGAGTGGACCCTTTCGTAGAGCCTGCGCCGGTCTGGACCGGCGTTGCCGCAAGATCAACCGTCATGACCTCTGGCATACCGCTTAGACCGGAGCGGGCGCGGGCGCCGTTGTTATTGGCTGGCTCCATTCCGTCTTGGCCGCCGCGAAAAGTTTCTTGATCTTGGAGGTGGCAGGCAGAGCCATGATCTTTGCCTTGCACTTCTTGGCGATGAACTTTCCTGCCTCGGTATCGCTTCGATAGTGCACCCCCGCTCGCTCGCGGTTCACTGCGACTCTGTCAGCAAGCCATTCGAGTTCATACTTGTAGGAACACGCGACCTCCTCCAGGAACAGAGACATGAGCCAGCTCTGCAAGGAATGACCGCTTGGAAATGAAGCATGTGCTGGTGGGCCGAAGGCTGGCAGCAAGCCTGGGCAGGCGTACGATGGCCGCGGTCGCTTGTAGTAGTCCTTGTAAAAGGCCGCCACGATCTGGCCGATTCGAACGGCAAGATTCATGACCACCAGCGTATAGTGGTGCTCACGATTATTGGCCGCCATCAGGCTCACCCAATATCCGGGCGCATTGTCATGCTGCGCAACGATTTCGCCCATGTAGCGCTCGCGATCGGTCTGCATGAGCAGCTGAAGTTGCAAGATCTCGCAGGCCACAAAATCCTGATAGTCCGGCTGGGTCGGTTGCCAGGCGAGCAGGGTCGGCCGCTCCGCGGCGATGTCCGTGTAGATCGTGTCCCAATCGGTATCCCTTATGAACTCCGTGAGAGAGAGCAGACAAAGGACATCGGGATCCCACGGGCCCTCCCTGCCTTTCCAGCATTCCTTGGGCAGCAATTTCTCCGGAAAGCTCGGATCCGTGTTCGGCCCGAGGTCGTACTGCAAGGTCAGCGGTCGGAAGCCGAGCTCGGGAGGCGTGGCACCGAAAGCCATCCCCATCCCCATGCCCATGCCCATTCCCATTCCCATTCCCATTCCCATGCCCATTCCCATACCCATACCCATACCCATACCCATACCCATACCCATGTCATCCTCCGGAGCTGTTCTGCGGGAACCTGTATCTTGTAGGAGGCCACCAAGGACCACGGTGCACTTATCGCGCCGTCAGCGAGGCAACCCAGCTTCAATCAATCGTTCAGCAAGTAGAGCGAGCCGGTCCGGCTGCTTGATTGGATACCAACTGCAATATTTCTCAACCGAGAACGAGGGATCGATCCTCATGTGCGCGGCGCCAACTTCGCGCGCCCGCTCGATAGAACCGGCGGCCACGAGGCTCGCGGCAAGAAGCCGCAAATTCGCGGCAAACCGCGGAGCAGCGGCCATGACCTTCGTGCCCCAATGCACGGCATCGTCGAAGGTCTCATTGGTGTAGTGCGCGTTGGTGAGCGCCGACTGATAGAAATAGGCGTACGGATCGAGCGGCGACAGCGATATTCCGTAGGACGCGCGCGCCACGGCACGCGGTCCATCGCCGAGATAGCAGTATGTCGATGCGCTCAGGGACCACGCAATGGCGGAATTGGGCGTTCCCCAGATGGCACGGTCGAAAGCATCGAGGGCACGGTCATACGCGGCGAAGAGAAAGGAATTGATGTGTCCGAAAATGGCGAGTGCAACTGGATCCGACGGCTCGAACTCGAGCGCTCGCGACGCAAGCCTGAGCGCCTCTTCCGAATCCGCCTTGAAGTCGGTGGAATGCCCTTCGCCGATGTGCAGGATATACCACTTGGCCATCAGGGCGTAGGCTGCCGCATATTGCGGATCGTATTGCAGGGCACGCTCGAACAATACCCGCGCCGCAATCATGTCATCGTGACCGAGGCGGTACAGGCGATACATTCCCTGCAGAACGAGATCATATGCGTTCATGCTTTGCGGAATCTTTCGCTCGGCATGCTTCAGCTCCGAGATATGAATGTGCGGAAGCAATGCGTACGCGATGTTGGTCGCGATTTCTCCCTGAACGTCAAAGAGCTGCGCAATCGACGCTTCGTACCGATTGGTCCACAGCATCGAGCGCGTATCGACGTCGATCAGTTGCACCCGTAACCGCAACTGCTCGCCTTGTCGCGTCAACGTTCCAGTGACGAGATATCGCACGCCCAGGCGATGACAGACGGTCGCGGGATCGACCGCAGGATCATTGAAACCGAGCGTGGATGTGCTGGATACGACAAACAACTCGCGAATACCTGCCAGCGAGGCGACAATGTCGTGAATGATTCCCTGCGAGAGATAGGTATCCTTCGGATCGAGGCCGAGCATCTGGAAGGGTAGTACCGCCACTGACGGCTTGAGCGCGTGGGCTACCGATATGGTCGGAGGCCGCAATCCTTGATGAGCTATCTTGAACGCGCGAATTCGCCGCTCGATATTCTTGAGCGTGAGAAACCCGAGATCGGCGGCCTGGTAACGGAGACGATCCTTGACCTGATCATGAATCGCGCCGGAAATCACGATACCACCTGGTCCGGCAAATTCCTGTAGTCGGGCCGCAATATTGACCCCATCGCCGTAAATGTCGTCGCTCTCGGCGATGATGTCGCCGACGTTGGCGGACATTCTCAGTTGCAGCGCGTCGCCGCCGTCGGGTGAGATTTCGGCCAGGTGATGTTGCGTGTCGAGTGCGAAGCTGATCGCGTCGACCGGATCGCCGAATTCCAGAAGCAGGCCATCCCCGGTGCTTTTGATCACCTGACCGCGAAAGGAAGCGACGCGCGGTTCGAGAACGTCGGCCCGCAGCGACATCCACCGCTTATGCGTGCCTACTTCGTCGCTTCCCATGAGACGGGAATATCCGACGACATCGGTGAACACCGTGGCAGCGATACGGCGATTGGGTCGACTCCGATCCGAGTCGCCGTCCGGGGAACTGTTGTCGACTCTGATCATCACAGCTCAACAACTCTTGGGCGTACAACCACCACGTGGAAACGTAGCAAACAGCTATCGGCAATCAAATGCAAGGTCTGCAATCAGCTGACGCCCCCAATGTGATGGCGATTTCCGCGGCAGAGCCGCCCAATGCCCTTCATTGATACCGGAAGTGGCAGAGCAGGCTCTTGCAATCTTACCCAACCAGACGGCAATTTCTATCAAGGCAGAGCTGGGCCGCCTTGGCCGGTGCCGCATGGCCGAGCATCACCCCGTCTGCTTGCAGCTGAAACGCCGCTTGGCCCTATGCCCGGATATTGTTGTCCTTCACCACCTTGCCCCAATAGGCGACCTGCTTGTCGAAGAAGGTCTTGAAGGCAGCGCCGTCCTGGAGCAGCAGCGTCATGTGCTGGGTGTCCTTGAGCTGGGCGGCGGTCGCGGGCTCGCTCAGGATCTCCTTGGATGCCGTCGCCATGGCCGCGACGACATCCGGCGGCGTCCCCGCCGGCGCGAAGATGCCCCACCAGGCCAGCGTCTCGAAATCGGGAAAGCCGGCCTCGATCGCGGTTGGCGTGTCCGGCAGGGCCGGCAACCTCTCGCGGCCGAGCTGCAGGATCGGGCGCAACATGTTGGTGCCGAGCTGGGCCGCGACCAGCGCCGCCGATCCCGCGATGAGGTCGACATGGCCGCCGAGCACGTCGTTCATGGCCGGGCCGCCGCCGCGATAGGGCACGTGCATGATCTCGACGCCGGCCTTGCTGCCGAGCACGGTCATGGCGAGATGGCCGAGCGTGCCGATGCCGACCGAGGCATATTTCACCGCGCCGGGCGTTGCCTTGCAGGCCGCCACCACGTCGGCAAAGCTCTTGTAGGGGCGGCCGGCGCCGGCCGCAATCACGTAAGGCGCGGTGCCGATGAGCAGCACCGGCATCAGCTCGCGCTCGACATCGACCGGCGGCTTGTCGAGGATCGACGGGATCACCGCATGGGAATCGAACGTCACCAGAAACGTCGAGCCATCCGCCGGGCTCTTGGCGACCTGCGCCGCACCGAGCGCACCGGCCGCGCCGGATTTGTTCTCGACCACGACAATGCGATTGAGCTTCGTCTGCAGGTTGCTCTGCAGCAACCGGGCCATCGCATCGGTCGATCCGCCCGGCGGGAATGGCACCACCAGCGTGATTTTCGAGCCTTGCGCGCTTGCCGGTGCCATCGCGAGGATGGCGGGCGCGGCCAGCAGCGCCCGTCGTGTGATCGTCATGGTCCCCTCCCTTTGTTTTGCGCTTTGCTTTTTTGCTTTGAGCGCTAGGTCGTGCCAAACCCCGAACCGGGTTTTCGATATTCTGGCCGAGGCGGACTGAAGATGTCCAGCACGCGGGCGCCGTCGGGACCGGCGCGCATGGTGTGCGGCACGTTCCCCGGCGTGCGCCAGAAATCGCCCTTTTTCACCGGGATTTCCTCACCGCCCTGGACGCGGATGGCGGATCCATCGAGCAGCACACCCCATTGCTCCTCGGGGTGATGATGCAGCGTGCCTTGCGCATGCGGCGCCAGCGTCACCACCGACAGCATCGCCTGCTCGCCGGAGAAGATGCGCGTGGTCACGCCGGCGGCGAGCTCGCGGAAGAGGCCGTCGCTGGCATCGTCGAGATTGTGGAATTCGTCCTTCTGGCTCAAGTCATTTCCCCTTCTGCTTTTTATCTTGCTGCAGACTGACGCACGGCGGCCGAGAGGCGGTCCTTGAACTCGCCCCTCAAGGTCACAAACAAGCTCGACCATTTCCGGCTCTTGAACTCGCAGCCGCCTCGTGGACAATAATCCTTATCGTGATAGTCCCCGAAAACGACGCCAAGCATGGTCATTCGACGGCCCCACTGACGAAAGAGGGCGCTCCCTGACGCCCCGAACTCGAACTCGCAGCTCGTTTCAAATGTCTGCCAGTCCCTCGCGTCGCGGATTTGGCACTCCTGGATCGTCTTGTTGAACGGCCCGTCCTTGTCCGTCTTTCCCGTGGCCTCGATATCATAACCGACAACCGCCAGAACACGCTCCAGCTCCACCAGAGTTTCGGGCTGCTCATAGATTTCGTACGGCGTCACGTCTGCGGGAAACTTAAGTTTTGCGACGGCCCAATCGACGCTGCCCTGTCTCGGTGCAGCATCATCGCAGGTGCCCATCCATAGAGCGGCCGACAAGGGAATGATCCGCTTCTCTGCTCCCAAATAGTACTCGAATATGCACTTGTCAGGTGACGTATGAGGTTTGCAAGCGTCCCGAAACGCGTGAGCCACCGTCGTGATCACATCGCGCGCCCCGGTGACTTGAGCGCTGCTGGCTCCGCCGGGGCATCGCAAGACTCCGCTTGCCGCGAAGCGCTTTCCCACCTCGCCTTGCGACAGCCCGTTTGCCTCTGCGTAAATCTCTTCAGTCATCCGCCGTTCTGCACCCGCCAAAGCGACAATAACCGTCGCCGACTTGGGATGATCGTTGGTGACCTCGCGCGTCTCCCACGATCTGACGTCGTTGTTTCCAGAGACCCACAGAAGCAGGAAACTAGGCAGGACGATCGCGTAATTCCTCAACATCTGAAGTGACCTCAGCAGCAAAAAGCATGAGAGAACTTTGGCCGAAACAAAGGTCGCAAAATCACTTTCGAAAATAGCAATGGCCGATTCGACTTTCGATCAGCTCGGCCATTGTCTTGACTTACACCCGCCAGATCAGGCCTTGCCGTAAGCGCCCTGGTAACGGCCCTCGCGGATTGCCTTCAGCGTCTCCTCCTCGCGCGCGAGCTGGACGCGCACTGCTTCCAGCAGCGCGGCCGCACCGGCGGCGGGAAACGACACCACGCCGTCCTCATCGCCGACGACGATGTCGCCGGGCGCAATCACGCTGCCGCCGATCGTCACCGGCACGTTGATCTCGCCGGGACCGTTCTTGTAGGGGCCGCGATGGATCACCGCGCGAGCGTAGCAGGGGAAGTCGTCGGCCGCGAAGGCCGCGACGTCGCGGATCGCGCCGTCGATCACGTAGCCTTCGGCTTTGCGCCATTGCGCGATGTTCTTCATGATCTCGCCGACCAGCGCCCGCGTCTCGTCGCCGCCGCCATCGACCACGATGACATCGCCGGGCCCGACCAGGTCGAGCGCGCGGTGGATGGCGAGATTGTCGCCGGGCCGGGTGCGCACGGTGAAGGCCGTCCCCACCAGCTTGCCGCCGCGGTGATATGGCTTCAGCCCGACCGCCCCGGGCAGCCGGGCGAGATTGTCCGAGATCACCGAGGTCGGCGCGTCCCTGAAACCTTCGATGATACTTGCCGGCGGCTTCGGCACGCTACTCGCTGCGATGGTGATCGTCATGTCAGTCCTTCCGTGTTTGTCTTATTCAGCATGCCCCCGCGCCTTCGAAGGCCAGATCCGGCAGGCGCTCCACTTCGTCTTCTTGGCATCGCCCGCAGGGACTGAGGCGCTCGCAGCACGAGTGTAACAGCCTGTCGCCGGGGCGCTGTGACTCCTACGCCACGTCAAGCACAAAATGTCAGCATCCCAGCCCTGAATTTCCCGGGTTCCATGGGTGACAAGCCGGCGATAAAGAGGCAAAAATCCGGCTCGACTCAGTTCGGGTTGCGTGTTGCAAGGAATGCTCTCTTAGAATGTCGGCCGTAGTTACATCGCATCGCGCGGCGCTGCTTCTCGTTGCCGCAGCAGGATTTTTCCTGCTGACGCGGGGGCATGCCGATGCGCAATGGTGGAAACGCGCACCTGTCGATTTCGAGGAATGCGCCGATGCCGCCGAGAAAGCCGCAACCAAGGCGGAGAAGACCGCGGCCCTTGCCGATTGCAACGCCAAGTTTGCCGGTCGCCGCAAGCCGGGCGGCGGCTATTCCTATTACGATTTCCTCCAGGATCGCACCTTCGACATCGCGGGCCCCAACCCGACGCCGGAGGAGCAGAAGAAGATCGACGAAGCCTATACCGCCTATCTCGCCAGGCAGCGCCGCAGCAACGAAGCGGCCCAAGCCACCGCGCGGCAGCAGCGCGAGCAGCAAGAGCAACAGGTGCAGCAGCTCCAGCAGGTCGCGCTGCGGACCGAAGTCGAGCGCGTGCCGGTCCCGGTCGAGCGGCCGAAGGTGCAGCAGGCCGCAGGCGCAAGGCCGAAGGCCGCGCCTTGCGCCAAGGGCTCGTTCTCCTGCGAATGGCCGCGGCTGTCGGAAAGCTTGAACGACCTGAAGAAGCTGTTCAACCCGACACCGAGCAAGCCCGCGAAGAAGGGGTGAGTTTCCTCGACTTCATTCTGCTGCCGCGGCAAACTCCGCTGTCGTCCCGGACAAGCGCGCCTCGAGCGCGCGCTTGAGGCGGGCTTGTCCGGGACGACAGCCGAGTGTGTGGCCTTAGTTCGTGTGCTTCTTCTTGCCGCGCTTCGGCTTGACCACCGGCGCTGTTACCACCGGCGAGGCACCCAATTGCGACCGGCTCTCCTGCAACCGCCTGTCATAGCCGGGGGAGTTCAAGACCGTCGGCGGCCTCGCAAGGGCGAGCGTCGACGTGCCGCAGAGCGCGCCCAGCGCGAGGCCGATCGTCAGACAACGCTTCATCACGCCCTCCTCGTCCTCAATTCACGCCCCGGATCTGCTGCGGCGTCAGCCGCGGCGGACCGTTGCCGGCCGCCTCGGCTTCCTTGATCAGCGCAACAATGCGGCGCATCAGCGGCACGGCGACATGGTTCTGCTCGGCGAGCGCGATGACCGCTCCTTGCAGATAGTCGATCTCGGTCTTGCGGCCCTGCTTCAGATCCTGCCACATCGAGGAGCGCGCCTCGGGATCGATCTTCATGGTCCGCCCGAGGATCGCGCTGAAGATCGCATCGGGCAAACGCAGCAATGCCGGAGACCAGCTCATCGGGATCGGCGTCGACGACACCGGCACGATGCCGGCGGCCTTCAGTGCGGCCAGCCCTTCCGCCATCTGGTCGGCGAACAATCTGCGCCAGTCGCGGTTCGCCAGTTGCGCGGCGAGCGGCATGTCGGACAGCGCGCTCAGCGCATTGTTGAGGTTGATGATCAGCTTGCCCCATTGCACGCCGGTGATGTCACGGCTCGCGCGGACCGTGAGGCCGGAGACCGAAAGCGCCGCAGCCGTATTATCAGGATCTTCTCCGACGTGAATGTCGCCGGAGGTCGAGCGGTGGAAACGGCCATCGCCCATCGCGATCACGTTGAACGGCACCATGCCGGCGAGCACGGACCGGCCGCCGAGCCGCTCGCGCAGCACTGCGACATTGCCGATGCCGTTCTGGAACGACACGATGACGGCATCCTCGGGCGCATGCTGCGCGATCAGGCCGGCGACAGCGGCGGTGTCGGCGCTCTTCACCGTGACCAGCACGATGCCGGCGCTGTGCAAGATGGAAGGGTCTTCCGACAGCGCAAGCTGGCCGGCGCCGAGCTTCGTCTCGGAGCCGTCGAAATCGGTCAGGAGCAGGCCGAACCGCTCGATCTCGGTCTTCACCCGCGGCCGCACCAGCAGCGCGACGCGCCGGCCGGCGCCGGCCAGCATGCCGCCGACGAAACAGCCGATGGCGCCGGCGCCCGCCACCACGATCGGTCGATCCGCAACCACTGAGCTTGCTCCCTGAATGACCGGCCTTCGATAGCAGAGGCGAGGCCGGCAACCAATCGCGGCGCGTCCGACTTGTAACGGTCATGTCTGCCCCATATGTTTTCGCCCCGGGGGCAGTCAGCGGCGAGCGCTCGCCGAACGAGACGCCAAAGGAGAGCACCATGGGTCTACTCGACGTCCTCAACGGCATGCAGAACGGCCCGCGCGGCCCCTCTACGCCGAACTCAGAGAAATCCTCCGGCGGCATGTCGCCGATGACCATGGCGCTGCTCGGCCTGCTTGCCTGGAAGGCGTTCAAGCATTTCACGACCAGCCAGTCAGGCTCGGCGCCGCAACCTTCACCATCGCCCGCACCGCCACCGGTGAACGCGGGTGCAGGCGGCGGCAGCTTGAGCGACATGCTCAAGGGCGGCCTCGGCGGCCTGCTCGCGGGCGGCGCGGCCGGCACCGTGCTCAGCGGCGGGCTCGGCGATCTGCTTAACCAGCTCCAGCAGGGTGGCCACGGCGACGCCGCGAATTCCTGGGTCGGCAAGGGGGAGAACAAGCCGATCGCGCCGGGCGATCTCGCCAGCGCACTCGGTGCCGACCAGATCGAGAGCCTGTCCGCCCAGAGCGGCCTGTCGCGCGAGGAACTGCTCAACGGCCTCAGCCAATATCTGCCGCAGGTGGTCGACCATCTGACGCCGGATGGACGGCTGCCGACCGAGAACGAGCTCTCGGGCAGAATCTAGTCGGACCGACACGCTTTCGGAAGGGGAGCAAAGTCATGAGCATGGGCGGCCTGTTGTGGATCATTGTCGTCGGCTTCATTGCCGGCCTCATCGCGCGCTGGCTGGCGCCGGGGCCGAACAATCCGAGCGGCTTCATCCTCACCACCATCCTCGGCATCGCCGGCGCCTTCCTGGCGACCTTCGTCGGCCAGGCCATCGGGCATTACAGCCCGGATCAGGGCGCCGGCTTCATCACGGCCACGATCGGCGCAGTGGTGGTGCTGTTCATCTGGCACCGGCTGGTGGCGAGTGGCGTGATCAAGGGGTAGTCACCGTCATTCCGGGGCGCGCAAAGCGCGAACTATGGTGCGCAATTGCGCACCTGAGAATCTCGAGATTCCGGGTTCGATGCTAACGCATCGCCCCGGAATGACGTTCGTGTGGCATCACGTAACCAAATGCATCCCCGCATCCATGCGCACGACCTCGCCGGTCATGTTGCTGGAGGCCGGCATCGCCAGGAAGCAGACGAGCTGGGCGATGTCCTCCGCGGACGATGCGACCTTCAGCGGCACCTTCGCCATGACGCTGTCGCGCACCTGCTTGGCCTGCGCCTCGCCGCGGCCCTTGGTGAACCAGGGCGTGTCGATATAGCCCGGACACACCGTATTGACGCGGATCAGCGGCGCCAGGGCACGCGACAGCGACAGCGTCATGGTGTTGAGCGCGCCCTTGCTCGCGGCGTACGCAATCGACGAGCCGACGCCGCTGATGCCGGCGACCGAGGAGACGTTCACGACCGCCGACGGACGCCCCGATGCGTTGGCAGCGGCTTCGAGCAGGCTGCGCGCCGCGCGCACCATCTGGAACGGGCCAATGGTGTTGACGCCGTAGACCCGCTGGAAGTCTTCCGCCGACAAGCCGTCGAGATCGGCGTGAGCGACATGTTTGGTGGTGCCGGCATTGTTGACGAGGATGTCGAGCCGGCCCCAGCCGCTCGCTGCCGCGACGATCTTGCGGCAATCCTCATCCTTCGAGACGTCGCCTTGTGCGACCAGCACCTCCGCCGCGCCGGCCTTGCGGCAGGTCTCGGCCGTCGCCTCGGCTTCCTTCTGGCTCGACGAATAGTTGATGACGAGCCGCGCCCCGCTGCGGGCGAGAATTTCCGCAGTCGCGGCACCCAGCCCGGATGCGGACCCCGTCACGATTGCGCACAAGCCGTCTTTTGCCATCCGGATTTCCTTCCCCTGTATCTGGTGTAGCGTCCTGTTTAGCGAGTTTGCCGCGCCCTGCAAATCGAGCAAACTCCGCTAAGCGGAATTAGCATTTCCTGAAACCTGGCCCCATGCCGGCGCCGCAGATGGACCTGCGATCAACGCTTGTCAGGGCCATGGCTTTTTCCGATCATCGGGCGCAAGAAGAGACTGCGCACCGGCCGATCAGACCGGACGCGCCAATGGCAAAACACGGGGAACGCTGTGGCGGAGAGTGACAATATCGTCGTCGAGACCGCGGAGAAAATCTTCGCCGATCTCGCCGATCCGCAAACCATCAACAACGACAAGACGAATGCGTGGCAGGCGCCGCTGTGGCAGGCGCTGAGCGAAGCCGGCCTGCCGCTGTCCTGGGTGGCTGATGATCTCGGCGGCTCGGGCGCGAGCCTCGCCGACGGCTTTGCGCTACTCAACGCCGCCGGCCGTTTCGCGGTCGCGGTGCCGCTGGCCGAGACCATGCTGGCGGGATGGCTGCTGGCGCAGGCGAAGATCGCTTCGCCCGAGGGCGAGATGACGGTGCTGCCGGCCACGCCAAAGAACCGCATCAGCCTGGATGCCGACGGCGCGCTCTCCGGCCGTGCCCGCAGCGTGCCCTTCGCCAAGACGGCGAAACATTTTGCGGTGCTGGCGCACGGCAAGGACGGCGCTGTCATCGCGCTGATCGACGCGGCCAAGACGCGGATCGAGGCCGGACTCAATGTCGGCTATGACCACAGCGATACCGTCACCCTCGACAAGGTCCAGCCGATCGCCGTCAAGCCCGCACCGAAGGGCTTCGAGCAGACCCATCTGATGCTGATGGGCGGCGTCGCGCGCAGCCTGCAGATCGCGGGCGCCCTCGAATCCATGCTCGACATCTCCGTGCGCTACTCCAACGAGCGCGTCGCCTTCGAGAAGAAGATCTCGAAATTCCAGGCGGTGCAGCACAATCTCGCCCGCCTCGCCGGCGAATCCGCCGCGGCGCTCGCGGCCGCGACCTCAGCTGCCGACGCCATCGCGAATGCGAAATCTTTCAACGACGAGATCTATCTCGAAGCCGCCTCCGCAAAGATCCGCTGCGCGGAAGCTGCCGAGAAAGGCGGCGGTATCGCACATCAGGTCCATGGCGCGATCGGCTTCACCATGGAGCACATCCTGCACCGCTATTCGCTGCGCGCGCTGGCCTGGCGCGACGATTTCGGCTCGGAAAGCTACTGGGCCGTCGAGCTTGGCAAGCTCGTCGCAAACCGCGGCGCCGACGAATTGTGGCCGCTCGTGGCGTCGCGCTGATCAGGGGACGAGACAACAATGACCGCTGCCCTCCGTTTCGATCCGATCCGCCTGCCCGAGAAATGCGAGCAATTGCGCAAGGAAGTCCGCGCCTTCCTCGCCGAGGAGATCGCCGCCGGCACTTTCGATCCGCACAAGCCCAACCGCGAGGACACCGACGCGCCGGAATTTTCCCGCCGGGTCGGCGCCAAGGGCTGGCTCGGCATGACCTGGCCGAAAAAGTATGGCGGCCAGGAGCGTTCCTTCCTCGAGCGCTACGTGGTGACCGAGGAGATGCGCGTTGCCAACGCGCCGACGCGGCGCTTCTTCGTCGCGGACCGCCAGAGCGGGCCGGTGCTTTTGAAATACGCGCCCGAGCACATCAAGATGGACATCCTGCCGCGGATCTGCCGCGGCGAGATCTGCTTTGCCATCGGCATGAGCGAACCGAACTCCGGCTCCGACCTGTTCGCCGCGAAGACGCGCGCGACCAAGACCGACGGCGGCTATCTCATCAACGGCACCAAGATCTGGACCTCGTCGGCGCATATCGCCGACTACATGATCGCGATCTTCCGGACCTCGCCGCCGACCAAGGAAAACCGCCGCCACGGCCTGACCCAGTTCCTGGTCAAGATGAAGCAGCCGGGCATCAAGGTGAACCCGATCGGCCAGATCACCGGCCAGTACGAGTTCAACGAGGTCGTCTTCACCGATCACTTCATCCCTGACGATCACGTGCTGGGTGAAGTCGACGGCGCCTGGAAGCAGGCGACAAGCGAGCTCGCCTACGAGCGCTCGGGCCCGGAGCGCTTCCTCGAAACCTATTACGTGCTGACCGAGCTGGTCCGCGCGGTCGGCCCAAGTCCGGACACGCGCAGCGCCGAAGGCATCGGCCGCCTGGTCGCGCAGCTCCACACCATGCGGCGCATGTCGGTCTCGGTGGCCGGCATGCTCGAAGCCGGCAAGGAGCCGGTGGTCGAGGCCTCCATCGTCAAGGACATCGGCACGGTCTGGGAGCAGCAGCTGCCGCATCGCGTGCGCGATCTCGCTGCCTTCGTCGAGGAGACCGCAACCAACCGCGAGACCTTGGAGCGGCAGCTCGACTTCGCGATCAAGACCGCGCCGAAACTCACCATCCAGGGCGGCACCACCGAGGTGCTGCGCGGCATCATCGCCCGCGGATTGGGCTTGCGCTAATTCAATCGAGGATCATCATGAGCACCTACAAAGATATCGGCGTCGAGAAGCTCGGGCATGTCGGCACCATCGAGATCCGCCGTCCGCCGCTCAACTTCTTCGATATCTCGCTGATCAACCAGATCGCGGATGCGCTCGACGAGTTCGATCGCGACATCGAAATCCGTGCGTCCCTGCTCTCCGCGCAAGGCAAGGCGTTCTGCGCCGGTGCCAATTTCGGCGATCCGGCGCGGCAGGCCCAGGAGGCGCGCGAAGCCGAGAAGAAGGGCGATCCCGCCGACAGTCTCGGCCCGATCAACCATCTCTACATCCAGGCCGTGCGCATCTTCCGCGCCAAGAAGCCGATCGTCGCCGCCGTGCAGGGCGCGGCCATCGGTGGCGGACTCGGGCTTGCAGTGTCGGCCGATTTCCGCGTCACCTGCCCCGAAGCGCGCTTCTCCGCAAACTTCACAAAGCTCGGCTTCCATCCCGGCTTCGGCCTGACCGTGACGCTGCCCGAGCTGATCGGCAAGAACAACGCCGAGCTGATGTTCTACACCAGCCGCCGCGTCACCGGCGAGGAAGCCTACAAATGGGGCCTCGCCAACGAGCTGGTGCCGCAGGACCAGGTCAAGGCGGCCGCAATGAAGCTGGCCGGCGAGATCGCCGAATGCTCCCCGCTCGGCCTGCTCTCCACTCGCGCCACGATGCGCAATGGCCTCGCCGACCGCGTGATGGCCGCGACCAATCACGAGCTCGCCGAGCAGACGCGGCTGCGCGCGACGGAGGACTTCAAGGAAGGCGTGAAAGCCACGGAAGAGCGCCGGGTGGCGAACTTCAAAGGGCGATAGCGTCTCTTCACTTCGCCCCTTGTGACGTCTCAGCATTCTTGCTTGAGCGGCCGCACTATCCGACCCGTCATCCTGAGGCGCGGGCTGCGCGGTGCACAGCACCGTGCAGGGAGCCTCGAAGGATGAACGGCCCCGCCGGTGGCCGGCGCCCTTCGAGGCTCGCCGAAGAGGCGAGCACCTCAGGGTGACGAATAACAAAGAAGCAGATCAACTCACGCGGAACGTCACTCCGCCCAGCAAGAACTCGTTGCCCGCAACCGCGAGCCCCTTCGCCTTGGCGGTATGCAGCACCTGCGCCACGTCAGTGACTCGAAACTCCAGCGCGCTCATGATCTCGCTGGCGCCCTTCACGAAGCGAAAGGTCGCGTTGGGCAGCTTCAGTTCGGTGCCGGTCGTCGCGATTCCGATGATTCTGCCCCAATGCTCGGCCAGCCCTTGCGGATCCGGGCTCTGCATCTCCACCGCCGTCAGTGCCTCGGTCACATCCTTGCGGATGAATTTCTGCCAGTCGGGTCCCGCCGGCGGATACGCGCCCAAAATATCGTCGCTGCCGTCGGTGTGATTGAACTCGATGAAGGCGGCACGGCAGTCGCGGGGGTGGAGCTGCACGCCGTGATAGGGCGCGTGGTCGATGACGTTGGCGGTGCGCACGCCGAGCGCATTGGCGTTGCGGCCGCGCTCGTCCGGATCGTCGCAGCAGAAGATCGCCATGTAACCGCCGCGGCCGCCGGTCTTCTCGATGAAACGGCCGGCCGTGGTGCCGTGCTTGAACGGCGCGACCACCTCCAGCAGGATCGTGTCGACCGGGAGCAGCGCGTTCTCCAGACCGTATTTGGCGACATTGCCGTCGCGATAGCAGACGGCGAGGCCCATGATCCGGCCGATATCCGTGATGACGGGCTCGAGCTGCGGCGCGACCAGGCAGATCTGACGCAGCCGGATATAGGGCGCCGTGGTCATGCGCCCCTGAAGGTCGGCTTGCGCTTCTCGACGAAGGCCTTGGCGGCTTCCTTGTGATCCTCGGTGTCGCCGCAACGGGTGTGATGGATCGCCTCACCGTCAAAACAGTCTTCCAACGCCAGATGCTCGGCGTTGTTGATGTTGCGCTTGATGAAGCCGAGCGCGATCGACGGCCCCTGCGCCAGCGACAGCGCGAGCTCGTGCGCGGCGGCGTCGATCTCGGCGTCGGGCACGACCTTCGTCACCATACCGATCGCATGCGCCTCCTTCGCGGTGAGCACCGGCGACATCAGATAGAGCTCGCGCGCCCGCGCGCTGCCGAGCAGCTGGGTCAGGAAATAGGTGCCGCCGTAATCACCGGAGAATCCGACCTTGGCGAAGGCTGTCGTGATCTTGCAGGATTCGGAGGCGATGCGCAGGTCGCAGGACAGCGCCATCGACAGGCCGGCGCCGGCCGCCGCGCCGTCGAGCTGGGCCACGACGGGCTTCGGCATCTGATGCAGGATGCGCGAGACCTCCATGCCGCGGCGCAAGTTTGCGAGCTTCTGCTCGAACGGCAGCGGCGCGCGCCCCTGAGCCATCGATTTGACGTCGCCGCCGACGCAGAACGAGCCGCCGGCGCCCTTGAACAGCACCGCCCGCACCTCGGCATCATCAGCCGCGCGCCGTGCCGCCTCGACCAGCCCGGCGACCATCTCGGGGTTGAGCGCATTCTTCCGCTCCGGGCGATTCATGGTGATGGTGAGCAGCCCGCCTTCGAGCTTTTGCAGGACCATGTCGTTCATGGGGACGTCTCCCTTTGTTGTTTTTGAATCTCCGTCGTTCCGGGGCTCGCGAAGCGAGAACTCTGGTGCGCAATTGCGCACCTGAGAACCTCGAGATCCCGGGTTCGCTTCGCGCCCCGGGATGACGGCGTGACGAAGTCACGCCGTCACTTCTTCACCAGCGGGCAGCGCGACTGCTCCAGCGACTGGAACGCCTCGTTGCCGGGGACGGTGGCGAGCAGCTTGTAATCGTCCCAGCGGCCCTTGGACTCCGACGGCTTCTTCACCTCGAACAGGTACATGTCGTGGATCATGCGGCCGTCCTCGCGGATCTTGCCATTCTTGGCGAAGAAGTCGTTGATCGGCGTCTCCTTCATCACCTTGATCACCGCGGCGGCGTCGGTCGTGCCGGCCGCCTTCACGGCTTTCAGGTAATGCGTGACGGAGGAATAGACGCCGGCCTGCGCCGAGGTCGGCACGCGCTTGGTGCGCTCCATGAAGCGCTTGGCGAATGCACGCGTGTCGTCGTTGAGATCCCAGTAGAACGCCTCCGCGAGCAGCAGCCCCTGCGCGGTCTCGAGCCCGATCGAGTCGATATCGGTGACGAACGCGAGCAGCGGCGAGACCTTCTGGCCGCCCTTGGTGATGCCGAACTCCGCCGCCTGCTTGATGGCATTGATGGTGTCGCCGCCGGCATTCGCGAGCCCGATCACCTTGGCCTTGGAGGCCTGAGCCTGGAGCAGGAAGGACGAGAAATCCGAGGTGTTGAGCGGATGGCGGACGGCACCGAGCACCTTGCCGCCGGTCTTGGTCACGACGGCGCTGGTGTCCTTCTCCAGATCCTGGCCGAAGGCGTAGTCGGCGGTGAGGAAGAACCAGCTGTCGAGACCCGACTTCACCGCCGCAAGACCGGTCACGTTGGCCTGGCCGTAGGTGTCGAACACGTAGTGGACGGTGTAGGGACCGCAGGCCTCGTTGGTGAGACGGATCGAGCCCGGCCCGTTGAACATGACGATCTTGTTGCGCGCTTTCGCGATCTCGCCGGCGGCAAGCGCGGTCGCGGAGGCCGCGACGTCGTAGATCATCTCGACGCCCTGGTTGTCGAGCATGTCGCGGGCGATGTTGGCGGAGAGATCAGCCTTGTTGAGATGGTCGGCCGCCAGCACCTGGATCTTGCGTCCCAGCACCTCGCCACCGAAATCCTCGACCGCCATCTTCGCCGCAATCTCGCTGCCGGGGCCGGTGATATCTGCATAAAGGCTCGACATGTCGAGAATGCCGCCGATCTTCAGCGGCGGCTTGTCCTGGGCCTGTGCGGCGCTCGCATTGAGGGCAAACGCGGCGGCAAAAATGCCGGACAAAATACTCTTCATCGAAAACGACCTCCCTTATCGCGCCGTGCTCTGATGGCGGCTTGGCTATTGCTCTTGCCGCAATCATGCCGCATGCGCGAGAGTGCAGCAAGCGCGGGGTGCTGCAAGCGTACGAATGCCGCGCGCGTTTTCCGCAAAACGGAATGGCGAGAAGACGCAGGACGTTCCACGCCGATTGCGAGCGCAGCGAAGCAACCCAGAAATGCATCCGCGGAAAGAGTCTGGATTGCTTCGTCGCGAAGAGCTCCTCGCAACGACGGAGTATGACGAAGCCTCTTCGCGACCCACTACGCATGAGGTATGGTTGCCGCGCAATGCAACCTCTCCGGGTCACGTGACGCAACGGCTTCGCTTCATCGTCGCATGTCTTCTTGTCGCGAGTGGCTCGGCGCTCGCGACGCCGTGCCAGTTCGAGTCCCAAGGCGAAGGCCGCGTCGCTGCCGTCGTCGATGCGCGCAGTGTGCGGCTCGATGACGGGCGCGAGATCCGCCTCAGCGGCATCGCGCCGACCGCGACCACGAAGCAGGCGCTGACCTCGCTGCTCGCCGGCCGCGACGTGACGCTGCGAAGCGCTGACGACACGCCCGATCGCTATGGCCGCCAGAGCGCGCTGCTCTTCATCGGCGAAAGCGACATCTCGGTGCAGGCCATGCTGCTCGCCCGGGGCGAGGCCGTGGTCTCCGCCGAGATCGTGGACAAGGACTGCGCTGCCGCCTTGATGGCGTCCGAAGCCGCAGCCCGGCGGCAAAAAATGGGCAGCTGGGCTGACCCGTCGGCCATAAAAAACGCGGAAAGTCCGGACGATATTTTGGCGGAGATCGGGCGCTTTGCGGTAATCGAGGGCAAAGTCCTGTCCGTCCGGCAAGCTGGGGCGACGACCTACCTCAACTTCGGACGGAACTGGACACGTGGATTTGCCGTGACTATTTCAAGGCGCACACTGCCGGTATTCGAAAGCGCCGGAATTGCCCTTAAGTCCTTGGAGAATAGGCGTATTCGGGTCCGGGGCTGGGTTGAGGGGACGACGGGGCCGCGTATCGATGTGCGTCTCTTGGGACAGGTTGAATTGCTGGGCGCAAACGAGCCTACTGGGGTAAGGCCTTAACGGCCGGGCACGGGTTAATCGACGTGAATGGGGTGCTAGAACGGCACGGACTGGGTGATTGCCGCCGCCTGCGGGCTGCGCCGGCCGCGCTTTGCCTTGCGCTGGGCGGGCTTCTCGCCGGCTGCGGCGATATGGGCCGGTTCCAGACTGCGGCGACCCCGACCGCCGTCGCGATGCCCAAGCCGAAGCCCGCCGTCGCGCAAACCCCGGCCACAGAGAAGGAGCACGAGCGCATCCTGGCGAGCTATGGCGGGACCTATGACGACCCCAAGCTCGAATCGCTCGTCAGCAAGACCGTGGACCGGCTGGTCGCGGCCTCCGACCGGCCCGACCAGGGCTACAAGGTCACCATCCTCAATTCCGGCGCAGTGAACGCCTTTGCGCTGCCGAACGGCCAGCTCTACGTCACGCGCGGCCTGCTTGCGCTCGCCAGCGACACCTCCGAATTGTCCTCCGTGCTCAGCCACGAGATGGCGCATGTGCTATCCAAGCACGCGGCAATGCGCGAGGACCAGGCTCGCCAGGCCGCGATCGTTACCCGCGTCGTCACCGACATGAGCAACGATCCCGACCTCACCGCACTGGCGCTGGCCAAGACCAAGCTCACCATGGCGAGCTTCTCGCGCAAGCAGGAGTTCGAGGCCGACGGTATCGGCGTCGGCATCTCCGCCAAGGCGCATTTCGACCCGTACGGCGCAGCGCGCTTCCTGTCCGCGATGGAGCGCAATGCCGAGCTGAAGGCCGGCAAGAGCTCGCTCGATCCGCGCGCGCAGGATTTCACCTCGTCGCATCCGGCAACCCCGGAGCGCGTGCAGAACGCGCAGAACATTGCCCGCCAATACACGGCGCCTGAAGGCGCCGAGCGCGATCGCGAGAGCTATCTCGCCGCGATCGACAACCTCGTGTATGGCGAAGACCCCAGCGAAGGCTTTGTCCGCGGCCGGCGCTTCCTGCATCCGAAGCTCGGCTTCACCTTCCAGGCGCCGGACAATTTCACGCTCGACAACACCGCACAGGCCGTGATCGGCGTGCGCGAGGGCGGCGCGCAGGCGATGCGCTTCGACGTCGTGCGCGTGCCGGCCGAGCAGTCGCTCGGCGACTACCTCAACTCCGGCTGGATGGAAGGCGTCGAGAAGGCGTCGACCGAGGATCTCACCATCAACGGTTTTCCGGCGGCGTCCGCCACCGCCAAGGGCGACCAGTGGCAGTTCAAGGTCTATGCGCTGCGCTTCGGCAGTGACGTCTATCGTTTCATCTTCGCGGCACGGCAGAAATCGACCGAGAGCGAGCGCAACGCGCGCGAGACCGTCAACTCGTTCCGCCGCCTGACGCTGGAGGAAATCCAGGCCGCGCGCCCGCTGCGCATCAAGGTCATCACCGTGCAGCCCGGCGATACCGTGGAATCGCTTTCCCACCGCATGGCCGGCGTCGACCATCCCGCCGAGCGCTTCCGCGTGCTGAACGGCCTCGATCGCACCGCGCAGGTCAAGGTGCGCGATCGCGTGAAGATCGTGGCGGACTGATTGTTTTGAGCATGATCGTTTCGGAAAACCGCTACACACTTTTCCGGATCATGCTCTAACGCTACGCCAAGCGCGCCTCATCCCACTGAAGATAGCTTTGCCCGCGGCTTCCCCCGCACCATGATCAACGCCGCCGCCATCACCTGCAGCGCGATGCAGAGATAGAAGGGCAGCGCGTAGCCGCCCGAGAGATCGCGCAGGAAACCGACGACGCCGGGGCCGAACGCGTAGGTCACCTGGTTGATCGCGGTGTTGAGGCTGATCAGCACGCCGAAGGCGGCGGAGTCGAACTCCTGCTGCACGATGAGCGAGGGCAGCGTGATGAGGTTGCCGACCGAGAAGCCGAACACCGCGCAGGCCGCGATCAGCACGTACTCGTTGTGCAGGTTGATGACGACGAGAAGCGCGGCGGCCTGGCTGAGGAACGACAGCGCGGACGCGAGGCGCTGATCGAGGCGGTCGATCACCAGCGAGATCAGCACGCGGCCGACCACCGCCATCGCGGTCAGCACCGCGACGGCCACGGCGGCGCGCTCGCGTCCGATCACGGGATCGAGGAACGAGATCAGATGCACGATGAAGCCGACCTGGGCGAACAGCACCAGGGCGAAGGCGATCGTCACCGTGAGGAAGCCGACGTCACGCAGCGCCCAGGCGCGGATCTCCGTCGATGATTGCGGTTTTGCCTTCGCCGGCGCGTGCCAGCCGTGGCGATCGGGCGGGCGGCCGACGAGAAGGAGGATGACCGGCACGAGCAGCACCAGCATGGCGCCGGCGGCGGCGTACATCGCACCGGCAAAGCCGACATGGCCGATCAACGCCACCAGCAGCGGCACGCCGGCGATGCCGCCGAAGCTGGCGCCATTGAGCGCCAGACTGATCGCCATGCCGCGCTTCTCATCGAACCACAGGCTGATCGTGTTGGTGATCATGGCAAGACTGGTGCCGGCCCAGCCGAAGGCGAGCACGGCATCGGCGAGATAGAGCTGCCAAGGCTCGCGCACGGCGCCGACCGCGACCGCAGCCGCTGCCATCGCCAGCGTCCCGGCGATCAGGCTGAGCCGCGCACCGTATTTCCGCACAGCCTCGCCGACGAAGACGACCAGCAGCGCGCCGAACAGGTAGAAGAACGTGGTGCCGGAGGAGATCAGCGAGGCCGGCCAGCCCCGCGCCCGCTGCAGCTCGGCGACATAGACGCTCTGGCCATAGAAGCCGAGCCCCCAGCCGAAGGTCGCGAGCAGGAAGCAGACCGCGACGATGCGCCAGCCTTCGTAGCGGAGCGAGGATTCGTCGAGCGTGGGATGTCGAGGATTGTCGAGCATGTCGCCTACTCCGTCGTGCCCGGGCTCGTCCCGGGCATCCACGTTCTTCGATCCGTGCGCCTAAGACGTGGACGGCCGGGACAAAGCCCGGCCATGACGCATCTAATAAGTCGTCTCCGAAAATCACTTCGACCTGGATCGAAGTGTCAACGCTGCTGACAGCCTCTTGCCAAACTAGACCGCGTCGGGGAACTCGCCCATGGCCGCCTCCAGCCGCGCCTTGCGGCGGCGGGCCCAGGAGACCAGTGAGAGCGCGGCAAGACCCAGCATCACCGGCGGGAACACCACGAGGTTCACCGCGGACCAGCCGTAATTGGCCAGCAGCTGGCCCGACGAGAACGAGCCGATCGCCATCATGCCGAACACCAGGAAATCGTTGAAGGCCTGCACCTTGTTGCGCTCCTGCGGGCGATGCGTCTCCAGCACCAGCGCGGAGGCGCCGATGAAGGAGAAATTCCAGCCCACGCCGAGCACGATCAGCGTCGCCCAGAAATGCATCGCCGTGAGGCCCGAGAGACCGATGGTGGCGGCGCCCGCTTCCAGCAGCAGGCCGGCGGCGACGATCTTCGGAGCGCCGAAGCGCGCGATCAGCGTGCCCGTGAAGAAGCTCGGCCCATACATCGCAACGATGTGCCATTGCAGGCCGAAATTGGAATCGGACACGGACAGGCCGCACAGCTTCATCGCGAGCGGCGCCGAGGTCATGACCAGGTTCATCATGGGATAGGCGATGACGCCGCACAGCGCCGCCGCGATGAAGCGCGGCTGCGTCACGATCGTGAGCAGCGGCCGGCCGCCGTGCAGATCGGCCGGCGCGGGCTTCGGCATATCGACCCCGGCGACGATGCCCATCGCGATCAGCGCGACGGCGGCCTGCACCAGGAAGCTGAAGGCGAACAGATAAGGCTGCCAGATATCCATGGTCCATTGCACGAGCTGCGGACCGAGCACGCCGGCGAATACACCGCCCGCCATCACCCAGGACACGGCCTTGGGCCGGTAGGCCGCGCGGGCGCCGTCGGCAGCGGCAAAGCGATAGGATTGCGCCACTGCGCCGTAGAGGCCGCCGAGAAAGGTCGCCAGACAAAACAGCGCGAACGAGCCGTGCAGGATCGCGAACGAGCCGAGCAGGCCGGTGAGCGCGCCGAGGCCGGTGCCGATGACGAAGGCGGCACGGCGGCCGAAGCGGCGCGAGATCGCGCCGGTCGGCAGCGTGCCGGCAGCGAGCCCGACCACATACATCGAGATCGGCACGGTCGCGAACGACATGTCCGGGGCAAGCGTTGCGCCGACGATCGCACCTGTCGCAAAGATCACGGCCGAGTTGGCGCCGGTCAGCGCCTGCGCGGCGGCGAGGCGCACCACGTTGGCGCGCACGCGGGCATCGTCGGCGATCTCATTGGCTGCAGTCACGTCCAGCATCGGCATTTCCGCCCAAAGGGGCTCTGTTGATTTCGCGGCACTATGGAGGGGTGAGGGAGGGCCGGCAACCGGCGCAAACGGGCGCGGGCCATGCCCCTGACGCAATCGCTGCGATGATAGCGCTGCGCGACCTTGACGGCTTGCGCTCGATCAAATCCTATCCGCCGCGATCTTTCGGAGTTACGTTCATGTCCGTTGACGACAGGCCCACGCTTCAAGCTCCCGACGATGATCCCTGGCTGTGGCTGGAGGAGATCGAGGGCCGGCAGGCGCTCGATTTCATCGAGCGGCAGAACAGCCTGACGCTGCAGGCCTTCGGCGGAAAGGTCTTCGAGCACGACCGCGATCTCCTTGCCGCGATCTACGATCGTCCCGACAACATTCCCTATGTCAGCCGGCGCGGCTCCGATCTGCACAATCTCTGGAAGGACGCCGCCAACCCGCGCGGCCTGTGGCGGCGAACCAGGCTGGCGGAGTTTCGCAAAGCCGGTCCAGCATGGGAGATCATGCTGGACATCGATCAGCTCGCGCGGGACGAAAACGAGGACTGGCTGCTCGGCGGGATCGCCAGCACGCCGGGAAGCTCACGCGTGATTCTTAGCCTGTCGCGCGGCGGCAGCGATGCCGTGACGCTGCGGGAATTCGACATGGAGACGAAGCGCTTCGTCGTTGACGGCTTCACGCTGCCGGAGGCGAAAGGCGGCGTCGACTGGCTCGATGCCGACACGCTGCTGCTGTCGAGCGCTCATGGCGAGGGCATGGCGACGAGCTCGGGCTATGCGCGGACGGTTCGGCTGTGGCGGCGCGGTCGGCCGGTCGATCACGCCGAGGTCATCGCCGAGACCACCGCCGATCACATGGTTATCTATGGCATGAGCGACGACACCGGACCTGAGCCGCGGGTCTGGATCGTCGACCAGATCGACTTCTTCAACCACGCGATCTGGCTACGCAATGCGACGGGCGCGGTGATGAAGCTCGATCTGCCGACCGGCATCTGGCTGCAGGCCCATGGCGACTGGTTCGCGATGAAGCTGCGCAAGGACTGGACGGCCGGGGGGCGGACCTACGCCACCGACACCGTGCTCGGCATCTCCCTGTCGGCGTTCCTGAACGGCAGCCGCGACTTTACGGTGCTGTTCGAGCCGGCGCCGCGGCGCGCCTTGCAGGGCCTGTTCTGGGCGGCGGGCAAGCTCGTGCTTTCGATCCTCGACGAACTGCGCCCACGCTTCGAGATCTGCGCGCCGTCCGCGGCCGGCTGGAGCCGCGAGATGCTTCACGGCCTGCCGGGAATCGGCGTCGTCGATGTCTGGACGCTCGATCGCCATCCCTCCGAGAGCAATGGCGATCTGCTCGCCAATGTGCAGGATCCGCTGACACCGCCCGCGCTGCTGCTGATCGAGCGCGGCGTCACAAGCCCGGTCGTGCTGAAGCAGGCGCCGAAGACGTTCACCGCCGATGGGCTCGTGGTGACGCAGCACGAGGCGATCTCCGTTGACGGCGAGCGTATCCCCTATGTGCAGACCGGCCCCGCTGGCGAGACCGGCGATGCGCCGGTCTATATGAGCGCCTATGGCGGCTTTGGTCACTCGGTGAAACCGTACTACAATTCCTCGCTCGGCAAGCTATGGCTGGAGCGCGGCGGCACGATTGTGCAGGCGAATCTGCGCGGCGGCGGCGAGTTCGGCACGCGCTGGCACGATGCCGGACGGCTTGCCGGCAAGAAGCTCTCTCACGACGATTTCGCCGCCGTCGCCGCCGATCTCGTCCGCCGCGGTGTGACGAGCGCAAAACGCATCGCCGCGCAGGGCGGATCGAACGGCGGCATCCTCATCACCAACATGCTGGTGCGCTACCCCGAGCGCTTTGGCGCGCTGTTCTGCACCATCCCGCTGATCGACATGCGCCGCTACACCAAGCTGCTCGCGGGCGCGAGCTGGATCGCGGAATATGGCGATCCCGACAAGCCCGACGAATGGGAGTGGCTGAAGACCTACTCGGCCTATCACAACGTCAAGGCCGGCCAGTCCTACCCACCGATCCTGATCGCGACGACACGGCGCGACGACCGCGTCCATCCCGGCCATGCCCGCAAGATGGCGGCGAAGCTCCAGGCGATGGGCTATGAGGCCTGGTTCTACGAGCCGGCCGCAGGAGGCCACGGCTACGGCAAGGACAACAAGGAGCGCGCCGGCTTCGAGGTGCTGGGCTATCGGTTCTTGAAGGAGAAGATCGGGTGGAAGGATGGGGAAGCGTGACGACCTCTTGATTGCATCAGCCCGAGCCCGGCGGCCGGGTTCTTGCCTTTCCCGCTTGCGGGAGAGGCCGACGCGCTCGAAGAGCGCGGTGGGTGAGGGCTTTCTCCTCTCGGGGAGTATCCCATTGCGGAGTCACCCTCTCCCCGACCCTCTCCCGCAAGCGGGAGAGGGAGCGCACCTCTGGCGTAGCTATCGCGCAAACACCAGTGTCAGATTGTTCGCGGGCATCTCGATCGTGTCGACGAGACCGAGGCCTGTCGCCTTCGCCAGCTTTGCGAGGTCGACGACGTCGCGCACGCCCCATTCGGGATTGCCTTCGCGCAAGGAGGTGTCGAACACCGCGTTGCTGATCGCGGTGTGCTTGCCGTCGCGCTTGAAGGGGCCATAAAGGAACAGCTTGCCGTCGGGGCGCAGATAACGGCCGGCGCCGGCGAACAGGCCTTCGGCCACGGCCCAGGGCGCGATGTGAATGACATTGGCGCAGAACACGGCCGCGAGGCTGGTCGGCCCCTCCCCGCTTTTCATTTCCGGGCACCAGTCGGGATCGGTGAGGTCGATGCGCAGGGGTGGGCGGATGTTCGGCAGCCCTGCATGCACGCGCCAGGCTTCGATGCTCTTGAGATGGCGCTGGTTGAGATCGCTCGGCCACCAGATCAGGCCGGGCGTGTGGCGGGCGAAATGCACCACGTGCTGCCCGGTTCCACTGCCGAGTTCCACGACGTTGCCGGTCGCATCCGCGAGGTGCTTTTCCAGCGCTGCCCAGATCGGTTCGTGATTGCGATGGAAGGCCGGCGCATCGAGCCGGCCATCCGGCTCGACCCGTCCGCCATCCCTGCCAAATTCGACGACATATTCAGCCAAGTGACGTCCCCAAAAAATGCGAACCAGAAAAGAAGGCCAGAAGGCCAAACGTCCGAGAATAATTTGCTAGTCCGCGTCCATCCGAATGAAGGAACTATCTTGTCGGTTGCAATGCGGAGGATATTAACCCCATTTTGCCGCGTGCATAGTCTTGATTGTCAGGCGATGCCCTTTGTGCTTTTGAACAATTCCGTAAATGAGATCATCGAGATAACGTTCCGGGACGATCCCTTGACCGCCTTTCCTTGCAAGCCCGCTTTGCTTGTTGCGCTGGCCCTCCTCGCCGGCGCGGCCATGGCCCCGGCGGGGGCACAATCCACCGTGACGGAGGGCCAGAAGCTCGCCTTCGACCGCGGCAAGGGCAATTGCCTGACCTGCCATGTCATCAAAGGCGGTGACCTGCCGGGAACGATCGGACCGGAACTGAAGGACATCAAGTCAAAATACCCTGATCGCAGCGAGCTCACCGCGATCATCTTCGATGAGACCAAGCGCAATCCGCAAACCATGATGCCGCCGTTCGGCCGGAACCGGATTTTGACCGAACAGGAGATCGACGCGATCGTTGATTTCCTGCAGACCCTGTAACCGCCGGCGGCCCCTGGAGACTTGAGATGACCACGACCACGCGGCCTCACCCGACGCGGCGCCTGATCCTTCAGGGCGCAGCCTCCGTGGCTCTGCTCGGCCTCGGCAATCTGCCGTTCGCAGCCGCGCCCGCGCGCGCCGCGGCGAACGACAAATACCCGGAAGAGGCCTTCAGGCAGAAGAGCGAGGCCGACGCGATCAAGGCGCTCTACGGCAAGACCGCCGAACCGTCGGACAAGGTCAAGCTGGATGCGCCGGAGATCGCCGAGAACGGCGGCGTCGTGCCGATCTCGGTGACCACGACGCTGGACAAGGTCACCTCGATCTCGTTCTTCGTGGCGGAGAACCCGAGCGCGCTGGCGGCCAGCTACAAGATTCCCGATGGCACGATCCCTGCCGTCGCCAACCGGCTGAAGATGGCCAGGACCACCAAATTGACCGCGATCGTGGAGGCCGACGGCAAGCTCTACAGCGCGACCAAGGAGGTGAAGGTCACCGTCGGCGGTTGCGGCGGCTGAGCGAGGCAGTTCGACATGGCATCCAGCATTCGCGTACGCGCAACATCGAGCGGCGACATCACCGAGGTGCAGGCGCTGATCCAGCACCCCATGGACACCGGCCTCGTCAAGGATTCCAAGGGCGAAGTGATCCCGGCGCATTTCATCCAGCAGCTGAAGTTCGAATGTAACGGCAAGGACGTGTTCGTCGCCGATTGGGGCACTGCGGTCTCCAAGGATCCCTATGTGAAGTTCAGCTTCAAGGGCGCCAAGAAGGGCGACGAGCTCAAGATTTCCTGGACCGACAACAAGGGTGGATCGGACACGACCACCGCGAAGATCGCGTGATGAAGGCCCGCATCCACCTCCTGCTTGGCTCGCTCAGCGCCGCGCTCGTCGCGTTCGCGCTCGCCTCGCCGCGCGTGATCGCTGCCGACAAGGTTGATCCCGTTGCTGATGCCAAGGCGTTCCAGAACTTCTTCTTCCAGAAGTTTCCGAACGTGAAGCACGAGGATTTCGTCAACGGTCCGTATTCCATGAACGAGGACATGAAGCGGCAGTGGCAGGAGAAGGAGGAATTCCCGCCTTACGAATTCGCGCTCGATGCCGGCAAGGAGATGTTCTCGACCCCGTTCAAGAACGGCAAGACCTACGCCGACTGCTTTCCGAACGGCGGCATCGGCATCCGCCAGAACTTTCCGTACTTCGACACCGGGGAAGGCAAGGTCATCACGCTGGAGCTCGCGCTCAACCGCTGCCGCGAGGCCAATGGTGAGGCACCCTATTCCTACGTCAAGGACGAGATGGCCTCGCTCACCGCCTACATGGCCTACACTTCCCGCGGCAAGCCGATGGACATCAAGATCCCCGACGATCCCCGCGCGCTGGCGGCGTTCGAGAACGGTAAGCGCTATTTCTACACACGGCGCGGCCAGATGAATTTCTCCTGCGCGAGCTGCCATGTGCAGAGCCCGGGCGAGCGCATCCGCGCCGAGACCCTGGCCCCGGCGCTCGGCATCCTCAACGCAATGCCGATCTACCGCTCCGAATGGAGCGGCATGGGCACGACCAGCCGCCGCTTCGTCACCTGCAACAGCCAGACCCGCGCGGTTCCGCTGGAGCCGCAGTCGGATGAATATCGCGACGTCGAATATTTCCTGTCCTACGTCGCCAACGGCCTGCCGATCTCGGGACCGGGAGCACGGCCATGAAGCGGTCACTTAGCTTGGCCATGCTGCTCGCCTTAAGCCTTGCGCCATCCGCGCGCGCGGCGAATGAGGCGGACTACAAGGCGGCCTATGCCGCCGCCGAAGCCGTCTCCAAGGAAGCGGCCGGCATGCGCAACCAGTGGACGGTGACCGTATCGGCGCTCGCGGCAGCGAAGAAGGCTGCCGATGGCGGCGATTTCGACCGTGCGGTGGCCGCAGCCAGGGAGGCCGAAGCGCTGGCGAAGGCGTCGATCTTCCAGGCTGGTTCCGAAAAAGAAGCCTGGAAAGCGATGGAAATCCGCTAGACTGCTCCGCGGTGAAACAGTCCGGCGACCACGAGAGGCGCGGAGAATTCTTGGATGGCGATCCGCCGCCGCGATTTCCTGAAAAGTGCAGGCCTTGCCGCCGCAACGTTCAGCCTGCCGCGGCTGGCCCGCGGCACTGAGACCGCCGGCATCTACGACCTCGAGCGGTTCGGCAATGCGCGGATCCTGCACATCACCGACACCCATGCGCAGCTCAATCCGGTCTATTTCCGCGAGCCCAGCGTCAATATCGGCATCGGCGAGATGGCGGGACGGCCGCCGCATCTGGTCGGTCGCGCCTTCCTGGAGCGGTTCGGCATCCGGCCCGACAGCGCCGATGCCTATGCCTTCACCTGCTTCGAGTTCGAGAAGTCCGCAGGCCGCTTCGGCAAGCTCGGGGGCTTTGCCCATCTGAAGACGCTGATCGATCGCTTGCGCGCCGATGTCGGCGAGAGGCGTTCGCTGCTCGTCGACGGCGGCGATCTCTGGCAGGGCACGGGGCTTGCCAATGTCATGCAGGGCCGCGACATGGTCGAGGTCGCCAATCTGCTCGGCATCGAGGCGATGACGGGGCATTGGGAATTCACCTATGGCGAGCAGGCGCTGCGCGACAATCTCGAGCGCTTCAAGGGCGAGTTCCTGGCGCAGAACGTGTTCCTGACCGAGGAGGCCGCGTTCAACGACGCCCCCGCCTTCGACAAGGCCATTGGACGCGTGTTCAAGCCTTCTGTCATCAAGGAGCTCGGCGGGCATCGCATCGCGATCGTCGGCCAGGCCTTCCCCTACACTCCGATCGCGCACCCCAAGAGGTTCACACCGGACTGGAGCTTCGGCATCCGCGAGGAGGAGCTGCAGAAGCATGTCGATGCCTTGCGCGGCACCGACAACGTCGATGCTGTCGTGCTGCTGTCGCACAACGGCATGGACGTGGACCTCAAGCTGGCAAGCCGGGTCACCGGCATCGACGTCATTCTCGGCGGCCACACCCATGATGCCGTGCCGCAGCCTATGCCAGTGAAGAATGCAGGTGGCACGACGCTCGTCACCAATGCCGGCTCCAACGGGAAATTTCTCGGTGTGCTCGATCTCGCGCTCGACAGCGGCAAGGTCAGCGATATCAGGTACCATTTGCTGCCGGTCTATTCGGAGCTGCTGAAACCCGATCCGGCGATGGCCGAGCTGATCGGCCGGGTCCGTGCGCCGCACGTGGCCGACTGGTCGGAAAAGATCGCGACACCCGACCGGCTGCTTTATCGCCGCGGCAATTTCTCCGGGCCCATGGACGAGCTGATCTGCACCGCGCTGCGCACCGAGCTCGATGCCGAGATCGCGCTGTCGCCGGGCTTCCGCTGGGGCGTCACCGCGCTGTCCGGCCAGGCCATGACCATGGAGGATCTGCTGGCGGAAACCGCGATCACCTATCCCGAGACCTATGTGCAGGAGATGACCGGGGCCCAGATCAAGGACCTGCTCGAAGACGTCTGCGACAACCTCTTCAATGCCGATCCCTACTACCAGCAGGGCGGCGACATGGTGCGCGCCGGCGGGCTCAGCTACACCTGCACGCCGGACGCTGCGATCGGCAGCCGCATCTCGGAGCTGAAGCTCGGCAGCGGCAAGGCGATCAGCGCCAGCCACCGCTACAAGGTGGCGGGCTGGGCCTCGGTCAACGGCCAGCAGGGCGCGCCGGTGTGGGACGTCGTCGGCAAATATCTGCGCTCGGGCCGGATGCTTCAGGAGCGACTCGGCTCCGGCGTGACGCTGAAAGGGGTCGAGGGCAATCCGGGCATTGCAGGACTGGGATGATGCGGCCGCAGCTCTTGTCCGCGACCATGCTGGCTGCAACAAGAATTTTCTAAATTTCTTTGTTCATGCAGTGAATTACTTCTCTTTCGGACCCATACCGTAGTAGAATCTTGGAAGTCAGTTCCAAGCCGGGTCCTGCCATGATCTTCCGCCAGCTCTTCGACAGCGTTTCGGGCACCTACAGCTATCTCCTCGCCAGCCGCCCCGGCGGCGAGGCGCTGATTCTCGACCCTGTGCTGGAGAAGGTCGACCGCTATTGCCAATTGCTGCGCGAGCTCGACCTCAAGCTGGTCAAGGCGGTGGACACGCATCTGCATGCCGACCACGTCACCGGCCTCGGCGAGCTGCGCGACCGCACCCATTGCATGACCGTGATGGGCGATCAGACCAAGGCCGACGTCGTCGCCATGCGGGTGGCCGACGGCGACAAGGTGACGATCGAGGGCCTGTCGCTCGACGTGATGTACACGCCGGGCCACACCGACGATTCCTATTCCTATTTGATGGGCGACCGCGTCTTCACCGGCGACACGCTGCTGATCCGCGGCACCGGCCGCACCGATTTCCAGAACGGCTCGGCGCGCGCGCAATACGATTCGATCTTCAACCGTCTCTTGAAGCTGCCGGACGAGACGATGGTGTTTCCGGCCCACGACTACAAGGGCGACACCGTCTCCACCATCGGCGAGGAAAAGCGCTACAATCCGCGGCTCCAGGTGCGCTCGGTCGACGAATATGTCGAGCTGATGGCCAACCTGAAGCTGCCCAATCCGAAGATGATGGACGTGGCGATCCCCGCCAACATGCATGTCGGCCTGCATCAGGAGGAGCTGGAGAAGGAAGGCCGCGCGCTCAGCGCGATCGAGGCGATCCGCAGCCTCGGCCGGCCCGACATCTTGCTGGTGGACTTGCGCGAGACCAATGAGCGGATGAAGCACGGCATGCTCGAAGGCGCGCTGCACACGCCCTATCCTTCGGTCGAGGAGAGCCTCAAGCCCGGCGGCATGCTGCGCGAGGTCGTGGCCGCAACGGGGCGCCGCGTCGTGTTCTTCTGCGCCTTCGGCGAACGCTCGGCGATGGCGGTTGCGGCTGCAAAGAAAGCGGGGCTTCTCAACAGCGCGCATATTGCCGGCGGCATCGATGCCTGGAAGAAGGCAGGCGGGCCGGTGGTGCACTGACGACCTCGTCGCCCCTTGAGATAAATCGGACGCCGCACATATGTGGCGGGTACATTCGGATGCAGCATCACCATCCGGGATCAGCCATGGCCAAGACCGAGAATAAGACCGCCGGGAAGACGACCGACAAGCCGAGCGAGCCGCCGAAACAGGGGCAAGACAAGGCGAGGAAGTCCTCGCCCCGGCGCGAGGTCGATGACGACGATTACGAAGACGGCGACATCGCGACGCCAAAGCGCGACCGCTATGGCCCGGACGACGAGCCGTTGTGAGCGTTGTGAGGATGTGAGCTCGCCTCACGAACGGTGAGCCCCACCCGCACTACCTGCCATGCGCCTGCGTTCATGGACAAATAACCGCCCTCCCCGATAGTTTGCCCGTCCATCGGGAGTGAAACGGAACTGCAATGGTCGACGTTCTCGCCGCACCGCAACAAGGCAAGGCGGACAGTGCGCTGCGCACGCTCACCGGGATCTCGATCGCGCATTGGGTCAGCCATTTTCATCTGCTGGTCCTGCCGATGCTGTTTCCGTTCCTGAAGGAGAAGCTCGGCGTTGGCTATGTCGAGCTCGGCTTCTCGCTGACCACGCTCGCCGTCGTCTCCGGCCTGACGCAGGCGCCGATCGGCTATCTCGTCGACCATTTTGGCGCGCGCAAAATCCTGCTGATCGGGCTGACGCTCGGCGGCTGCGCACTGATCCTGCTCGGCCTGCACCTCAGCTACGCCGTGCTGATCGCCTGTGCCGTGCTGCTCGGGCTCGCCAACAGCGTCTATCATCCCGCCGATTACGCGATCCTGGCCGAGCACATGGACGAGGCGCGGATGGGACGCGCCTTCTCGGTCCACACCTTTGCCGGCTATCTCGGCGGCGCGGTGACGCCGGCGATCGTGGCGGCACTGGTCACGGTGTGGGGCGGCGTCGGCGCACTGATCGCCTCCGGCGCGATCGCCATTCTGGTGGCGGTGCTGCTGGTGGCCATGGGCATTCCCGAGGCGGGCGCGCACAAGAAGAAACCAGGCAGCGAAAGCGCGCCGAAGCAGGCCGTGATCACGCCGGCACTGATCACGCTGACCGCGCTGTTCATGCTGCTCAGCCTGTCGGTCGCCGGCATCAACAATTTCGGCGTGGTGGCGCTGATGAGCGGCTACGGCACGTCCTATTCGATCGCCAATGTCGCGCTGACCGCGTTCCTCGCCGCAAGCGCCGCGGGCGTGCTCGCCGGCGGCTTCCTCGCCGACCGCACCGCGCGTCACGGCTATGTCGCCGCGGCCTGCTTCGCCGCCAATGCGGCCATCGTGCTGCTGATCGCGCTGGTGACGCTGCCGGGCTGGGCCCTCACGGCGACGATGGCGACCGCAGGCTTCCTCTCCGGCGTGATCGCGCCGTCGCGGGACATGCTGGTGCGCAATGCCGCGCCTGCGGGTGCCGCGGGGCGCGCCTTCGGCATCGTCTCCACCGGCTTCAACCTCGGCGGCATCGTCTCACCGCTGCTGTTCGGCTGGATCATGGATAGAAGCGCTCCGCATTGGGTGTTCGGCGCATCCGTGATCTTCATGCTGGCGACGGTGGTGCTGTCGCCGTTCACGGAGCGGCGGCCGGCGAAAGCAGATTGAGCCGTCGGTATCGCCACAAATTCAATTGTCGTCCCTGCGAAGGCGAGCGAGGCGGCCGCTTACCCTCCCCTGGAGGGGGAGGGTCGATCGCGCGTAGCGCGAGCGGGGTGGGGTGATCTCTCCTCTCGGGCACTGCTGGATGGGGGAAACACCGTCACCCCACCCCGCTACGCATTCCGCTTCGCTACATGCGCAGCGACCCTCCCCCTCCGGGGGAGGGTAAGAGAGCCTCCCTTACGTCGGCGACACCGCGCCCTTCAGCGCCGGACCCTGCGCCGCCGCGCCACGCGTCAGCCTGGCCTTCTCCGTGTTCGGCCACAGCAGCAGCAGGCCGATGACGCCGGAGCCAATCATGACCACCGCGTTGATGGTGAAGCCGGTCAGATAGCCGTCGAGCATGCTGCCGGCGCGCTGGATCACGGCGCCCATCACGCTGGGCGCGATGATGCCCGAGAGCGTATAGAGCGCGCCGTAGATCGCGATCACTGCACCACGCTGCGAGGCCGGGGTGAACTCGCCGAGCATCGGCGGGCAGACCACGTAGATCGCGCCGCAGAGGCCGGAGCCAACGACGAGTAGCGCGATCTGCAGCCCGGCGCCCTCGACATGCGCCATCGCGGTGAGGATCAGGCCGCCGACGATGAGCGGCACCGAGCCGAGCACGCCGCGCGAGACGCGCGTGGTGTAGCCGCGCGCCATCATCACCTGCGAGATCCAGCCAGTGAGGATGACGATGGTGGCGCCGAACACCCAGGGCAGGATCGAGATGAAGCCGGCCTGGCTCTGCGAGAAGCCGAGCCCCTTGACGATGAAGGGCGTGAACCAGGTGAGACCCAGCGACAGCGCCCAATAGGCGCCGAAGGTCGCGATCACGCAGCCGAGGAAGGTGCGCGAGGTCAGAAGCTGCACGTAGGGAATCTTCGGCTCGGTGGCGACCAGGACCTCGGTATCCTCGAGCGGACCTTCCTTGCCGAGCGCGAGCCAGGCTGCGACCCAGATCAGGCCGACGACCCCGAGCGCGCCGAAGGCGTAGTGCCAGGAATGGTTGACGATGATCCAGTTCAGCGCCGGCACCGCCAGGATGACGCCGAAGGCCGAGCCCTGCGACAGGATCGCGGTCGGCAGCGTACGCTTCTCGTCGGGGAACCATTTGTAGATGGCGTGCGCGGCGACCGAGAACGCCGGGCCTTCGCCGGCGCCCAGCACGATCCGGCAGATCAAGAGCGTGGTGAAGGAGACCGTGCCGACCATCGGGAACTGCGACACCGCCCAGATCACCGCCAGCGTCAATAACACCCAGCGCGTCGGCACCTTGTTGACGATGAAGCCGACCACGATGGCCGAGATCGAGAACAGGAAGAAGAACGAGGACCCGAGCAGGCCGAACTGCTCGGCGCTGAGCTTCATCTCGGTCATGATCGGCACGCCGGCGAGACCGACTACGATCTTGTCCGCGAAGTTCACCACCATGAAAAGAAAGAGAAGAAATGTAACAGTCCAGGCGCCCTTTGGCGTTTTGGTCGTCCTAGCCGCCACATTCGGCGTTTCCCGAGCGCTCATCATTCTCCCCGTATGTCTTTTTCGGCACTTTTTTGATTTGGCCGTCTTGGAAGCTAACAGCGGCTTCAGGGCCAACGCAACCCCGGCATTTCCGCATCAGGTGTGCTAGGCAGCAATTCCGTTAATTCCGTCCGGCGCCATCATCGTGCTGAGCATCCGAAACCTCTCAAAAACCTTCTCCTCGGCCGGCGAGCCCGTCCACGTTCTGCGCGGCGTCGACCTCGACCTCGGGGCCGGCGAGCGCGTCGCGCTGACCGGTGAATCCGGCAGCGGCAAGAGCACGCTGCTGCACCTGATCGCCGGCCTCGATGCCGCCGATGGCGGCTCGATCCGGCTGGGTGACGCCGAGGTCACCAAGCTCTCGGACGCGGAACGGGCCAGCTTGCGGCGCGACCGCATCGGTCTGGTTTTTCAGCAGTTCAACCTGATCCCGAGCCTCTCCGTCGCGGACAATCTCGCGTTTCAGGCGCGGATCGCCGGCCGGCATGATGCGGCCTGGACCAAGGAGCTTGTCGAGCGGCTCGGACTCGGCAGTCTGCTCAAGCGTTATCCAGAGCAAATATCCGGCGGCCAGCAGCAGCGGGTCGCGATCGGTCGGGCGCTGGCGACAAAGCCCTCGCTGCTGCTGGCGGATGAGCCGACCGGCAATCTGGACGAAGCCACCGCCGAGGATGTGCTGGCACTGGCGCGCGATCTCGTCGCGCGCACCGGCTGCGGCTTCCTGATGGTGACGCACAGCCTGCATCTGGCCGCCACGCTCGACCGTCATCTCACGTTGCATGCGGGGCGCATTTCATGAGGCGCGCGCTCTGGGTGCTCGCCGTGCTGCTCAGCCATTGGCGGCGCCATAAAATGCAATTCGCGACGCTGCTCATCGGATTGATTGCGGCGACCGCGCTGTGGAGCGGGGTGCAAGCCATCAACCAGCAGGCCCGCAATGCCTATGACCGCGCGGCGGCGACGTTCGGCGGCGTGCGCACGGCGATGCTGATCGCTCCCAATGCGGCGACTTTCCCGCAGGAGCTGTTCATAAAGCTCCGCCGCGCCGGCTGGCCGGTGTCGCCGGTGCTGGAGGGACGTGTCCAGATCAACGGGCATCCGGTGCGGCTGCTCGGCATCGAGCCGGTCACGTTGCCGGTCGATGTCGGCAATGCGCCACGCCTGGGTGCCGCGGATCTCAGCAGCTTCGTTGCTCCGCCCGGCCAGACATTGGTGGCCCGGGAGACGCTGAGGGACTTGCAACAAGCGGAAGGCGCGGCCCCGGCGATCAGCAGCGGCGCAAAGCTGCCGCCGCTGCGCGTGCAGCCGCAGCTCGCACCCGGTGTGCTCGTGGTCGATATCGGCGTGGCACAGCGGCTGCTGAACAAGCCCGATCAGATCTCGCGGCTGCTGATCGGCAAGCCGAAGGGCAAGCCGGCATCGCTCGCGAGCGTCGTCGGCGAGCAGTTGCAGCTGATAGAGCCGAATGCGGAGACGGAGCTGGAGCGTCTTACCGACAGTTTTCACCTGAACCTCACCGCGTTCGGCTTACTGTCGTTCTTCGTCGGCCTGTTCATCGTCAATTCAGCCGTGGGCCTTGCCTTCGAGCAGCGGCTGCCGATGCTGCGCACCTTGCGCGCCTGTGGCGCCTCGGCGCGGCTGGTCAACATCGTGCTGGTGATCGAGCTGGTGGCGCTGGCGCTGGTCGCAGGCCTGATCGGGCTCGCTTGCGGCTATTTCATCGCAGCCGCCCTGCTGCCCGATGTCGCGGCCTCGCTGCGCGGGCTCTATGGCGCACAGATTCCGGGGCAGCTCAGCTTGCGAGGCGAATGGTGGCTCGCCGGGATCGGCATCAGCGTTGCGGGTGCGCTTGTGGCGGCAGCGACCAGCCTGATCAAGGCCATCAGGATGCCGGTGCTGGCGACGGCGCAGCCGGGCGCCTGGCAGCAGCGGCAACGCCGCTGGCTGATCCTGCAGAGCGGCGCCGCCTGCGGCGCGTTCGCCGTCGCGCTGCTGCTGTTCTACTACGGGCAATCGCTGATCGCAGGGTTCGGCGTGCTGGCCGCGCTGATGTTCGGTGCGGCACTGATCCTGCCGGCCTTCCTCGACATCATCCTGCTCGCGGGTCAGCGCCTCGCGCGAGGCCCGCTCGCGCTGTGGTTCTGGGCAGACAGCCGGCAGCAGCTCTCCGGGCTGTCGCTGGCGCTGATGGCGCTTTTGCTCGCGCTTGCCGTCAATGTCGGGGTGTCCACCATGGTGGAGACCTTCAGCCGCACCTTCATCGGCTGGCTCAACGGGCGGCTCGCCGCCGACGTCTACGTCAGCGCCTCCGACAATGCGCAGGGCGTCGCGATCCGTAATTGGCTGAAGGATCGCAGCGATGTTCAGGCGATCCTCTCGGGCGGACGCGCCGAAGTGCAAATCCAGGGTCAACCGGTCGAATTGCTCGGCCTGCCCGATCACGCGCTCTATCGCGAGCGCTGGCCGCTGCTCGAGACCGCGCCGCGCGCCTGGACCCGGCTGGTGCCGGGCAATGCCGCCTTCATCAGCGAGCAATTGAGCCGCCGGCTGAATGTGCAGATCGGCGACGTCCTCGAGGTGCCGGCGCCGGGCGGGAGCTGGGAGCTCGACATCGTCGGCATCTATGCCGATTACGGCAACCCCAAAGGGCAGCTCACAGTCAACGTCGCCGCGCTGATCCGGCAGTTTCCGCAGACGCCGCAGACCCGGATCGGCCTGATCGTCGCGAGAGAGAACATCCCCGGCCTGATCGCGGCCCTGCAGAAGCAGTTCGGGCTCGACGACCGCAGCGTCGCCGATCAGGCAACGGTGAAGGCGGAATCGATCCGCATCTTCAACCGCACCTTTGCGGTGACCTCGGCGCTGAATGCCTTCACGCTCGGCGTCGCCGGCATCGCATTGCTCACGAGCCTGCTGACCCTGGCGAATTCCCGCCTGCCGCAGCTTGCGCCGCTGTGGGCGATCGGCCTGACGCGGCCGCGCCTTGCCGCGATCGAGCTGACCAAGACGCTCTCGGTCGCGCTGTTCACGGCGCTGCTGGCCGTGAAGCTCGGACTGGTGGTGGCCTGGTGCCTCATCGCCATCGTCAATGTGAAAGCGTTCGGCTGGCGCCTGCCGTTCCATGTCTTCCCGTTGCAGCTGGCGGAGCTGGTCGCGGTGGCGCTCTTCGCCTCGCTGCTTGCGGCGCTGCTGCCGATGGTGCGGCTGGCGCGGATGCAGCCGGCGAACCTCGTCAAGGTGTTTGCCAATGAGCGCTGAAAGAATCACGCGGCGCGGCTTCGCCGGCGGCATCGCTGCGCTGGCGCTCGCACGCCGCGCGGCCGCGCAGGGCTATGCCGGGCTCGGCGAGACAGCGAACGGCTTTGCGAAGGTGACGCCAGGAAAGACGTTCGTCTTTCCTGGCGATCACGGACCGCATCCGGAGTTTCGGATCGAGTGGTGGTATCTCACGGCAAACCTCGTCGATGCGAGCGGCGCTCCTTGCGGCCTGCAATGGACGCTGTTCCGCCAGGCGGCGCAGCCAGGTCCGCAAGGCGAAAGCTGGGCCAATCAGCAGGTGTGGATGGCGCATGCGGCGGTGACGCGCGCCGACACCCACCGCTTCTCCGAAACGTTTTCACGCGGTGGCGTCAGACAAGCCGGCGTGACGGCGAAGCCGTTCGATGCATGGATCGACGATTGGGAGATGAAGGGTCTCGAGCGCCCCGACGATCGCACCTTGGCGCCGCTGACGCTGAAGGCGTCCAGCACCGATTTCAGCTATGCGCTGACGCTGGACGCCGACCGGCCGGTCGTGCTGCAGGGCGATCGCGGCTACAGCCGCAAGTCGGAGCGCGGGCAGGCGTCCTATTATTACAGCCAGCCGTTCTACCGCGCGCGCGGTACGCTCAGCATCGACGACAAGCCGATCGACGTCTCGGGCCGGGCCTGGATGGACCGCGAATGGAGCAGCCAGCCGCTCGACGCCGACCAGACTGGCTGGGACTGGCTGTCGCTGCATCTGTCATCCGGCGACAAGCTGATGCTGTACCGGCTGCGGCAGAAGGACGGCAAGGATTATCCGTTCGGCAATTGGATCAGCGCCAGCGGCGAGACGCAGATGATTGCAGGCAGCGACATCCAGATGATGCCGAAGGCGACGGCGGAAGTCGCGGGACGCGAGCTGCCGGTGCAATGGCAGATCGCGATCCCGTCGCGATCGTTCTCGATCCTCTGCAAGCCGCTCAATCCGAACGCCTGGATGGGGACTGGCTTCTCGTACTGGGAAGGGCCGATCCACTTTGCCGGGACGCATGACGGCGTTGGCTATCTCGAGCTGACCGGCTATTGAAGCGCGGTTTGCGTGGATTCTATTTTTGACGCGTTTTCTTGACGCGAACCGGTATCCACTTCGCTCGAAAACGCTTTGGGGGATTTCGCGATGTATCATCTCACCGCCCTCGTCACGCTGCTGGTGATCGCGTTTTATTTCTTCACCGCCATCAACGTCTCGCGCTCGCGCACCAAGACCGGCGTCAAAGTGCCCGCGATGGGGGGCCATCCGGATTTCGAGCGGGCCTTCCGCACCCAGATGAACACGCTGGAATGGATGCCGATTGTCCTGCCCGCGCTCTGGCTGTTCGCGATCTATATCAGCGACGCCATTGCGGCGGGGATCGGCGCGATCTGGATCATCGGCCGTATCGTCTATTTCGTCGGCTATTCGCAAGCAGCGGCCAAGCGCGGCACGGGCTTCGCGATCCAGGCGCTCGCCGCCATGGCGCTGTGGGTCGGGGCGCTCGGGGCGGTGGTGTTGCGGTTGGTGTCGTGAAGTACGCCACCTCCCGTGCACCTGTCCCGGGCGCGGTGCAGCGTGTAACGCTGCGCCGCTGAACCGGGACCCAGTCGAGCCTCTACGTCCGACGAAGTGTGGGTCCCGGCTCTGCGCAGCAGCGTTTCACGCTGCAGCGCGTCCAGGATACGAGAGCGTCACTTCGTCAGCGGACAGCCGCTCTCCTTGGCGGTGAAGAAGGCCTTGTCGCCGGGGACGGTGGCGAGCAGCTTGTAATAGTCCCAGGGCTTCTTCGACTCCGAGGGCTTCTTGACCTCGAACAGATACATGTCGTGGACCATGCGGCCGTTCTCGAGCACCTTGCCGCCTTGCGCGAACTCGTCGTCGACCGGCAGCTCCTTCAGCTTCTTGGCGACGGCATCCGGATCCTTGGTCCCGGCGGCCTTGACCGCCTTGAGGTAGCTCAGCGTCGCCGAATAGGTGCCGGCGTGGATCATGCTCGGCATCCGCCCGGTGCGCTTGAGGAAGCGCTCGCCGAGATGGCGCGTCTTGTCGTTGAGATCCCAGTAATAGCCTTCGGTCAGCACCAGCCCTTGCGCAGCCTGAAGGCCGAGGCCGTTGACTTCGGCAAGCGTCATCAAGAGGCCTGCGAGCTTCTGGCCGCTGGAGACGATGCCGAACTCGGACGCCTGCTTGATCGAATTGGTGGTGTCGAGGCCGGCATTGGCGAGGCCGACGATCTTCGCCTTCGAGCTTTGCGCCTGCAGCAGGAAGGACGAAAAGTCCGAGGAGTTGAGCGGCACGCGCACCGAGCCGAGCACCTTGCCGCCATTGGCGGTGACGATCTCGCTGGTGTCTTTCTCCAGCGCGTAGCCGAAGGCGTAGTCGGCGGTGAGAAAGAACCAGGTGTCGCCGCCGGCTTTCGTCAGCGCACCGCCGGTGCCGACGCCGAGCGCGCGGGTGTCGTAGGCCCAGTGGAAGCCATAGGGCTGGCAGGCATCGCCGGTCAGCCGCGAGGTCGCCGCGCCAACGACGATGTCGATCTTCTTCTTTTCCTTGGAGAGCTCGTGGATCGCGAGCGCAACCGAGGAGGTCGTCAGCTCCGTGATCATGTCGACATTCTCGACGTCGTACCAGCGCCGCGCGATCGAGCTCGCCAGATCCGGCTTGTTCTGGTGGTCGGCGGTGACGAGCTCGATCTTCTGGCCGAGCACCTCGCCGCCGAAATCCTCGATCGCCATCTTCGCCGCTTCGACCGACCATTTTCCGCCGTAATCGGCATAGACGCCGGACTGGTCGTTGAGGATGCCGATCTTGACGCCTTGCGCCGATGCAGGAACCGCAATCAAGAGGGCCGAGGCCGCTGCGGCCCAAAGTGCTGATTTCATATGTTTAACTCCCAGCATTCTTCTGTGAAATCGCGCGGATAGTAGTGAAGAACCCCGCGTGCGCCCATCCGTTTCATGTTGGCCGTAGGTATGGGATTTTGCGCACCAAGCTCCCGCTGTCGTCCCGGGGCGCGCGGAGCGCGAGCCCTGGACCCATAACCACAGGGAGACGTTCGGCGATGACTCGGGGTTACTGAGTCGCCCCACACTTCTCCCTGGGGTTATGGGCCCCCGCCTCCGCGGGGACGACAGCGGTGGGTACGGAGACGACTATGGCCATCGAGGCAGACGTCAGGCCGCCGCCTCCGGCTTCTTGTGGCGCCGACCTTCCGCCAGGTTCCGCACCACGACATAGAAGATCGGCGTGAACAGAAGGCCGAACAGGGTGACGCCGATCATGCCGAAGAACACGGCGACGCCGACGGCCTGGCGCATCTCGGAGCCGGAACCGGTCGAGATCACCAGCGGCAGCACGCCGAGGATGAAGGCGAACGACGTCATCAGGATCGGCCGCAAGCGCAGGCGGCAGGCGTCGATGACGGCCTCCAGCCGCGGCTTGCCTTCGTTCTCGATGTCGCGCGCGAATTCGACGATCAGGATCGCGTTCTTCGCCGCGAGTCCTACCAGCACGACGAAGCCGATCTGGGTGAGGATGTTGACGTCCTGGCCCATGATGCGCACGCCGATGGTGGCAGCGAGCAGGCACATCGGCACGATCAGAATCACCGCGAACGGCAGCGTCCAGCTGCCATATTGCGCAGCGAGCACGAGATAGACGAACAACACGCAGATCGGGAACACGTAGAGACCGGCATTGCCGCCGGTGACCTGCTGATAGGACAGGTCGGTCCATTCGAAGGTGAAGCCGCTCGGCAAGGTGTCGTTCGCGAGCTGCTTGATGGTGTTGAGCGCGGTGGTCGAGCTGGTGCCCGGCGCCGGCTCGCCCTGGAGCTCGGACGCCGCGTAGAGATTGTAGCGCGCGACGCGGTCGGGTCCCGAGACATCCTTGAACTCGACCACGCTGCCGAGCATCACCATATCGCCGGAAGCATTGCGCGTGCGCAGACGCGCAAGGTCGCTCGGTTCTTTTCGGTACGGAAAGTCGGCCTGCGCGGTGACGTGATAGGTGCGGCCAAACAGGTTGAAGTCGTTGACATAGGTCGATCCGAAATAGGTCTGGATCGTCTCGTTGATGTTGGAGATCGGCACGCCCAGCTTCTGCGCCTTGGTGCGGTCGATATCGACGAAAAGCTGCGGCGTGTTGGCCGTGAACGGCGAGAACACCGCGGGGCCAAGCAGCAAGGGCGATTTGCGCGCGGCGGCGACAAGCTCGTCGGTGGCCGCAGCGAGCATTTCAGGCCCGCGGCCCTGGCGGTCCTGGATGCGGATGGCAAAGCCGCCACCGGTGCCGATGCCGGGCACGGCCGGCGGCGGAATCACGATGATGAAAGCGCCCTGGATCGCGGACAGCCGTTTGCGCAGCTCGGCCGTGATGGCGGTGGCGGACAGACCCTTCTTCAGCCGCACCTCCGGCTCGTCGAACACGGGGAATAGCGCCGCCGCATTGCCGGCCTGCGTGCGGGTGGCACCGGAGAAACCGGCAAAGGCGGCGACGCGAACGATGCCCGGCGTATCCAGCGAGATCCGCTCGATCTCGCGCACGACCTCGGTGGTGCGCGCCAGCGATGCCGCACCCGGCAATTGCACGGATATGATGACGTAGCCGCGATCCTGCGCCGGGATGAAGCCCTGCGGCGTGGTCACGATCAGCCAGCCGGCGCTGCCGATCAGCACGACGTAGATCAGGAGCATCACCACCGAATGGCGGATCACGAAATTGGCAAGGCCTGCATAGCCGTGCGAGAGCCGGTCGAACAGTCGGTTGAACACGCCGGTGAAGGCACCCCACGCCCGCGCGATGACATTCCAGGCGGCCGGCGGCCGCTTCTCTTCGTGCGGCGTAAGGATCTGCGAGGCCAGCGCCGGCGACAGCGTCAGCGAGCAGAAGCAGGAGATCGCGGTCGCGACCGCAATGGTGACGGCAAATTGCTGGAAGAATTGCCCGGAAATGCCGCCGAGGAACGCGGTCGGGACGAACACCGCGCATAGCACCAGCGCGATCGAGACCAGCGCGCCGCCGACCTCCTCCATCGTCTTCAGCGCGGCATCGCGACGACTGAGGCCGTGCTCGAGATGGCGCTCGACATTCTCGACCACGACGATGGCGTCATCGACCACGATGCCGACGGCGAGGACGAGGCCGAACAAGGTGAGATTGTTGATGGAGAAGCCCAGCGCCGCCATGACCGCGAAGGTGCCGACCAGCGAGACCGGGATCGCGATGATGGGAATGATCGCGGGCCGCCAGCCCTGCAGGAACACCAGCACCACGACGACCACGAGCAGCATGGCCTCGTAGATGGTCTTGATCAGCTCGTGAACCGACTGCGCGATGAACTCGGTCGGGTTGTAGCCGATATTGTAGTCGAGGCCCTTAGGAAAGCTTTCCTTGAGCCTCGTCATGGTGTCGGAGATGTTTTTTGCGGTCGCGAGCGCGTTCGACCCGGGCCGCTGCGTCACCAGCATGGCCACCGCCGACTTGCGCAGCAGGAAGCTGTTGGTGGAATAGGCCAGCGCCCCGAGCTCGATGCGGGCGACGTCGCGCAAACGAACGACCCGGCCGTCGGAGCCTGCCTTGATCAGGATGTCCTCGAACTGCTTCTGGTCCTTCAAACGCCCGGTGAAGGTGAGATTGGGCTGGAAGGCGCGGTCGGCGATCGGCGGCTCGGCAATCTGGCCGCCGGCGATCTGCACGTTCTGGGCGCGGATCGCGGCCAGCACCTCGGCGGAGGTCAGGCCGAGATTGGCGATCCGGTCAGGATCGAGCCACAGCCGCATCGAATAGTCGCGGGCGCCGAAGATCTGGATGTCGCCGACGCCGTCGAGGCGCAGCAGCTGGTCGCGAACCTGGAGCAGCGCGTAATTCGAGATGTAGAGCTGGTCGAAGGTGTCGTCAGGCGACAGCATGAACACGACCATCAGGATGTCGGGCGAGTTCTTGCGCGTGGTAACGCCGTTGCGCTGCACTTCCTCGGGCAGGCGCGGCTGGGCGATCGCGACGCGGTTCTGCACCAGCACCTGGGCCTTGTCGAGATCGGTGCCGAGCTTGAAGGTGACGGTGATGGTGAGCTGGCCGTTCGACGTCGCCTGGCTGTAGAGATACAGCATGTCCTCGACGCCGTTGATCTCCTGCTCGATGGGAGCTGCGACCGTGTCGGACACGGTCTGCGCGGAGGCGCCGGGATATTGCGTCGTGACGACGACGGTCGGCGGCACCACTTGCGGATATTCGGAGACCGGCAGTGTCGTGTAGGCGAGCGCGCCGACGATCAGGAGCACGATCGACAGCACCATCGCCAAAATGGGCTGGTTGATGGAGAGACGGCCGAGATTCATGGCTTGCCACCGGCCGGCGCTTGCGCGGTCTGGGGAGCGACCTTGGCGCCGACGCGGGCGCGCTGGATGCCGTTGACGATGACGCGGTCGTCGGCCTTCAGCCCTTCACGGATCACACGCAGGCCGTCGTCGAGCGGTCCGAGCACCACGGGCCGTGCCTCGACGGTGTCATCAGGCTTGACCACGAAGACGATCTTGCGGGACTGATCGGTCGCGATCGCAGCGTCCGGAAGCAGCAGCGCCTCGTAAGGCGCGCTGCCGATCAGGCGGACGCGGCCGAACTGGCCGGGCAGGATCGACAGATCGGTGTTCTTGACCACCGCGCGGCTGCGCAGCGTGCCGGTCGAGACGTCGAGCCGATTGTCGAGGAAATTGACGGTGCCCTCGTGCGAGGGCTTGGTCTCGCCGGCCAGCGTCACTTGCACGGGGTTTGCGGTATCGCGCGAGCTTGGCCGCCGTCCCTCGAACCACAGTTTGCTGTACTTGATGAACGTCGCCTCATCCATGTCGAAATAGATGTAGATCGGATCGAGCGCGACGATCGAAGTGAGCAGCGTCGAGGTGCCGGTGTCGCTGCCCTGCACGAGATTGCCGGGGCTGACGAGATGCCGGCTGACGCGGCCGGTCAGCGGCGCAGCCACATGCGTGAACTCGATATTGAGCTTGGCAGCCTTCAGCGCCCCTTCGGCCTGCATCTCGGCGGCGTGCGCGGCCTGCAGGGCCTGGCGGCGCTGGTCGACGACCTGCTCGGAGACTGCGCTGGTCTGCACCAGATTGAGACCACGATCGAGCTCGCGCTTGGCAAGCTCCACTTTCGCCCGTGCGTCGGACAGTTGGCCCTCGGCCTGAGTGGCCACCGCCTCGAACGGGCGCGGATCGATCACGTAGAGCAGATCACCCTGACGCACGATGGCGCCGTCCTGGAACTCGACCGAGTTGACGAAACCGCCGACCCGCGGGCGCACCTGGACCTCCTCCACCGCCTCGAAGCGGCCGGTGAACTCGTCCCAATCGGTGACCGTGCGCTTGACCGGCTGGGCGACCGTCACCGGCGGCGGTGGCGGAGCCGCAGCCTGTGATGCCGGCTTGTCGCAGCCGGACAAAACGAACGCCGCGGCGAGAAGCCCGACGATTGCGCTGACCTGAACGAAATCGTGCTTTTTGACGAACTGCTCGCTTCCGTCCGGTCCGCTCATCCCAGGTCCTCGCATCAAAGCCGCAGAAAATGCAGGGTACGCCTCTACCTGCGGGCGCCACAAGATGGGTTGCGAAGATAAGCTCTTCAAGACCAATGCGCGTGCAATGCTGCGAACGATGCCCTGACCGGATGATGGGTTGACAGGGAGAGAGACGACGCCGTGCAAGGCAGTTGAGGCAAGCCAGACCCTGCCGTGAAGGATCGGGGCTCTCGGATTTGAGAGCTTTTCCCCCGGCCATCCATCAATATGCCCGCTTCAGGCGGGCGCCTCATGAGGGAGAGAGCTACTTCCGCAGCCTGGCCTTGGCGCCGGCGACGATCTGCATGGCGACGCCGGCGATCCAGCCGACGAAGGCGAGCCAGGTCCAGGCCATGTGCGGATCGAGCCGGAGCACGATCACGCCGACCGAGGCGAAGGCGCTGAGCGTGGCGCAGAGCGTGCCGGCGGCGCTCATGAGCTCGGCGGCGTCGATCTGGCTGTGCGCATCGTCGAAAGGCATCTGCGGCGTGTCGATGCCGAGATAGAAGCCGATGCCGCCGAGCAGCATCATCAATAGCAGGAAGCCCTGCGTGGTGAGAGTGGGGATCGCCGAGCCGACATAGGCGCCGACGAACAATCCGCACGCGGCCCCCGCCATGGCAAGACCGACGCGCTCGAACAAATGGGCAGTCTTACGAACACGAAAACGCATGGCGAGCCTCCGCGAGGCGTTGAGTGCTGAGAGGTTAGGCCAGTTTCGCGGTGGGTGGAAGGCGAGGGGTTTTACGGATGCGTGAGGGGGTGAGAGCGAGCGCAACACACTCGGCAATCGTCCCGGACAAGCGCGGAGCGGAGCGAAGATCCGGGACGACAGCGGAGCTTATAGCGCCGTCATCGCACCACACTCGCTGTCACCGCGCCCCGAACGTGGTCTTGCCGAACAGCGCCTTCTGCGTCGAGGGCTGCGAGCGCCAATATTGCGGCGGCGCCTCGACCATTCCGCCGAGCTCGGCGGCGGCGTGCCAGCCCCAGCGCGGATCGTAGAGCAGGCCGCGCGCGAGCGCGACCATGTCGGCCTTTCCTGCCGCGACGATCTCCTCCGCGTGCTTCGGCTCGGTGATCAGGCCGACGGCAATGGTGGGCAGACCGGTCTCGCGCTTGATCGCCTCGGCAAACTGCACCTGATAGCCGGGGCCGAGCGGGATTTTCTGCTGCGGCGAGACGCCGCCGGAGGACGCATCGATCCAGTCGACGCCGCGCGCCTTCAGCGCGTTCGCGAATTCGGTGGTCTGTGCCAGATCCCAGCCGCCTTCGACCCAATCGGTCGACGACACCCGCATGCCGACCGGCTTGTCGGCGGGGAACGCGGCGCGCACCGCGTCGAACACTTCCAGCGGAAAGCGCATGCGGTTTTGCAACGACCCGCCATATTCGTCGGTGCGCTTGTTGGAGATCGGCGACAGGAATTGATGCAGCAGATAGCCATGCGCGCCATGGACCTCGATAGCGTCGATGCCGAGCCGCGCGGCGCGCTTGGTCGAATCGACGAAGGCCTTGCGGATGCGCGTCAGGCCCGCCGCATCCAGCGCCAGCGGGGCGGCCTCGCCCTCCTTGTGCGGCACCGCCGATGGCGCCACCGTCTGCCAGCCGCCCTGCCCTTCCGGAATCAATTGGCCGCCGTCCCAGGGGCGCGCACTCGAAGCCTTGCGGCCGGCATGGGCGAGCTGCATTGCGATCGCGGTGGAAGAATGCTTGCGCACCGAATTGAGGATCGGCTTCAGCGCGGCTTCGCAGGCATCGCTGTAGAGCCCGAGGCAGCCCGGCGTGATGCGGCCGATCGCCTCGACATGCGTCGCCTCGATGCAGAACATCGAAGCGCCCGACAGGCTGAGATTGTTGATGTGGGTGAAGTGCCAGTCGGTGGCGACGCCGTCCTCGGCCGAATATTGGCACATCGGCGACACGACGAGGCGGTTCTTCAAGGTCAGGCCGCGCAGCTTGATCGGGGAAAACAGGGCGCTCATGCGGGGAGTTCCGGGGGATGGAGGATGGTGATGGGAGTGTAGTGAGGGACGCGCGGAATGCTAGTTGCGCGGCGGGAATGGGGGACCGTGGGGCCATGCATTGCGCGGGTCGTACAACTCGGTTGTCATCCCGGGGCACGCGCAGCGTGAGCCCGGGATCCATAACCACAGGATCCGGTTTGACGAAAACCGGCAACCACGAGCCGTCGCCAAACTTCTCCCTGTGGTTATGGGTCCCGGGCTCGCGACTTCGTCGCGCCCCGGGACGACAGCGGAGAATTACTCCGCCAGCGTGAATTGCAGCAGCAGGGTTCGCTGCAGCATCGAGAAATTGTCGTCGGAGATCAGGGTCAGCACCGTCTCCCCCTCGGCCGTGACATGGGCGTCGATGCCTTCCATGTTGTCGATCTCGTGGCCGAGATCGGCGGCGAACAGCGCGGGGCCATCGACCAGCGCACCGGGCGCGATTCCCTTCAGCGGGATCGCGCGGATGCGGATGTTGACGCCGGTGAACCAGGAGAATTTGCGTTCGAGGATGAGCAGTTCGCCGGAGGGCAGCAGCACGGCATCGCTGATGTCGTATTTCTCCGTGCGCCGCACGCTGAACTGGCCGGGCGTAGGGCCGCCGATCAGGAAGGCGATGAGGTTTCCGTCGGCATCGAGCCCGCGCTCGGAGAAGGCGATCAAGGCGCCGGCGAGCGGCTGTCCCTTGGGCACGACCACCATCGCCTCCAGCCCCTTGTTGGAGGGCAGCTTGCGCAAGGCGGGTGGGACGGCGATCACCTCACCGCGGGCGCGTGTGCCGCCCTTGGCAAAATCGTAGCGCAGGATCTGGTTGACGCGCTCGAGCCCGACATAGACGAGACTGCCGTCGCGCGCGATCGATTCCGAATCCCACCAGAGGTGCTTTTCCGTGATCGGCCGCCCTTCGGCGCCGAGCAGCGGCGCGGCCTCGACGTCGGCAAGGCCGACCATGTCGCGGCCGGAATAGCGGATGCTGCCGGTGAACCAGCCGCCCTGGTCGGAGATCGCGAGGAAACGCTCGCCCTTGGCGTCGAGGAAGCGGAGGCCTGACAGGCCACCGAAGCCGCGATAGGGCGAGGTCAGCACCAGGCCGCTGCGATAGTTCAGTGAGCCGAAGCGCGTGCGCGTGCGATCGCGCGGCTCGAAATTGGGAATGCTGCGCGCGTTGACCTCGACGCTGACGGGCGCCGCGACGGCGTGCTCGACCTGCAGCGGGCGCGGTGGCGCCTCGGTCGCGGCTTGCGCCTGCGCGAACCTGGAGACTGCGAATGTGGAGAATCCCGCTGCGGCGTGCCTGAGAAAGCTGCGGCGGGATGGAATCGTGTTCACGAATGCAATTTGCGTCGCGGACGACCGGCCGCTTGCGTTGGCGCCGTGTTGGTCTCGCTGAAGAGCTCGGCGAGCTTTTCGGTGATCGCGCCGCCGAGCTCCTCGGCGTCCACGATCGTCACGGCGCGGCGATAATAGCGCGTCACGTCATGGCCGATGCCGATCGCGATCAGCTCGACCGGCGAGCGGGTCTCGATCTCCTCGATGATGTGGCGCAGATGCCGCTCGAGATAATTGCCGGGATTGACCGACAGCGTGGAATCGTCGACCGGCGCGCCGTCCGAGATCATCATCAGGATCTTGCGCTGCTCGGGCCGGCCGAGCAGGCGCTTGTGCGCCCAGTCCAGCGCCTCGCCGTCGATGTTCTCCTTCAGCAGACCCTCGCGCATCATCAGGCCGAGGTTTTTCCGCGCGCGGCGCCAGGGCGCATCCGCCGACTTGTAGATGATGTGACGGAGATCGTTGAGGCGGCCGGGATTGGCCGGCTTGCCGGCGGCAAGCCACGCCTCGCGCGATTGCCCGCCCTTCCAGGCCCGCGTGGTGAAGCCGAGAATCTCGACCTTGACGCCGCAACGCTCCAGCGTGCGCGCGAGGATGTCGGCGCAGGTCGCCGCGACCGTGATCGGGCGGCCGCGCATCGAGCCGGAATTGTCGAGCAGCAGCGTCACCACGGTGTCGCGGAACGTCGCCTCCTTCTCGTGCATGAAGGACAGCGGGTGATAGGGATCGGTGACGACGCGCGACAGGCGCGCGGGGTCCAGAATCCCTTCTTCGAGATCGAACTCCCAGGCGCGGTTCTGCTGCGCCATCAGGCGGCGCTGCAGCCGGTTGGCGAGCCGGGCGACGATGCCTTGCAGATGGGCGAGCTGCTTGTCGAGATAGGCGCGCAGCCGCTCCAGCTCGTCATGGTCGCAGAGATCCTCGGCGGCGATGACCTCGTCGAACTTGGGCGCGAAGGCGTGATATTCCGGCCCGCGCGGCTCGTTCCTGCCGTGCTGGTTCGGGCGCGTCGCCTCGCCCGGCGTCTCGTCGTCGCCGAGTTCGCCGTCGTCGAAGGTGTCGGAGGTCGAGGCCTGCGCGCTTTCCATCGCGCTCTCGCTCATCTCCTCCGAGGTCGCCTGGGCCTGGTCGGCGCTCATCTCCTGCGCCGCATCGGAATCGGGCGAGCCCTCGGCGCCGGACTGGTCGTTGTCGCCGTCCTGGTTCTCCTCGTTCTCGTCATTGTCCTCGCTGTCGGCGTTGCGCTCGTCGCCGAGCTCGAGTGCCGACAAGAGATCATGCACCGCATCGCCGAACCTGGTCTGATCCTCGAGCACGCCGTCGAGCCGGTCGAGCCGCTTGCCGATCTTGTCTTCGAGGATCGGCCGCCAGAGGTCGACCATCTTCTTGGCCGCGGTCGGCGGCGCCATGCCGGTGAGGCGCTCGCGCACCAGCATCGCCAGCGCGTCCGCCAACGGCGCGTCGGCGCGGTCGGTGATCTCGTCGAACTTGCCGCGGTGGAAATGGTCGTCGAGCATCGCGGTGAGGTTTTTTGCAACGCCCGCCATGCGGCGCGCGCCGATCGCCTCGACGCGGGCCTGCTCCACCGCCTCGAACACGCCGCGCGCCTGCGGATTGCCGGGCATCAGCTTGCGATGAACCTTGGGATCGTGGCAGGCGAGCTTGAGCGCGATGGAATCGGCGTGGCCGCGCACGATGGCGGCGTCACGCTTGGTCATCTTGCGCGCCGGCTCCGGCAGCCGCGCTTTGCCGGGCGCAAGCCCCGGACGCTCCGCGGCGAAGGAGACGTCGAGCTCGGGCGATTTCGCGATCGCCTTCAGGCAGGAGGCGACCGAGCGCTTGAACGGCTCGGTCGGCGCTTCCTTGTTGCTGCGGAATTTCGAATTGGAGGTGGTCATCTGACCCTATCTGTCGTCCCGGCGAAGGCCGGGACCCATAACCACCGGCCGCTCTTGTGTCAGGAAACTATCGCTTCAATCGAGACATCACGCTGTACGTGTCCCGGCCTTCGCCGGGACGACACATCGTGAGAGATCAGCTCAGCGCCACGTTGACTGCCGATTCCGGCAGCTCCGCATTGAAGCAGCGCTGGTAGAACTCGGCGACCAGGGGCCGTTCGAGCTCGTCGCATTTGTTGAGGAAGGTGACGCGGAACGCAAAGCCGATATCGCCGAAGATGTCGGAGTTTTCCGCCCAGGTGATCACCGTGCGCGGGCTCATCACCGTCGACAGATCGCCATTGGCGAAGGCGTTACGGGTGAGATCGGCAAGGCGCACCATCTTGTTGACGATGTCGCGGCCTTCCTGGGTGCGATAATGCTTGGCCTTGGCCAGCACGATCTCGACTTCCTCGTCGTGGCTGAGGTAGTTCAGCGTGGTGACGATCGACCAGCGGTCCATCTGACCCTGGTTGATCTGCTGGGTGCCGTGATAGAGGCCCGAGGTGTCGCCGAGGCCGACGGTGTTGGCGGTCGCGAACAGGCGGAAGGCCGGATGCGGCTTGATCACCTTGTTCTGGTCCAAGAGCGTCAGGCGTCCCGAGACTTCCAGCACGCGCTGGATCACGAACATCACGTCCGGGCGGCCGGCGTCGTATTCGTCGAACACCAGCGCGACATTGTTCTGCAGCGCCCAGGGCAAAATGCCGTCGCGGAATTCGGTGACCTGCTTGCCGTCGCGGACCACGATGGAGTCCTTGCCGACGAGATCGATACGGCTGATGTGGCTGTCGAGGTTGACGCGCACGCAGGGCCAGTTCAGTCGAGCGGCGACCTGCTCGATGTGGGTGGATTTGCCGGTGCCGTGATAGCCGGTGACCATCACGCGGCGGTTCTTGGCAAAGCCCGCGAGAATGGCCAGCGTGGTGGCGCGGTCGAAGCGGTAATCGGCGTCGACTTCGGGCACGTGAGGATCGACTTCGGAATAGGCCGGGACTTCGAGATCACTGTCGATCCCGAACACCTGGCGCACCGACACCTTCATGTCGGGCAGGCCGGAAACTTCCTCAACTTTGGACAGGGCGGCGGTCGTCATCAATCCTCCGAGGTCCCGGGCGGTCCCGAAACCGGTTATTCGCACGTTGGCTGCGGCTGGGTGCGGCTGCGAACCTATCAGAGACAACGTGCCGGCAGAAGCCCGCCCACCAATCAAAGTTCCGTTGTCTTTTCATTTAGATAGGCAAGGAACGCAGATTTTGGAGGGCTGCCTTGCGAATCACGCCCAAATTCGGGCGGGTCACGCCCCTTCCGTGCGAATGGCGCTTTGGCCGTATGCAATTACTTATGTAGGGTCCGAAGCCCCCATGCTCCAGCCCTTCAAGAGACGACGTGACGTCCTTTCTCGATCCCCTCATCGCCTTCGTCTCCGCCCATCCGTGGCTGGCCTACCTGACCCTGTTCCTGGCGGCGCTGCTCGAAGCCGTTCCGGTGGTGGGATCGGTGATCCCCGGCTCGACCATCATCCTGGCGCTGAGCGCCCTGGTCCCCGGCGGCGAATTGCAGCTGCCATGGGTGCTGCTGGCGGCCGCAGCCGGCGCCGTGCTCGGTGACGGGTCGGCCTATTGGATCGGGCACAGGCGGCAACGCGAGATCCTCAACACCTGGCCACTGACCAACTATCCGCGCGTCGTCGCCGAGAGCGAAAGCTTCTTCCACCGCTTCGGCACCTGGGCGGTGTTCTTCGCCCGCTTCGTGCCGCCGATCCGCGCCTTCGTGCCCGTGACCGCCGGCGCGCTCGGCATGGCGCCCGCCAAATTCTATGGCGTGAACATCCCGGCGATCCTGGCCTGGGCGCCCGCCCATGTGCTGCCCGGCGTGCTGGCGGTGACGGCTCTGCATGAATATGCCGGGCTGCATCATCACGCCCATGTCGGCAAGCACATCTGGATGCTGACGGTGGTTGGCGTGGCGATCGTGGGGGGCGTGGGGGCGTGGATCTATCGCCGGCGGAGCGGCGCTGTCGCGGCGGCGAAGCCGCAGGTCTGATCAAGTCTAGTTGCCCGCGGTGATCGAGGTGCGCTCCCTCCCCCGCTTGCGGGTCGCTTGCGGGGGAGGGTTGGGGAGAGGGTGTCTCGACAACGAAGAACCCCCGAGACGAGAGAACCCTCACCCACGCCGGAGCCTGTCATCGGGCGCGCCTGCGGCGCGACCCGTTGGGCGCGACCTCTCCCGCAAGCGGGAGAGGTTAAGAACCCGCCCCCGCTCTCCGCCCCGGTGCCGGTCCCACATACCTTGCCCGCGGCCTGATCAGCTTGCCGAATTGCAATTGCTCGCTGGCATGGGCGATCCAGCCGACGCTGCGAGCCATCGCGAACAGCGCGAGCTCGCTGCCGGCGGGCAAGCGCAGTGCGTGCACGAGCACGGCGAGTGCGTAGTCGATATTGACGAACTCGCCGGTGGCTTCCGCGATCCGTTCCGGCACCTCGCGGGTGAATTTGCGCGGTGCGCCGGCGCGCGACAGCGCGTTCAGCAGCGACTGCGCGCGGGGATCGCCGCGCTTGTAGACGCCATGGCCGAAGCCGGCAAAGCGCTCGCCGAGGGCGACGCGCTCGCGCACAACAGGCGCGACGTCGCGATCGACCAGCGTCTTGACCAGCTGCGAGGCCAAGACGCCGGCGCCGCCATGCTTCGGGCCCTTCAATGCGGCGAGACCGGCGATGACGGCATCATAGAGATTGAGGCCGGTCGAGGCGGCGCAGCGCGCAGTGAAGGTCGAGGCGTTCAGCTCGTGGTCGGCGAGCAGCACCAGCGCGCGGCGGATCAGATCGGGCGCATGCTTGTTGTCCGTGGCCCAGGCGCGCGCGACCTGCTGATGCAGCGGCTCGGCCGAGGCTTCCGCGTTGAGCATGGTCGCAACCAGCAGGCGGACGATGCGCGCGCCGACCATGGCGCGGCCATCGGGCGCGCGGGTGAAGGCGCGGGGATCGACGCTGGCGGCCAGTGCCAGCACAGCGATGGCGCGGTCGATCGGCGCCGCCCGGCGCGCGGCCGCTGCGATCGTGCGCATCTCCTCGGACATCTCAGGCTGGTTATCCGGATCGAACGGATCGACGCCGGAGACGTCCCAGAGCAGCGTCGCCGTGTGCTCCAGCGTGTCATTCTCGGAAAGATCGACGCAATTGACCCCGCGGTAGATCGCGCCCTCCTCGGTGATGGTCGAGATTTCCGTATCCATCACCGGCAGGTCGGCATCGAAGCTGCGCAGGCCGCGTGGCTCCGGCGAGGGCACGCGACGTTCCTTCAGCGCGCGGACGTCCTCGGCGCGATAGCGGTTTTTCCGCGAATCCGGCGTCGGCTCGGAGCGGATCAGGCCGCGGCTGACATAGGCGTAGAGGGTGGCCGGGGAGATCGCGAGCTCGGCGGCGGCTTCCCGGGCGGAGAGGTACAGCCCATCGGAATTTTTCATATTGATTTATGTAATCAAGATTGATCAATGTGTCGAGAGGCCTGACCTTGTCCTGCGTGAACAGGAGATTTGGGCCATGAACATCCACCTCACCAAAAGCCAGATCGGACTGGACGGCGTTCCCGCGGCCGAGACCGTGCTGAGCCATGTCGACGGCGAGCGCGGCGAGCTGATCATCGCTGGCGAGCATGTCGGACGGCTCGCCGCCATCTCGAGCTTCGAGGGCGTCACCGCCCGGCTCTGGAACGGCGCCAGCAAGACCACCCTCACCGAAGCCAATGTGCGCTCACACCTGGGCGCAGCGCGCGAGCGCGCCTTCGCGCGGCTGCCGGACCTGCTGCCGGCGACGCGCGGCATGGGCATCATCGACGGGTTCCGTGCGGCGGTCGCCGGACTTCGCGCCGAGCCCGGGCTGGAGCACGAGGCGACGATCGTCGGCGCATTTCCGGTAGTTGCGGGCGCGCTGGTGCGGCGTGCCAAGGGGCTCGAGCCGGTCGCGCCCGATGCGAATGTGAGCCACGCCGCCGACACGCTGCGCATGCTGCACGGGCGCGCGCCGGCCGCACGCGAGGTCACGGCGCTCGATGCCTATCTCGTCACTGCCAGCGATCACGGCATGAACGCCTCGACCTTCACCGCGCGCGTGGTGGCCTCGACGCAGGCCGACCTGTTTGCCGCCGTCACCGCCGGCTATTGCGCGCTCACGGGTCCGCTGCATGGCGGCGCGCCGGAGCCGGTGCTGGAAATGCTGGACGCGATCGGCTCGCGCGAGCGCATCCAGCCCTGGGTGGATGCGGCGCTGGCCCGCGGCGAGCGGATGATGGGTTTTGGTCACCGCGTCTATCGCGTGCGCGATCCGCGGGCCGACGTGCTCAAGACCGCGGTCGAAGCGCTGGCGGCTGATGGCACCGACCTGCCGTTTGCCGGCGAGGTCGAGACCTATATCCGCGCCGCGTTGCGCAAGAAGAATCCGGAGCGGCCGCTGGAGACGAATGTCGAGTTCTTCACCGCGATCCTGCTCGATGCGCTGGCGATCCCGCGGCAGGCGTTCACGCCGATCTTCGCGGTCGCACGCAGCGCAGGCTGGACCGCGCACGCGCGCGAGCAGCAGCGCACCGGGCGGTTGATCCGGCCGAGCTCGTCCTATGTCGGGGCGATGCCGGAGGGCCCGGAAGGAGCGAAGCGTAATCCGGGAAAGTCGTCGTTGTGAGAGAAAGGTCCCGGATTACGCTTGCGCTCCATCCGGGCTACGAAGCGGGGGGAAGCCCTTACGCCTCGCGCACCACCGTCTTCAGATAATTATACGCCTTGATGATCTCGATCAGGCGGTCTTCGGTGGAGCGGTCGCCGCCATTGGCGTCGGGGTGGTGCTGCTTCACCAGCGCCTTGTACTTGGTCTTGACGTCGGCGAGCGTGGCGCTGGGGCCGAGGCCCATGACCTGGAGCGCCTTGCGCTCGGCGTTCATCACCTTGCGCGTCTCGGCCTTGGGCTCTGCTTCGGGGCCCTTGCGCCAGCTGGCGCGGCCGTTGATCTCGCTGAACATGCTGAAAGGATCGGACGCCATGTCGATCTCTTCCGCGCCCTTCTTGCCGCCATTGGCGCCCATCTTCCAGGTCGGGCGGTGACCGGTCAGCGCATCCTTCTGATAGCGCGCGACGGCTTCGGCATTCATGCCGGAGAAGAAATTGTAGTTCTGGTTGTACTCGCGCACGTGGTCGAGGCAGAAGTGCCAATACTCGCGCTGGTTCTCACGGCCCTTCGGCGCGCGATGCGAGCCCTTGTTGGCGCAGCCCGCCCACTCGCAATTGACCGCGGTGTCGCGCGGCTTCACTTCCGGCTGCTTGCCCCGCGGCTTCACGCGGATGGAGTCGAAGAACTTTGATGAATCGATCGGCATGGCTGACTTTGACTACGCAATGCAAAAACCTTCAAGTCTTGACATTGCATTTCGCTGAGCACCCGGTCGCGACGAGCCTGGACGTCCGGGTCTTGACGGGGTGCGATCGCGCACCTTAATGGCACAGATGGCTATGAAAGACACTATCAGCAACAAGTTGCAGGAAGCTTTCACGCCCGAAATCCTGCAAGTCGCCGACGAGTCACATCTGCATGAGGGCCACGCCGGCCATGGGCCGGGCGGCGAGACGCACTTCCGTGTTTATATCGTGTCTGCCGCCTTCAAAGGGAAGAGCCGGGTCGACCGTCATCGCATGATAAATTCGGCGCTCGCCGCGGAACTTGCCGGCAGCGTTCACGCGCTCGCGATCAATGCACAGGCGCCGGGGGAAGGGTGACTTCTCTTACCCTTCCCCTCCAGGGGAGGGTAAGAAGAAATCAAAACGACGTCCCGGCCCGTCTTGGCTTGGCCTCTTCCAGCTCGGCCTCGCGCGTCACCGGTGAAATACGGAGCGCGGTGATGCGGTTGCGCTCGCGCCGGAGGACGCGGAAGCGGAAGCCGTGGAAGGTGAAGCTCTGGCCGCGGTCGGGGATCGAGCGCGCCTCGTGAATGACGAGGCCGGCGACCGTGGTTGCCTCTTCATCAGGCAGGTGCCAGTCCATGGCGCGGTTGAGGTCGCGGATCGGCACCGAACCGTCGACCACGACGGAGCCGTCGGGCTGGCGGCGCACGCCGGCCACCACCACGTCATGCTCGTCGGAAATATCGCCGACGATCTCCTCCAAAATGTCTTCCAGCGTCACGAGGCCTTCGACCTCGCCATACTCGTCGACGACGAGCGCGAAATGGGTCTTGCGGCGGCGGAACGCCTTGAGCTGCTGGGATATCGGCCGCATCTCCGGCACGAACCAGGGCGGCAGCATGATGGTGGTGACGTCGATGCGCGAAGTATCGCCCTCCGACGCGCGGATGGCCCGCAGCAGATCCTTGGCGTGCAGAATGCCGATGATGTTCTCCGACTTGTCGCGCCACAGCGGAATGCGGGTGTATTCGGTGGCCAGCACCTCCCGCACCAGCTCCTCCGGCGGCAGGTCGGCATTGATCATCACCATGGCGGTGCGGTGAACCATCACGTCGGACACCGTCAGCTCGCCGAGACGGAAGACGTTGTGAATGTACTCGGCCTCGCCGCTCTCGATCTTGCCGTGCACGGCCGATTCCTCGACCAGGCCTTCGATCTCCGAATCCGTCAGGATCTCGTGCTGCGAAAACTCCTGGACCCCGATCAGACGCAGGATCGCGCTCGAGGCCGTGTTGAGGCACCAGCTCAGCGGATAGAATACCAGGTAGGAGACATGAAGCGGGTACGCGATCCACTGCGACACCGGCATCGGCTCCCTGATCGCAAGCGTCTTCGGCACCTGCTCGCCGATGATGATGTGCAGCGACGAGAAGACCAGAAAACCCGCTACGAACGAGGTGAAGTGCAGCGTGGCCTCCGGCAATCCGAGCGGGCTGAGGACAGGGCTCAGCAACGCAGACACGGTCGGTTCACCGATCCAGCCGAGACCGAGGGAAGCCATGGTGATGCCGAGCTGGCAGCAGGCGAGATAGGACTCGATATTCCCCATCATCGTCTGCAGCAGACGAGCGCCGAAGCGATTTTGCTCGACCATGGCCTTGACGCGGAAGCCGCGGCTCTTCACCAGCGCAAATTCCGCAGCCACGTAGAACGCGTTCGCGGCGAGCAGAAGAGCCGCAAGCAGAAGGTTGATCGAGATCGAACTCATGTTTGCCTCGCGACCGCCCCGGCATTCCCCGCCGTTTCGCGGGCGGCCGATCTGAACGGTCCCGCCATCACTGCGCGAGCTTCTCTTTCAGGAAGTCGCGCACCGGCGCCGGCTCGACGTCCTTCGCGATGACGGCGCGGCCCACGGCCTCCAGCAGGATGAAAGTGAGCTTGCCGCGCTTGACCTTCTTGTCCTGCGCCATCAGGGCCATCAGCGCGTCGGCATCGGCAAGCCCTTCCTGCGCAAAGCCCGCGATGTCCTGCAGGCGCGTCGGCAGCCCTGCCGCGATCAGATGGCGCTCGACACGCGCCGCCTCACGCTCGCCGATCATGCCGAGCTTCGCGGAGAACTGCGCCGCCAGCGTCATGCCGATGGCGACGCCCTCGCCGTGGAACAGGCGGTCGGAGAAGCCGGTCGCCGCCTCCAGCGCATGGCCGAAGGTGTGACCGAGGTTGAGCAGCGCGCGTTCGCCGGTTTCGCGCTCGTCGCGTGAGACGATTGCGGCCTTGGCGCGGCAGGAGGTCGCGATCGCATGCTCGCGGGCCGAGCCGCCCTTGAAAATGTCGACATGGTTCTTCTCCAGCCAGGTGAAGAAGGCCTCGTCGCCCAGCACTCCGTATTTGGCGACCTCGGCATAGCCGGCTCGGAACTGGCGCGGCGACAGCGTGTCCAGCACCGCGGTGTCGGCGATGACAAGCACCGGCTGGTGGAAGGCCCCGAGCAAATTCTTGCCCTGCGGCGAGTTGATGCCGGTCTTGCCGCCGACGGAGGAGTCGACCTGCGCCAGAAGCGAGGTCGGCACCTGCACGAAATCGACGCCGCGGCGCAGGATCGCCGCGGCAAAGCCGGCGAGATCGCCGACCACGCCGCCGCCGAGCGCAACGACGAGATCGTTGCGCTCGATCCGAGCGGCGATCAGGGCCTCGCTGACCTTTTCGAGGCCGGCATAGGTTTTCGAGATCTCGCCTTCCTCGACGACGATGCGCGAGGTCGGAATGCCGGCGGCCGTAAGCGATGCTTCGGTCGGCTCGAGCCAGTGTTTTGCGACGGTGCGATCCGTCACGATGGCCGTGCGCACGCCGGGACGCAGAGCGGCGATGCGCTCGCCGAGCGATGACAGCACGCCGCGGCCAATGACAATGTCGTAGGCGCGATTCTCCAGCGCAACGCCGACATTGACATGGTCGGAATGCTTCAACGGCGCAGTCATCTTAACGCACTCGCAACGTCTTGAGGTGGTGGGGCGGATTGCTCGCCGCAGAGATGGGCGCGCAGCGTCTCGATGCACTCCTCGACGATTCTGTCATGCGGCACGTCGCGCGAGGCGATGGTGAGGTCGGCCTTGCCATAGACCGGCTCGCGCTCGGTGAGCAGGCGCGTCACCGTCCCTTCCGGATCGGCGGTCTGGAGCAGCGGGCGATCGGCACGGCGGCGGACGCGGCGCATGATGACCTCGTGGTCCGCCCGGAGCCAGATCGAGACCGCCTTGGCGGCGATGCGCGTCCGCGTCTCCTCGCGCATATAGGCGCCGCCGCCGGTTGCCAGCACCACGGGTCCATCATCGAGCAGCCGCGCGATCACCCGCATCTCGCCCTCGCGGAAATGCGCTTCGCCGTAACGCTCGAAGATTTCCGGTATGGTCATGCCGGCCGCTGCCTCGATCTCGGTGTCGGCATCGACGAAGGGCAGCTTGAGCCGGGCCGCGAGGCGTCGGCCGATGGTGGATTTGCCCACCCCCATCATGCCGACGAGCACGATCGAGCGCGCCCCGAGCGCCGACAGGATGTCGGCCTCGGGCGAAGCAGGAAGCGGCAACGCGGCGTCGGACATCGTCTCGCTCGACTGGATCTCGCTCGAAGTGCCGCCAGATGCGGCAGGCTTCGGCCACCTATACGACCCCATGGGGGCCCTCGCCAGAGGACTCTTGCCACGAAACGGCGAACATGTTGGATGATTTCATTGGTTAATTTGGCTGCCGAGCCCCTACCCGAGACTCCCGAACGATGCCGAGCCTGTTCCGCTTCCTGACGGTCGTTGCTGTGATCGCCGGCATCGTCTATGGCGTGGTCTTCGCGCTGGCGAACTTCGTCAATCCGAAGCCGCGGGAAATGACGGTGACGATCCCGCCGGACAAATTTCTCAAGAAATAGGAGCTAGCCTCCCGGGCATGCCCGCCAAGCCCTCAGACGCCAAGCTCATCGGCCTGTTCCTCGACATGCTCGCAGCGGAACAGGGCGCCGGCCCCAACACGCTCGATGCCTACCGCCGCGACCTCACCGATTTCTCCGAATTCTTGGGCCGGGTCGGCCATACATTCGTGGATGCCCAGACCCAGACGCTGCGCGACTATCTCGCCGCCCTCGACACCCGAGGTTTCAAGTCCACCAGCGTGGCCCGCCGCCTGTCGGCGATGCGGCACCTCTACCGGTTCCTGCTGAACGAGCGCATCCGCGGCGATGACCCCGCCGCGATACTATCCGGCCCGAAGCGCGGCCGCGGCCTGCCAAAAGTGCTGTCGATCGCGGACGTCGACCGCATGCTCCGCCGCGCCAAGGAATTGAGCGAGGCGGAAGATGCCTCGCCCTCCAAGCGGCTGCGGGCGCTGCGGCTCTACTGCCTGCTCGAGGTGCTCTACGCTACGGGTCTGCGCACCTCCGAGCTGGTGGCACTGCCGCGCTCGGCGGCCAAGCGCGACGCCCGCATGATCGTGGTGCGCGGCAAGGGCAACAAGGAACGGCTGGTGCCACTCAACGAGGCCTCGCGGCAGGCGATGGCGGATTATCTTGCCGCGACGGAAGCGGCTAAGGCCGACAAGAAGAACAGCGTGGCCGCCTCGAAATGGCTGTTCCCCTCGTTCGGCGAGAGCGGGCATCTGACGCGCCAGCATTTTGCCCGCGACCTCAAGGAGCTTGCGGTCGCCTCCGGGCTGCAGGCCCGGCTGGTCTCACCGCACGTGCTGCGCCACGCCTTTGCCAGCCATTTGCTGCACAACGGCGCGGACCTGCGCATCGTCCAAACCCTGCTCGGGCACACCGACATCTCGACGACCCAGATCTATACCCATGTGGTCGAGGAGCGGCTGAAGAGCCTGGTGCGCGACCTGCACCCGCTGGCGGAGAAGTAGCGAGGTCTCGTGCCCCGGACGCAGCGCAGCACGCAGTGATGCGCTGCCGAGCCGGGGCCCAGGCTGGTTGCTGGGTCCCGGCTCTGCGCAGCAGCGCTCAAGAAGCGCTGCAGCGCGTCCGGGACACGAGAACTGGGCCGCGACGGCCCATCAAACCGCCTTGACTTCGGCCACATCTCCGCAGAAAGAGCCGAGGCCTTTCGACTGATTTGGCGGGCCGGCAGGAGCGATCAGCCAAGCCATTGAAGACACTGCACTTCTTTCCGCTGGCCCAAACCCGCTTCGCTTCTCAAGCCCCGTCCCCCTATATTGAGTTGATGCAAGACCAGATGCGCAGCTATCTCGACTTCGAAAAGCCCGTCGCCGAGCTCGACTCCAAGGTCGACGAATTGCGCGCGCTCGCCGCCACCGGCACCGACATCAGCGACGAGGTCGGGCGGATCGAGGACAAGGCGGCGCAGGCGCTGGCCGACCTCTATGCGAACCTGACGCCGTGGCAGAAGACGCTTGTCGCGCGGCATCCGCAGCGGCCGCATTTCAACGACTTCATCAAGGGTCTGATCACCGAATTCACCCCGCTCGCCGGCGACCGCAAGTTCGGCGAGGACGAGGCGCTGGTCGCCGGCTTCGGCCGCTTCCGCGGCGAGCCGATCTGCGTGATGGGCCAGGAAAAGGGCGATTCCACCGAGAGCCGGATCCGGCACAATTTCGGCATGGCGCGGCCGGAAGGCTATCGCAAATGCGTGCGGCTGATGGAGATGGCCGAGCGGTTCGGCCTGCCGGTGCTGTCGCTCGCCGATTCCGCCGGCGCCTATCCCGGCATCGGCGCGGAGGAGCGGGGACAAGCCGAGGCGATCGCGCGCTCGACCGATGCGTGCCTGGCGCTGACCGTGCCGAACGTCGCGATCATCACCGGCGAGGGCATGTCGGGCGGCGCCATCGCCATCACCACCGCGAACAAGGTCTTGATGCTCGAGCACGCCATCTACAGCGTGATCTCGCCGGAGGCGGCGTCCTCGATTCTCTGGCGCGACGGCACCAAGGCGCAGGAAGCCGCCAACAACATGAAGATTACCGCCCAGGACATGCTCCGCTTCGGCGTAATCGACGCCATCCTGAAGGAGCCGGTCGGCGGCGCCCACCGCGACCCCGCCGCCATGATCGCCACCACGGGCGAGGCCATCGCCAAAGCCTTCGACGAGCTCCGGAACTTTGATGGGGATGCCATCCGCAAGCAGCGGCGGCAGAAATTCCTCGACATCGGCCGGAAATTGGGTTGATTCGGGCGGGTTTCGTGTCCCGGACGCGCTGCAGCGCCCTTGCGCTGCTGCGCAGAGCCGGAACCCAGAGAGCTTCACAGTTCGCCGTCAGCATGGGCCCCGGCTCAGCAGCGCACCGCCAAGGGGCGCTGCGCTGCGTCCGGGGCACGACAACCGCCGCGGCCCCCGGTAACCCCGCATTAACCCTTTTTTTGCCCAAATCGCCGATCTGAGTCCGGATCGCCCGGAAGCCCAAGTTCCGTCCCAAGTCGCGTCCATTTAGTCTTCGTTGACCATGCCACTGGGCCAACGCCCTCGTGATCCGCGCTCGGGTTGCGACCACATGACCCAGAGGTTAGAATTTTAATCAATGGCTTCAGGGCATAAGCGCTGGAGCGTGGTCTGAACGAGCCCGTCACGGCGGGGTGGTTTTCCGGTCGGATCATGCGCCAAAAGAATTGGGGTTCGCGCTTCAATGTCCGGCACGGTGTGGGGTCCATCTTGATTTCTCGTTCGCTTGCTCGCGCGCTCTTGGCTTCGGTTGCGCTGATGACGGCCGGCGTTCTGCTGTCCGGCTGCGACACCGATCAGGTCTCGCTCGCAACCAATGCCAAGGCCAATCAGCCGGTGCCGCCGAAGCTGATCGCCGCGATGGCCGAGAAGGACATGGACCTGCAATCGCCGATCCTGGTCCGCCTGTTCAAGCAGGAGGCCGAGCTCGAGGTCTGGAAGCAGACCCGCTCAGGCCAGTTCGCGCTGCTCAAGACCTATCCGATCTGCCGCTGGTCGGGCGATCTCGGCCCCAAGGTGCGCGAAGGCGACCGCCAGGCGCCGGAAGGATTCTACTCGATCAATCCGAGCCAGATGAATCCGCAATCGGCCTATTACCTCTCGTTCAACACCGGCTATCCGAACGCGTTCGACAAGGCGCTGGGCCGCACCGGCTCGCAGCTGATGGTGCACGGCGATTGTTCGTCGCGCGGCTGCTACGCGATGACGGACGAGCAGATCGCGGAGATCTATTCGCTCGGGCGGGAATCCTTCTTCGGCGGCCAGAAGGCGTTCCAGCTGCAGGCCTATCCGTTCAAGATGACGCCGGTGAACATGGCCAAGCACCGGAACAATCCGAACATGGCGTTCTGGAAGATGATCAAGCAAGGCTATGATCATTTCGAGGTGACGCGACACGAGCCGAAGGTCGATTTCTGCGAGAAGAAGTACGTCTTCGATGCGGCCAAGCCGGCCGACGCCAAGCGCGATCCGGTGTTCGACGCCTCGGCCAAGTGCCCGGCCTATGTGATCCCCGAGGAGATCGCCAGCGCCGTGCGCGAGAAGCAGGCCAAGGACGAAACCGAATACGCAAGGCTGGTCGCCAGGGGCACGCCGGTGGCGCGGATGAACACCGGCATCGACGGCGGCATGAACAAGATCTTCGCCGCCAAGATTCCGGAAGGCTCCACGGGACTATCCGAGAGCGCCGAAGGCACCACGCTGCAGATGCTGGCCATGGCGAAGGCGCCCGGCACGATCCCCGGCCACGTCAACCCGCCGAAGCCGAACTTGGATGCGGTGGCAAGCGCGCCGGCGCCGCGCGAAGAGCCGGTGGCGGCCGTCAGCGCGCCTGCCGCGAGCACCCGCGTCGCCGCGGCTGCGCCCGCCGAGAAGTCCGAAGGCAGCGGCTTCTTCTCCAATTTCGGCCGCAAGATGGGGTTCGGCACCGCCGATACCACGGCGACCACCACGCCGGCGCCGCAGGCCACCGCCTCCGTGGCCCCGGCCGCCCAGACGTCCACGACGCCGGCCACGGCCGCGTCGAGACTCAAGGCCGCCGTGACCCGCTTCGTGCCGGGACAAGACAAGTCCAAGGATTCAGTAAAGGATGCGGCGAAGGATACGCCGAAGCCGGCCGTTGCGGCCGCCAAGCCTGCCGAGCCGCCGAAGCCAGACACCCGCCTCGCCGCGACGCGTCCGGCGCTGAAGCCGTCGGTCTCGGACGGCGCGGGTGACAATGCCCCGATGATGGCCGGCGCCGCGCCGGTGGTGCAGTCGAACTCGTTCGACAGCCGGTTCTCGGCGGTGAAGTAAGGGGCTCCTTCGGATAAAGGTAATTTCTCTTTACCCGAACACCCGAAACACCCTATCCTCCCCGCCATCTCATCCCTCCGGAAGGGGCGGGTCGCGATCGTCACGGTTCGTGGGGTGGGTTGCGGTGGACGCGGGCGGCGTTGGCGCCAGGTGCGGTCGCAGGGCGGGTAGTCCCCGTGAGCGATCAGCGGGCGTGGTACGACGGCGCTGCCGTGCCCTTGCGAAGCCGAAAGGCGAAGCAGGGCCAGCGTACGGCAAAATCGTGTGGTCCTGGCGCCCGCAGGCTGGCGTCAAGTCTTTCGCGGTGGTGTGGGTGCCCGACCGGGTGGCGCACATCAGCGATCTGGCGAGGCGACGGGGGCAAAAGTGCAACGCTCCCCGAGGAGAGCGCGACATAAGCCGTCAAACCACTGCGCAGGGAAGGCCGGTTATCGGGCTGCACCTGTGTCCCCCCTGTGAGCGTCTACACTACGCATCATGCACAGGGGCTCGTGGGTGCCAGCCGGTACCCGGCCTTCCCTGCGCCCTTCCGATTCGAAGAGCGTGAGATGCCGAAGCAAAACCCGGGCGCTGGAGCGCTGCGGGATCGCGATGTCACGTTCGGCTGTTTGACAATTGAAGATCGTAACGCACGCAGACTGCGTTCCTACACCAGCTCGGTCACGACTCGCTGATCGAAAGTGTCGAGGGCCGATCGCGCACGCACAACCATGTTTAGCCGTCACCCTGAAGTGCGCGCGACGCGGCGCGATAGCGACGCAGAGCAAGCCTCGAAGGGCGACGGCCCGGCTGCCAGCTCGGCCGTGCATCCTTCGAGGCTCGCGGCACGATGCTGCGCATCGCGCCGCTCGCGCCTCAGGATGACGGTTCGGGTAGGATACGCGCTGCAACAGACTTGAAGGCGGCGGCGCGGCCGCATGCCTACGGCGCCAGATAGCGCATCAGCTCCGGATTGCCCCTCACCTCGCCCGCCTCGCCCTGCAGCGCGACGCGGCCGCGGTCGAGCACATAGGCGTAGTCGGCGACGCGGAGCGCGAGGTCGAGGTGCTGCTCGACGATGATGACGGCGATGGTCTTGGCGAGCTCGATCAGGCGCTCGGTGATCTCCTCGATGACGCCGATCCAGACGCCTTCGGTCGGCTCGTCCAGCAGCAGCAACTTAGGATCGCCCAGCATGGCGCGGCCGATCGCGAGCATCTTGCGCTCGCCGCCGGAGAGCGTGCCGGCGGGCTGGTCGAGGCGCTGGCCGAGCTTTGGGAAGATGGCCAGCACGCGGTCGATTGCGGATGCGTCCCTGCTCGCGAGCGAGCCGACCGCGAGATTGTCGCGCACCGACAGGCGCGCGAACACCGAATGCTCCTGCGGCACATAGCCGATGCCGGCGCGGACGCGCTCCTGGGTGGCGCGGCGGCTGATGTCGCGGCCGTCGAAGGCGACTTCGCCCTTCCAAGCCGGCAGCTCGCCGACGATGGTCTTCATCAGCGTGGTCTTGCCGGCGCCGTTGCGGCCGAGCACGGCGACACCGCCGCGCCAGGGAATGCCGAGGCTGACGTCGAACAGGACCTGGCTGCGGCCGTAGCCGGCGTCGAGATGCTTGATGTCCAAAAATTCAGGCACGGCGCAGATAGATCTCCTGGACGGATGTGTTGGCCTGGATCTCGGACACCGTGCCCGACGCCAGCACTTTGCCCTGGTCGAGCACGGTCAACCGATCACAAATGTCGCGGATGAAATCGAGATCGTGCTCGACGATGACGAGCGAGCAATGCTGCTTGATCGGCTGCAGCAGCTCGCCGGTGACGCGGCGTTCCTCCAGACTCATGCCGCCGGTGGGCTCGTCGAGCAGCAGCAGCTTCGGCTTGCCGGCGAGCGCCATCGCGATCTCCAGCCATTGCTGCTGACCGTGCGACAGCGCGGCCGCCGCATCGAAGGCACGGTCGGCGAGGCGGAACTGCCGGAGCATGGTCATGACCTGATCGTGCAGGACCCCGCGCGTACGCGAGAACACGAGGTCGAACAGCGAGGACTGCGCCTGCAGCGCGAGCAGGACGTTGTCGTAGAGCGTCAGCGACGGCAGCACCGATGTGATCTGGAATTTCAGGCTCATGCCGGCACGCGCCCGCTCGGTCGGCGTGAACGCGGTGATGTCGGTGTTGGCGAAGCTCACCTTGCCTTGGGTCGGCACCTCGGCGCCGGCGATGCACTTCATCAGCGTGCTCTTGCCGGAGCCGTTCGGGCCGATCAGGCCGTGAAACTCGTTCTCGCCGACGCTGAGGGCTGCGCCGTCGAGCGCGGTGAGCTTGCCGAAGACCTTCTTGATGCCGGCGGCCTCAAGGAGCATTGCGCGGCTCCTTTTGCCTGGCGCCGAAACTGCCGACCCGCTCGCGTTCGCCGAGCACGAAGCTGATCAGGCCGAGCGGCCGGAACAGGATCACGAGCAGGAGCAGCAAGCCGAGGATGATCGGCCAGATGTCGCGGTAATTGTCCGAGAGCCAGAAGCTGACGCCCTCGACGATCACAGCGCCGATGACGGCGCCGATCAGCGTGCCGGAGCCGCCGAACAGGACGTAGAGCACGACCTGCGTCGAGACCACGACCCCGACCATGTTGGGCCAGACGAAACCTTCGTGGAAGGCATAGAGGCTGCCGGCGAGCCCTGCGACGGCGCCGCCGATGGTGAAGATGATGGCTTTGAGATGTTGCGCCTTGTAGCCGAAGAAGGCGATGCGCTGCTCGTTCTCGCGGAGGCCTGCGAGCGCGAGGCCAAATTGCGAGCGCACCAGGAAGCGGCAGAGCAGATAGACCACGACGAGGATGCCGAGCACGAGATAGTAGAAGGCCGGTCCCTCCGTGAAGTCGTATGACCCGAGCGACATCGGCGCGATCGAGGGGATGCCGTTCTGGCCGCCGAGATAATACCAGCCGCGCGCGAGGCGATCGGCGGCGTAGGAGCCGGTCAGCGTGCCGAGCGAGACGAAGATCACGCTGGAGGGATGCCGTCCCAGCAGCAGGAAGCCGCCGAGCAGCAGCGCGAAGGTGAGGCCGATCAGCGTTCCCGCGGGCAGCACCAGGAAGATGTTGGTGATGTCGAGGTCGCGCGCGAGCAGGGCGACGCCGTAGCCGGCCGAGCCGAAGAACAGGGCCTGGCCGAAGCTCATGATGCCGGCATAGCCCCAGACCAGGTCGAACGACAGCGCGAACAGCGCGAGAATGACCACGCGCGTCGCGAACACCGTGAGATAGTCCTGCAGCACCAGCGGCGCGAGCAGCGCCGCGAGGAGCACAATGCCCTCGACAATGGGCAGGATTTTTCGTCCTGCCTTGACGCGGTCATTGGCCCGTTCCGCCGCTGTGCCCTCGGCCATCGCACCGCCCGCTTCGTCGTCCGCGTCGGCGACGATGGCCTCTCTTACCATACTCATCGGCTTCAGCATTCCACCTCAGCATTCCACCTTAGCATTCCTTGGGATCGACGAGGCCGTTGCTGCGCCCGACGATCTCGTAATTGCCGCTCTTGGCGACCGCGGTGTACATCTTCATCTTGCAGTGCCGCTTGCCCGGCACCATCTCGGCGGGTCCGCCGGGGCCTTCGGCGATCTTGGCATGATCGAGCGCGGCGGCAACGGACTCGCGGTCGATCTTGCCGGCTTCCTTCACTGCGGCTTCCCACAGCTTGAGGCCGCGATAGGTGCCGGTGGCGGCGCTGCCGGCGGCGAACAGGAAGTTGCCGGGGAAATCCTTCTCATAGGCCGCCTGGATCTTGGCGTCGAACGGGTTCTCCTTGGTCAGCACCTTGAAATAGTCGAGGCAGCTCGCAAGCCCCTCGATCTCGGCGGCCTGATTGATGTTGAGCGTGTTCTCGTCATAGTAGACGCAGGCGAGCCGTCCGCCGTTCTTCAGGAAGCCGGCTTCATAGAGCTGCTTGAAGAACGGACCGACTCCCGGCGGGATGACGGTGTTGAAAACGACGTCGACCTTGTTGGAGATGATGCGGTTGACGGTCGCGGAGAAGTCGACCTGGTCGAGCGGGTAATATTCCTCGAACACGACCTCGCCGCCGTTGGATTCGATCACCTTGCGGGCGTAGACGTTGAGCGTGTGCGGCCAGACATAATTGGCGCTGGGCAGCGCGAACTTCTTGCCGCCGTTCTTGATCAGCCAGGGGATGAACTCGTCGCATTGCTGCGCCGGCGTCGGCCCGGTGCAGAACAGATAGGGCGTGCACTCCTTGCCTTCGTAGAGCTGCGGATAGATGTAGAGCGTCTTGCCGCGCGCCACGATCGGGTCCTTGATCGCGTTGCGCATCGAGGAGGTGATGCCGCCGAGCACCATGTCGACCTTGTCGCGCTGGATCAGCTTGCGCACGTTGCCGACGGCGACGGATTCGTTGGACGCAGTGTCCTCGATGTAGAGCTCGAGCGGACGACCGAGCAGGCCGCCGGCCGCATTGATCTCCTTGATCACCATTTTCGCGACGTTGGCGTCGGCATTGCCGGCATAGGCGATCGGGCCGGTGAGGTCGGTGGCGATGCCGACCTTGATCGGCGCCTCGGCCGCATTGGCCCACGGCGCCGGGATCACCCAGCTGCCGACCCCGGCTGCGACCGCGCCGGAGGCGAAAGCGAAATTGGACAGGAAGCGGCGGCGTGAAAGCTGAGTGCGATCGAACATGACTAAACCCCTTTTCCAGCGATGAGGCCCTGCGGGCGGAATTTGATGAAGACAATGGCGAGCACGAAGACGAGGACGTCGGCGACGACAGGTGCCATCACCCAGGGCAGCGCCGCGCTCAGCGTGCCGATGACACCGGCGCCCGCGACCGGGCCGATGAAGGAGCCGACCCCGCCGACCATGACCGCGACAAAGCCCTGGATCAGGAAGCGCAGGCCGAGATCGGCAAACAGGCTGAACACCGGCACGATCAGCGCACCGGCAAGGCCGGCGAGCGCCGCACCGAAGGCAAAGGTCGCGCCGTAGATCAGTGGCGTTGAAATGCCCGACGCACGCGCCAGCGACGGATTCTCCAGCGTCGCCCGCACGCGCAGACCGAAGCTGGTGCGCGACAGCAGCAGATAGCAGAGGCCCATCACCAGCAGCGTGATGATGATGATGGTGAAGCGCCAGGCCGAGATATGCATGGCGCCGATGTCGATCGAGCCGCCGATCGGCTCCGGCACGGTGAGATAGAAGCCGCCGATCAGGCCGCGCACGGCTTCGCGGATGATCAGGCCGAGGGCATAGGTGCCGAGCATGGCAACGATCGGCGCGGCGTAGAATCTTCGGATGATCAGCGCCTCCAGCACGAAGCCGAGAGCGCCGACCACGAAAGGCGCCGCGACCATGCCGGCCCAGATCGGCAGGCCCTTGGCATAAGCGAGATAGGTGATGTAGGCCCCGAGCAGGACGAACTCGCCTTGCGCGAAGTTGAAGATGCCCATCATGCTGGCGATGATCCCGAGCCCCAGCACGATCAGGACGATGATCGCGCCGAAGCTCAGGATTTCGAACGCCGCGACGAACGCGTTAGCCATGCGGTGGTGTTCCGTTCGTCTGCACTAGTCCCTCTCTCACATCTTCTTCCAGTCGCCGATCTGCTCGAAGGCGTGCGCGGCGCGGTAGATGGTGGATTCCTCGAACATGCGGCCGACCAGCATCAGGCCGACCGGCAGGCCGTCGACCATGCCGCAGGGCAGCGACATCGCGGGATGGTGTGTGATGTCGAACGGCGCGGTGTTGGAGATCATCTCGAGCGCACGGGCGACGTAGTCCTCGCGGCTGGCATTGGGCTCCGGCAGCTTGGTCGCCTTCATCGGCGTGGTCGGCAGCAGGAGCAGATCGTAATCCGCAAAGGCCTTGTCGTAGGCCGCGGTCAGCCGGCGCGAGATGTTGAGCGCTTTGCCGTAGAAGCGCGGGCCGAAATTGTTGTTGATGTATGTGCCGAGCATCATGAACAGCTTCGTGGTCTCGGACAGTGAGTCGGCCTGCCGGCGCCAGCCGCGATGGAAATCCATCAGCGAGGTCGAATAGAGATCGCCGCGGCTAAGGCCGTAGCCGTCGCCGAACATCATGGTCTGGGTCAGGCCCTCGGTGCCGATCGGAGTCCAGATCGCCCCGCCCATGAGGTGCATCGGGATCGAGACGGTCTCGACGGTGGCGCCCAGATCCTTGAAGCGCTTTGCAGCCTCGCGCACGCTTTCATTCACCGCAGCCTCTGCGACTGGCTGCTCAAAGCCTTCCTTGAGGATGCCGATCTTCATGCCCTTGACGCCCTGGCCGAGCGCCTTGGTGTACTCCTCGACCTTCGGCGCCTTGATCCTGGGATCGTAGCCGTCGTCGCCGGCGAGCACTTCGAGCAGCAGCGCATTGTCGGCGACCGTCGCGGTCATCGGACCGGCATGGTCGACATAGATCTCGATCGGCATGATCCCGGTATAAGGCACGAGGCCCCAGGTCGGCTTCATGCCGTAGATGCCGCAGAACGAGGACGGCATGCGGATCGAACCGCCCTGGTCGCCGCCGATCGCCATGTCGACCTCGCCAAGCGCGACTACGACGCCCGAGCCCGACGACGAGCCGCCGGCCGAGTAGCCCATCTTGTGCGGATTATGCACTGGCCCGTAGGAACCGGTGTGGCTGCCGCCGGACAGGCAGAAGTGCTCGCAATGGGTTTTACCGGCGATCTCTGCGCCGGCATCCAGCATGCGCGTGACGATGGTGGCGTCGAAATCGGGCATATAGCCTTCCAGCGTCGACGAGCCGTTGGTCATGGGCACGCCGGCCAGCATGATGTTGTCCTTCAGCGCAACCGTCTTGCCCTTCAGCTTGCCGCTGGCGGCGCCTTTCACGGTCGACTTGCGATACCAGGCATTGCGCGGGTTCTCCTCCGCCGAGGGCCGATAGCCCGGCGTGCGCGGATATTTCACCTCCGGCACCTCGTCCGGCATCGCGGCAACGAGATTGTAGGCTTCGATCGAGCCCTGCATGAGACCGCGGAACGAGGCGACGTCATCATCGGTGAGCGAAAGGCCGCACTGCTCGGCGACACTGCGAAGTTGGGCTGGCGTGGGAAGGGCAACTGTCACGGCGCTCTCCTTGAAGGCTTCTTGATCACTGGCACTGTTGGAAGCCTCTCGCTCGCGCCCGGGGCGCGAGCCAACCGGCTTCTCGTCGTTACTAGAGACGGAAATATTTTCCTTTTCAAGTATTATTTCGCAAGTCCGCTGCGGCGTATTACCGGCCGTCTCTCAGAGCGTCTTGATGATCTTGAAGTCGAGACCGTCGGCTTCGGCAAGGTACATCGGCATCTCGGCGCGGCCGTCGCGAAGCGTTACGGGACCGCGGCCCGCCGAGTAGACGGCGTTCCGCGCAGCCTTCAGCAGCGGACGAAAGGCCAATGATCCGGCGCGGTTGGCGACGGATTCCAGGAAGCGCAGCCCCTCATAGTTCGACTGACCGACGGAGCCGACCGGCGGCGCGTTGGCACCGAACATGGAGTAATAGGCACTGAGGAACTCGTCATTGGCGCGCGAGACCAGGCCGTTGAAATAGCCGGAGGCGCAGAACAGATTCTCGGTGTTGTCGGCACCGATACCGAGCAGCACGGTCTCGTCCATCGCACCCGCAAGCCGCAGCGTCGAGGTGGCAAGGCCCGCTTCGGCGAAGGCGCGGTTGAAGGTGATGCTGTCGGTGCCGATCAGCGAGATCAGCACCACATCCGGCCTGGCGGCACGGATGCGCGCCAGATGCGGCTCGTGATTGTCCTCGCCGACCGGGACGAACTCCTCGCCGACGACCAGGCCGCCCGCTTCCTTGATGTAGCGCTTGACCGCGCGATGCGACTGCCAGGGCCAGACGTAATCGCTGCCGATCAGGTACCAGCGCGCGGCCTTCTTGACGTCCGCCAGCCAATGGATCGAGGGGCGGCTCTGCCAGCGCGGCGTCTCACCGATCGCCATGACGCCCGGCGTGCGCTCGCCGCCTTCATAGACAGGCGTGTAGATGTAGGGGATCCGGTTGCCGGTGACCTTGCGCAACGCGACACGGACCGCGCTGATATGCGAGCCCATGATGAGGTCGACCTCGTCGAAGGCGATCGCCTGCTCGGCGCGGCGCACCACCTCCTCGATCGGTCCGCCCGAATCGTAGATCGACATTTCGAGCTCGCGGCCCAGAATGCCGCCGCGCTTGTTGATCTCGGCAACCGCCAGCATCGCGCTGTTGGTGGAGGTCGGGCCCCAGATCCCGGGCGAGCCGGTGAAGGTGAGGAAATTGCCGATGCGCAGCTTGTTGCGCGCGCCGCGCCGCCTCATGACATGCGCATCGACCGGAGACAGGTCGAAATCCGCCGCCGATGACGACAAATTCCTGAACAGCAGGGACGGCGGCAACACCGGACCGCCGTGAGCCGGGAAGTTTACCGTCGCGTGCACGCCAACTCCTGTCTGAGACCAGACCTGAAAGCACATTGAGCAGGCGGCCCCGGCTTCCGCCCTTTTGTTGGGCAATGATCCTATTTTGAAAATATTGAATATTCAAGAATTGAAGTGCATATAGATGCAGCATTGTTTGCAAGACATTCACTCATTTGGGTCAAGGCGAAGTCTTAGCCGTGGCAAAACCGCCGAAACAAAACTCCCCGATCACCGAACACCTCGCCTACCTGCTCGCGCAAGCCAACCGGGAGATCAACCGGCAGCTCGAACTGCGGTTGAGCAAGGAAGGCGTTCCGGTCGAGCAATGGCGCATCCTGAAAGTGCTGTCGGATGGCGAGGGCCATTCGATGGGCGAGCTTGCGGACGCCGTGCTGCTCAATCATCCGACGCTGACCAAGATGATCGACCGCATGGTCTCCGACACGCTGGTCTATCGCGTGCAGGACCCGAACGACCGCCGCAAGGTGCTGATGTTCATCTCCGACCGCGGCAAGGTGCTGTGCAAGAAGCTCAACTCGCTCGCGGTCGACCAGGAGGAGCACATCCTGGAGAGCTACGGCGACAAGTCGACGAGCGAATTGAAGCGGCTGCTGGAGAGTTTGATCGACAGTTCGAATTGATGAGGGGTGGGCGCATTTTCGGCGCGCAGCCGTAGCCCGGATGGAGCGAAGCGTAATCCGGGTCTTTCGCATGACGACAAATCCCGGATTGTGCTTCGCTCTATCCGGGCTACGAATTCACCCGAACTGCGCCACACACAATTGTCATCGCCCGATTTGATCGGGCGATCCAGTATTCCAGAGACGGATGTGATTGAGCCGAGGCGCCGCGGGGTACTGGGTCGCCAGGTCGAGCCGGGCGACGACAGTGGAGAATGAGGCGCGAGAATCGCGCCTCACACGCGCACGGCAGCGAGGCTAGCAGCTAAGCATACCGTCCGTGGCAGTGCTTGTACTTCTTGCCGGAACCGCACGGGCAGTCCTCGTTGCGGCCGACCTTGCCCCAGCTTGCCGGGTTCTTCGGGTCGCGCAGCGCGGCGTCCGTGGCCTGGGCGCCGAGCGTGACGCTGGCGAGGGCCATCTCGTCTTCGCCGGTGTTCGGATCGAACTTATGCGCCTCCATCGGCGGCAGGATGGGCGCTTCCTGCTCCGGCGGGACGATCTCGACGCGCATCAGCTGCGCCGTGACGGCCTCGCGCAAGTGAGCACTCATCTCCTGGAAGAGATTGAATGCTTCGGTCTTGTACTCCTGCAACGGATCGCGCTGGCCGTAGCCGCGCAGGCCGATGACCTGGCGCAGATGGTCGAGCATGATCAGATGCTCGCGCCAGAGATGGTCAAGCGTCTGCAAAAGGATGGTCTTCTCGACGTAACGCATCACGTCGGGGCCCCATTGCGCGACCTTGGCCGCCATATGTTCGTCGGCCTTGGTCTCGATGCGGTTGAGCAGCTCCTCGTCGGCGATGCCCTCTTCCTTGGCCCATTCGTCGACCGGGAGGTCGAGATCGAGCACGCGCTTCAATTCGTCCTTCAGACCCGCGACGTCCCACTGCTCGGCATAGGCATGCTCGGGCACGTGCTTGGCGACGAGGTCGTCGATGAAGGCGTGGCGCATGTCGGCGACGGTCTCGGCGACGCTCTCGTCCTTCATCAGCTCGACGCGCTGGTCGAAGATCACCTTGCGCTGGTCGTTCTGGACGTTGTCGAACTTGAGCAGATTCTTGCGGATGTCGAAGTTGCGCGCCTCGACCTTCTGCTGCGCCTTCTCGAGCGCCTTGTTGATCCAGGGATGGATGATGGCCTCGCCCTCTTGCAGGCCGAGACGCTGCAGCATGCTGTCGAGACGATCCGAGCCGAAGATGCGCATCAGATCGTCTTCCAGCGACAGGAAGAACTTCGAGCGGCCGGGATCGCCCTGGCGGCCGGAACGGCCGCGCAGCTGGTTGTCGATGCGGCGGGACTCGTGGCGCTCGGAGCCAATGATGTAGAGGCCGCCGGGCTTCTTCACGGTCTTGGCAGGCTTGCTTCCCTTCGCCGGCTCGACCTCGACGGTCTCCTCGGCCTTCAGCACGATGTCGCGGAAGTGCTCGATATCGGCCTTGATCTGCTCGATCTTCTCGGCCTTCTCCGCTTCGTCGGTGATGCCCGCAGTCTCCTGCTGGATGCGCATCTCCAGGGAGCCGCCGAGCTTGATGTCGGTACCGCGGCCGGCCATGTTGGTGGCGATCGTAATCGCGCCGGGCACGCCGGCCTCGGCGACGATGTAGGCTTCCTGCTCGTGGAAGCGCGCGTTCAGCACCGCGAACAGCTTGGCCGGCTTGCCGGCGCGGGCGGCGGCATAGAGCTTGTCGAGCGCCCCCTCCTTGCCGAAATCGATCTGCTTGTAGCCGTTCTTCTTGAGGAATTCGGCGAGCACCTCCGACTTCTCGATCGAGGCGGTGCCGACCAGCACCGGCTGCAGCCGCGAATTGGCGCGCTCGATCTCGGCGAGGATGGCCTGGTATTTTTCCTTCTGGGTGCGGTAGACCTCGTCGTCCTCGTCGAGGCGCGCGATCGGCAGGTTGGTCGGGATCTCCACGACCTCGAGCTTGTAGATGTCGAACAATTCGTCCGCTTCGGTCGCGGCGGTGCCGGTCATGCCCGCCAGCTTCTCGTACATGCGGAAGTAGTTCTGGAAGGTGATCGAGGCCAGCGTCTGGTTTTCGGGCTGGACCTGGACGTGCTCCTTGGCTTCCAGCGCCTGGTGCAGGCCTTCCGAATAGCGGCGGCCGGGCATCATGCGGCCGGTGAACTCGTCGATGATGACGACCTCGTTGTCGCGGACGATGTAGTCCTTGTCGCGCGTGAACAGCGTGTGGGCGCGCAGGGCCTGGTTGATGTGGTGCACGACGGAGACGTTCTCGACGTCGTAGAGCGATTCGCCCTTGAGCTGGCCCGCATCGCGCAGCAGCGTCTCGATCTTCTCCATGCCGCCTTCGGTCAGCGTCACCGTGCGCTGCTTCTCGTCGACCTCGTAATCGGTCTTGTCGAGCTTGGGCAGGAAGCCGTCGATGGTGTTGTAGAAGTCGGAGCGGTCGTCGAGCGGACCGGAGATGATCAGCGGCGTGCGCGCTTCGTCGATCAGGATGGAGTCGACCTCGTCGACGATGGCGAAAAAGTGCGGCCGCTGGACCATGTCCTCGAGCCGGTACTTCATGTTGTCGCGCAGATAATCGAAGCCGTATTCGTTGTTGGTGCCATAGGTGATGTCGCAGGCATAGGCGGCCTTGCGCTCGGCATCGTCGAGGCCGTGTACGATGACGCCGGTGGTCATGCCTAGGAAGCCGTAGATCTGGCCCATCCAGCCGGAGTCACGGCGGGCGAGATAGTCGTTGACGGTGACGACGTGGACGCCCTTGCCGGCGAGCGCGTTGAGATACACCGCAAGCGTTGCGACCAGCGTCTTGCCTTCGCCGGTCTTCATCTCGGCGATGTCGCCCTCGTGCAGCACCATGCCGCCGATCAGCTGGACGTCGAAATGGCGTTGGCCGAGCGTGCGCTTGGCGGCCTCGCGCACGGTGGCGAAGGCGGGGACCAGCAGGTCGTCCAGCGTCTTGCCGTTCGCGAGCTGCTGCTTGAATTCCGCGGTGCGGGCCTTGAGCGCCTCGTCGGAGAGCTTGACGAGCTCAGGCTCCAGCGCGTTGATCGCGTTGACGCGGGACTGATATCCCTTCACCCGCCGGTCGTTGGCGGAGCCGAAAAACTTGCGGGCGAGCGCGCCGATCATGCCTAGTTCCTGTGTTCGCGATTTAACCGCGTTGCAACCAAGAAGTTGTCACCCGCCTGCCTATCAACTCACCGTGACGCTTCGCGGCGTCAGAGCCCGGACTGCGGGGGTCATCCGCCATATGGGTGGGAATTGGGCAAGTCTGGGTTCAACGGCCAAAAACGCAGCAAAATAAACGCCATCGCCATGGTCGCGACCGGGCAGAGATATGGCCCGGTCAGGGCCTTGTCAACGGCGGGCGCATTGCGGCTAATTCATCATTTTGACAGACTTTTCGCGTTGCCAAGCCCCCCTGATTGGGCGAGTGTCCGCCCCGCTCGAGCAGCCCCCTGCTTCAACATAAGGATTTTCCATGACCACCTCGTTCCCGGTAACCCAGCGCTTCCGCTCCGCGTCCGCCCTGGCTGGCAGCCTCGCTCTGGCGCTGTCCCTGGCGTTTGCGGGCCCGCTCCGGGCCGCCGACGATCCGGTGCTGGCGAAGGTCAATGGCGCGGAAATCAAGAAGAGCGACGTCACCATGGCCGAGGAGGAGCTCGGGCCGAGCCTCGCCCAGATGGACCCGGCGACCAAGGACGAAAACGTCCTGTCGTTTTTGATCGACATGAAGATCGTCAGCAAGGCTGCCGAAGACAAGAAAATCGCCGACAGCGAGGAGTTCAAGAAGCGCCTGGCCTTCGCCCGCAACCGGCTTCTGATGGACAGCCTGCTCGCCAACGAGGGCAAGGCCGCCACCACCCCGGACGCCATGAAGAAGGTCTATGAGGAGGCCTCCAAGCAGATCACCGGCGAGCAGGAGGTGCGTGCCCGCCACATCCTGGTCGAGACCGAGGACGAGGCCAAGGCGGTGAAGGCCGAGCTCGAGAAGGGCGCCGATTTCGCCGAGCTCGCCAAGAAGAAGTCCAAGGATCCCGGCTCGGCCGACGGCGGCGACCTCGGCTTCTTCACCAAGGAGCAGATGGTGCCGGAATTCTCGGCCGTGGCCTTCTCGCTGGAGCCCGGCAAGATCTCCGACCCCGTGAAGTCGCAGTTCGGCTGGCACATCATCAAGGTCGAGGAAAAGCGCAACCGCAAGGCGCCCGATTTCGAGCAGGTCAAGGCCCAGATCGAGCAGTACGTGACCCGCAAGGCCCAGGCCGAGTATGTCGCCAAGCTGCGCACCGAAGCCAAGGTCGAGCGGCTGGACCAGCCGGCGGCGGATGCGTCGAAGGACGCCAAGCCGTCAGACAGCAAGATGGCGCCGCCGGCGAAGAAGTAAGAATTCGCTGTCACTTCGCGGACGCCAAGAGTATCTAACGTCGCGATGGCCGGGGCTCCCCCGGCCATCTGCATGTCCAGACCCTACCAAGGCGCCCGCGATGTCCTCCTCCGTCTCTCCCCTCGCCCCCAAAACCGTCCCCGATATGCCCGTGATCGCGGGCGTCCGTCTTGCGACGGCCGAAGCCGGCATCCGCTACAAGAACCGCACCGACGTGCTGCTGGCGGTGATGGACAAGGGCACTGCGGTCGCCGGCGTCTTCACCAAGTCGAAGTGCCCCTCGGCCCCCGTGGAATGGTGTCGCGCCAAGCTGAAGGGCGGCAAGGCGCGCGCGCTCGTCGTCAATTCCGGCAATGCCAACGCCTTCACCGGCAAGACCGGCCGCGCCTCCACCGCGCTGACCGCGAAGATCGCGGCCAAGGCGGTCGGCTGCAGCGAGAGCGAGATCTTCCTGGCCTCGACCGGGGTGATCGGCGAGCCGCTGGACGCCACCAAGTTCGACGGCGTGCTCGGCCGCCTCGCCGAGACCGCTGCGCCCGGCGATTACCTCGCTGCGGCCAAGGCGATCATGACCACCGACACCTTCCCGAAGGTCGCGACCGCGACCGTCAAGCTCGGCAAGGCCAAGGTCACCATCAACGGCATGGCCAAGGGCGCCGGGATGATCGCACCCGACATGGCGACCATGCTGTCCTTCATCTTCACCGATGCGCCGATCGCGCCCGCCGCGCTGCAGGCGCTGCTCAAAAGCGGCGTCGACGACACGTTCAACGCCGTGACGATCGACGGCGACACCTCGACCTCCGACACGTTGCTGGCGTTTGCGACCGGGGCCGCCGCCGAGCACGGCGCGCCGAAGATCAGCCGCGCCAGCGACCCGCGCCTGAAGGCCTTCGTCAAGGCGTTCAATCAGGTGCTCGCCAATCTCGCCGAACAGGTCGCCCGCGACGGCGAAGGCGCGCGCAAGCTGGTCGAGATCACGGTCGAGGGCGCCAAGACCAAGGCCTCGGCGCGCAAGATCGCGATGTCGATCGCGAACTCGCCGCTGGTGAAGACCGCGATCGCCGGCGAGGACGCCAATTGGGGCCGCGTGGTGATGGCCGTCGGCAAGGCCGGCGAGCCAGCCGATCGCGACAAGCTCTCGATCTCCTTCAACGGCATCCGCGTCGCCAGGAGCGGCGCGCGCGATCCGTCCTATGACGAAGCCCAGGTCTCGGAGGCGATGAAGGCGCCGGAGATCGCGATTCGGGTCTCGCTCGGCCTCGGCAAGGGCCGCGACCGCGTCATGACCTGCGACCTCACCAAGGAATATGTGGCGATCAACGGGGATTACAGGTCGTAGAAATCAAGTCTCTGTCCGTCATCCTGAGGTGCGAGCCGCGCGGCGCAACGTGCCGTGCGGGGAGCCTCGAAGGATGTACGGCCACACTGCCGCCTCGCGGAAAGAGCCGGGCCGTCGCCCTTCGAGGGCCGCTGAAGAAGCGGCCGCCTCAGGGTGACGGAAAAACATCGCGTGCGCGTTGATCGACCTCACCCCGAAATCCTTGCGTCGGCGACCGCCTTCCTGAACAGCGCGTTCATGGCGTCCGCGATGCCTTGCGTCGGACTCACCTCGAAATACAGCCCGGGCGAAGCGCAGCTCTGCATGTTCTTTGCGATCTCGCTGTTCGGCGAAGGTCCATACGGACCTTTATTGAACGGATCGATCCATTTCATGTACCAGGCGTTGGTGGGCAATGCGAGATACGTCGTGTACAGCACGGCGATCTTGACGCCCCGATCCGTTATCTTCTTGCAAAGCGCAGGATTGAGCGGCGACTGGCAACGCGTGGTGCCCGAGAGCGGTTTCAGGCATGCGGTGTTGCTCTCGTCGGCGACGCCGTCAGACACGAAGAACAGATATTTGAGCGGGCTGGACGACGTGCCGCCTCCGGGTGAACTAATCTCCTTGTCGATCGCAGGAATTATCGCGGTGAATGCCGTGTCCTGATCGCTATTCTCGTTCTGCCCGTTCACCGACATCAGGTCGATCTTGCCGGCCGCCGTCTTGGCGCTGGACAGAGAGGCCGACAACGAAAACAGGCTGCGCAGGCCGAGCGTGCTTGCGGAGCCGCCGAAATCGTAGATCGCCATTCGGAACTGGTTTGAATAGGTTTCAGTCAGGCTCGCCGTCTCCATCAGCGACGCCGTCGCGCTCCGAAGCACGTCGATCCGCGTCGTTACGCCAAGCTTCTTGGCAAGTTCGTAATAGTTGTTCTTGTCCTTGAGATCGTGACAGGCGAAAGCGCACTTGTCCGACGTGTTGTTGACCATCGTCTGCACGTCGGCCGGGGTCGCACCGACGCCCATCGAGGGCGAATTGTCCAGCAGCAGATAGAAGTCGATATAGAGCGGTATGCTCGCCGTCGCCTTCGACGTCCCGCTCATGGCCAGCGCAGACTTGCCGATCACGCCGAGAAACATGGTGTTCATGGTTGCGGTGAACGAAACCGTTGCGGTGACGGTCGAGCCGGACTTGACCACCGTCGGCGTGAGGCCGGTCAGCGTGTAGCCGGTCAGATTGGCGCGATTGGCATCGAAGATGTTCTGGGCGTCCGTGACCCCGACCGAAATCGAGCCGTCCCCAGTCATGGTGCCGGCGGCCTTGAAGGCCGGCGAGGCCTTGGCGATCGAGCCGACGCTGGCGGCATCGGCGGCAGCCTGAAGCTTGGCCCGGGTCAGCGTCGCGCGCGAATAATCGATGGCGCAGCCGACCGCGCTGATCAGGGGAACGCAGGCGAGAGCGAAAATCACCGCGATATTGCCGCGCCGGTCGTGGACGAACCGGCGGAAGAGAACCGAAAGCGCAGCGCGCATGGGTTGGCCTGGAGTGGTTTAAGGAGCTCCCACTCTAGGAACTGCGGATTAAATATGACTTATGGGGACGTTGGAAACATGGACCGCGACGAGGTTAACAAACCGTTGCGGACGATCTCAGCGAGCGACAGTCACGCATGGCCGATCTCAAACTGACACTGGTGGTGGCCTGCGCGCTTGTCGATGCCGACAAGCGCGTCCTGATCGCGCAGCGCCCCGAGGGCAAGGCGCTGGCCGGCCTCTGGGAATTCCCTGGCGGCAAGCTCGAGCCGGGCGAACGGCCGGAGCAGAGCCTGATCCGCGAGCTCCACGAGGAGCTCGGCATCACGGTCGCCGAGCCTTGTCTCGCGCCGCTGACCTTCGCGAGCTACGCTTATGAGACCTTCCATCTCCTGATGCCGCTCTACATCTGCCGGCGTTGGGAGGGAATGGTCACCGCACGCGAAGGCCAGAACCTTGCCTGGGTCCGCGCCAACAAGCTGCGCGACTATCCGATGCCGCCCGCGGACATTCCGCTGATCCCGCATCTGATCGATTTGTTGATGTGACGATGCCCTTGCATCGTCATTCCGGGGCGCGCGATAGCGCGCCCCGGAATGACAGCGGGCCTACTCCTTCCCCGCCTTCTTCACCGCCTCCGCCAGGCTCGCTTTCGCCGACCCCGGCTTGAGCGGCTGCTGCTGGCTGGCATGCGGGGCCCAGCCCGACAGCCAGACGATGTCGAACGTCGCGCGGATGCGGCCGTCGGCATCGGCAAAGCGCTCGGCATAGATTTCCGCCATGCGCAGTAGCGTCGCGCGCCGGCTCGGTGTGCGGCGGCGTTCGATCAACACATTGGCCGCGCCCATGCGGCGGAGATCCTGCATCAAAGCGAACGCATTGCCGTAGCGCACCACGACACGATCGACGTCGGTCACCGGCAAGGCAAAGCCCGCCCGCTGCAGCAGCGCGCCGATATCGCGGAGGTCCGAAAACGGTGCGACACGCGGCGACACGCCGCCCTCGCATTCAGCTTCCGCCGCCGCGAAGGCCTGCCGCAGCTCGGTGAGGCTATCGCCGCCGATCATCGCGGCGAGCAGGAGCCCGTCCGGCTTCAGCGCCCGACGAACCTGCGCCAGCACGCCGGGAAGATCGTTGACGAATTGCAGCGCCAGCGCCGAGACGACAAGGTCTAGGCTTTCGGGGGCGAAAGGCAGCTTCTCCGCGCCGGCCGCGTCGAGCGCAATGTGTTCGATCGAGGGAAGCCGCGTGCGCAACGCCTCGAGCCCCTTCCCAGGCGTCCAGAGATCGACCGGGGCATGAAACTCCCGCATCACCGCCGCCAACCGGTCTGACATGTCCTCGGCGACACGGTCGAGCAGGAAGCTCACGGCACCTTGCGCCTGCGCACGCCGCTGCCGCGCGTGCAGCAAGCCACGATCGAACAAAGCGGGCGGGGTTTGAGGGTGTTGGGCCATGTCGCTGGTTACGCCGATCTCCACGGTTCTGGCAATCCGCCGCGTGCAGCGCTAGCCTCGCCACATGGAAGCCGACGCCGCCCCCATCCGTTCCATCGTCTCACCGCTGCGGGCCGCATGGAGCGCCAGCCGCCATGTGCTGGCGCGGGCGGCGCGGCTGGCGCTCGACATCGCGCTGCCGACACGGTGCGTATCCTGCCACGAGCCGGTCGACGGCGAGGGCGTTTGCGCCTCGTGCTGGGCCCGGCTGTCGTTCATCGAACGGCCCTATTGCCCGCGGCTCGGCATTCCTTTCGTTTATGACCCCGGCCCCGACATGCTGTCGATGGAGGCGATCGCGAGCCCGCCGGCCTATCAGCGGGCCCGCGCAGCGGTGCGCTATGACGACGTCGCGCGCTCGCTGGTGCATGCGCTGAAGTACCAGGACCGTACCGATCTGGCGCCTGCCATGGGCCGCTGGATGGCGCGCGCCGGCCACGAATTGCTGACCGGCGCCGACATGCTGGTGCCCGTGCCCCTGCATTGGCGGCGGGCCTGGCGCCGCCGCTACAACCAGTCCGGAGCGCTCGCCCGTGTGATCGAGCGGCAGAGCGGGGTCAAGGTACGAGGCGACGTGCTGCGGCGGGTGCGTGCCACGGAGCAGCAGATCGGCCTGTCGCGGGCCCAGCGCGCCACCAATGTGCAGGGCGCATTCCAGGTATCTCCCGACCGTCGGGCTGAGGTCCAGGGCCGCCGCGTTGTCCTGATCGACGATGTCCTGACGTCAGGGGCGACGCTCGATGCCTGCGCGCGAGCCCTGCTCCGCGCCAAGGCGACCCAGGTCGACGTGCTGGTCTTCGCCCGGGTTGTCGAGAGCGGCCCCCGTCCCATATAATTCAACGAATTCATGACATGAGAGCGCCAGACGAGATGACTGCTGCTGTCGAGATCTACACTAGGCCGGGCTGCGGCTATTGTTCCGCCGCGAGGTCCCTGCTGACCCGCAAGAAGGCGACATTCACCGAATTCGATGTCGCCAAGAACCCGTCCTGGCGCCAGGAAATGTACGGGCGCGCCGGCGAGGGTTCGACCTTCCCGCAGATCTGGATCGGCGGCACCCATGTCGGCGGCTGTGACGACCTCTATGCGCTCGATCGCGAAGGCAAGCTCGATGGCATGCTCGAAAGCGTGAAGGCCACGTCATGAGCGAGAACCGCACGTTCATGGCCGCCATGGTGCAGATGCGCACCGGCCTCATGCCCGGGTCGAGCCTCGAGCAAGCCACGAAGCTGATCCGGCAGGCGGCTGCCAATGGCGCCGATTACGTGCAGACGCCCGAAGTCAGCAACATGATGCAGCTGAACCGCAAGGCACTGTTCGAGCATCTCCAGAGCGAAGAGGACGATACCTCGCTGAAGGCCTACCGGGCGCTCGCGGCGGAGCTGAAGATTCACCTCCATGTCGGCTCGCTGGCGCTGCGCTTCTCGCCGGAGAAGGCGGTCAACCGCTCCTTCCTGATCGGGCCCGAGGGCAATGTGCTCGCGAGCTACGACAAGATCCACATGTTCGATATCGAGCTGCCGGACGGCGAGAGCTACCGCGAATCCGCCAATTACCAGCCGGGCGAAACCGCGGTAATCTCGGATCTGCCGTGGGGCCGCGTCGGCTTGACGATCTGCTACGACGTGCGCTTCCCTGCGCTGTACCGCGCGCTGGCCGAAAGCGGCGCCTATTTCATCACCGTGCCGTCGGCCTTCACCCGCAAGACCGGCGAAGCGCATTGGCACGTGCTGCTGCGTGCGCGGGCGATCGAGACCGGCTGCTTCATCTTTGCCGCGGCGCAGGCAGGCCTGCACGAGAACAAGCGCGAGACCTATGGTCACTCCCTGATCATCGACCCCTGGGGCGAGATCCTCGCCGAGGGCGATGTCGAGCCCGGCATCATCATGGCCAAGATCGATCCGGCCAAGGTCGAGACCGCGCGCCGGGCGATTCCCTCACTCCAGCACGGCCGCCGCTTCGGCGTCTCCGATCCCAAGGCGGGGCCGGACCATTTGCACCTCGTGCGGGGATCGGCATGATCCGCTACGCACTACGCTGCGACCGCGACCATGACTTCGAGAGCTGGTTCCAGAGCTCGTCGGCCTACGATTCGCAGGTGAGGCGGAAGCTCGTGACCTGCCCGATCTGCGGCTCCGCCAAGGTCGATAAGGCGATCATGGCGCCGCGCATCGTCGGCAAGAAGGGGCGCGGGCGCGCCACGCCGCCGCCGGAGCCCGTGGCTGCGACCACGCCGGAGGCTGCGCCGTCAGGGCCGACCTCGCTGCTGATGGCACAGGAGCGCGAGCTGCGCGCCAAGCTCAAGGAGCTGCGTGACCACATCGTCAAGAACGCCGACAATGTCGGCGAGCGCTTTGCGAACGAAGCCCGCGCCATGCATTACGGCGACAAGGAGCACCGCCCGATCTACGGCGAGGCATCGCCCGAAGAGGCGAAATCGCTGATCGAGGAAGGCATCGAGGTGTCGCCGCTGCCGACCCTGCCGGAAGACCGGAACTGAGGCGCGGAGCGCGTCATCCCGGGATGGTCCGAAGGACCAGACCTCAGATGCGCAATTGCGGATCGGGGGATCTCGAGATTCTCTGGTGCGCAACTGTGCACCAGAGTTCGATGCTGCGCATCGCCTCGGAATGACGGCTAGACTCCCACCAGCACCCCAACGCCGATCACGATCAGCGCAATGCCACCAATCTCGCGCGGCGCGATCGGCTGCTTGAACGAATAGTAGGCGACGGCCTGCGCGAACAGCACCTCGACCAAAGCGAGCGTTCGGACATTGGCGGCGGCCGTCAGCGCGAACGCCAGGAACCAGAATTGCGAGGCGAGGGCGCCCGTGAAGCCCGCCAGCATCGAGGGCTTCCACAGGTCGAGGATCGCCTGCAGCACCTTTGGAGCGCGCCAGAGCAGATAGATCGTCAGCACCAGCGTCTGCACGAACAGGCCGAGCACCAGCGTGATTGACGCCGCGGTCACGAAGGAGACATTCGGCACATTGATGATTGCGCCGCGAAAGCCGACCGCGGAGAGCGCAAAGGCCGCCGCGGCAACGAGGCCGGTGATGGTCGGCTTCAGCTCGGCAAAGCTCTTCTCGCCGCCGGGGCGGAGCGCGGTGATGACGACGCCGATGGTGGCAATCACGATCGCCAGCACCTTCAGCCAGGTCAGGTGATCGCCGAGGAAGACGAAGCCGAAGATCGCGGTCTGGATCGCCTCGGTCTTCAGGTAGGCCGTCGTCACGACAAAGGAACGGTCGTTCATCGCGAGCAGCATCAGGCCGGTGGCGACGATCTGGCTGAGCGCGCCCAACAGCAGCCACGGCCAGAACACGGTCGGCGGCGCGCTCAGACGATCGCCGGTCGCGAGCAGCACCAGCCCCAAGAATAGCAGCGAGAACGGAAAGCCGAACAGAAAGCGGATGTTGGTCGCGCCCCAGGTCCCCAGCGGTTTGGTCAACGACCGCTGCATCGCATTGCGCGCGACCTGTCCGAGCGCGGCGATGATGGTGAAGGGAATCCAGAGGCTGGCGATGGTGAGCATGGGATGGAGGGCGCGAGGAAGATGACAGTCAACCTGCCGCTTGCGCTCAAGCAGGTCAATCACGCCCACGTCATAGGAGCGATGCTCGCGCCAACCGATAGCCTCACACCATCGCTTCCGCGACCACCATGTAGTTCACGTCCATGTCGGACGACAGAGACCATTTGTCGGCGAAGGGCGAGTAGACGACGCCGGTCTGCTCGGTGATGACGAGACGGCTGTCGAGCAGGTATTTCGTCAGTTCGTCCGGCGTGACGAACTTGTTCCACTCATGCGTGCCGCGCGGCAGCCAGCGCAGGACATATTCGGCGCCGACGATGGCGAGCGCAAAACTCTTCCAGTTGCGGTTCAGCGTCGAGACCACCATCAGGCCATTCGGCTTCAGCATCGCGGCGCAGCGCTTCAGGAACATGCCGACGTCGGTGACGTGCTCGACCACTTCCATCGCCAGCACGATGTCGAAGCGCTCGCGCGGGTCGATCTCCTCAACCGTGGTGCAACGATAGTCGATCGCCAGATGGCTCTTGTCGGCATGCAGCTTCGCCGCGGCGATGTTGCTCGCGGAGGGATCGATGCCGATGACCTGCGCTCCGAGGCGCGACAGCGGCTCGCAGAGCAGGCCGGCCCCGCAGCCGATGTCGAGCACGCGCAGGCCGGCGAGGCAGTTGAGGCTGCGCACGTTGCGCTCGAACTTGCGGCAGGCGGCATCGCGGATATAGCCGAGCCGCAGCGGGTTGATCCGGTGCAGCGGCGCCATCTTGCCCTTCGGGTCCCACCACTCCGCCGAGAGTTTTGAGAATTTGGCGATCTCGGCGGCGTCGACGGTCGAGCCCGGCTGGGCGATGAGGGAAGTATTTTGCTGCATGCTCATGGTTGGGCGCGGTCCTACCGCGTGGTGATCGAACTACGGAAGGCGAGCGGCGAGGCGATGGTCTTGATCGTCTCGATCCCCTCGCCGACGCCGCGAATCGTCACGTCGCCGTAGTTGAGAATACGTCCAAGAATGGTCTGGTCGACGTCGACGCTCTCGACCTTGTCCAGCGCCATCTCGAAGGTTCGGCGCTTGATGAAGCCGGTCTTGTGCACGACCCTGAGGTTGGTGACGTCGGTCTCGGTGGTGAAGCGATGGAACCAGCCCTTCACGCTCCAATACAGGGCCGCCAGCGCCGCGAGAGCTGCGGCGCCGAGACAAAGCAGAACGAGCCAGTCGACGGTCGCCTGCCGCGACAGGATGAGCAGGGCCAGCGCCACGATCCAGGCCACGATGGCCGGAAAATAGAAGATCCAGTGCGCATTGGTCGAATACAGCACCCGCTCGCCGGGCTGCAGGATCTCGTCGATGTAACGCGCCATGCCTCGGTTAACCCACTACCCCCGCCCGGCCCCCGCAGGAACCCGCTTGCCCCCGGCCCCGCCGCTCTGTATACGCGCGGTCGGTGTCCGCCAGGCACCCGTCCAGTGCGGGTCACCATACTGATCCTTATGAGGGAATGCACGCGTCGTCATGAGCCGCCTCGTGATGAAATTCGGCGGCACGTCCGTCGCCACCATCGAACGGATCCGCAACGTCGCACGCCATGTGAAGCGTGAGGTCGATGCCGGTCACGAAGTGGCCGTGGTCGTCTCGGCGATGGCCGGCAAGACCAACGAGCTGGTGGCCTGGTGCACCGAGGCCTCGCCGATGCACGACGCGCGCGAATATGACGCCGTGGTCGCCTCGGGCGAACAGGTGACATCCGGCCTTCTTGCCATCGTGCTGCAGGGCATGGGCATCCAGGCCCGCTCCTGGCAGGGCTGGCAAATCCCGATCAAGACCAGCGACGCCCATGCCTCGGCCCGGATCGAGGACATCGACGGCGCCGAGATCATCAAGCGCTTCAAGGAACGCAAGGAGGTCGCGGTCATCGCCGGCTTCCAGGGCATCAACCCCGAGACCCATCGCATCACCACGCTCGGCCGCGGCGGCTCCGACACCTCGGCCGTGGCGATCGCCGCCGCCGTCAAGGCCGACCGCTGCGACATCTACACCGACGTCGACGGCGTCTACACCACCGACCCGCGAATCGTGCCGAAGGCCAAGAGGCTCGACAAGATCGCGTTCGAGGACATGCTGGAACTGGCCTCGCAGGGCGCCAAAGTGCTCCAGGTCCGCTCGGTGGAACTCGGCATGGTCCACAACATGCCGATCTTCGTCCGCTCGAGCTTCGACAAGCCCGAGGATATCGACCCGCATGCCAACCAGCCGCCCGGCACGCTGATCTGCAGCGAGGAGGAGATCATGGAAAGCCACGTCGTCACCGGTATCGCCTTCTCCAAGGACGAGGCTCAGATCTCGGTGCGCCAGATCGAGGACAAGCCCGGCGTTGCGGCCTCGATCTTCGGCCCGCTGGCTGATGCCAACATCAATGTCGACATGATCGTGCAGAATGTTTCCGAGGACGGCAAGACCACCGACCTCACCTTCACCGTGCCGGCCGCGGACTTCACCCGCGCCAAGGATACGATTACCGCCGCCAAGGCCAAGATCGGCTATGCGCGGCTCGATACCGCCACCGACGTCGCCAAGATCTCGGTGATCGGCAGCGGCATGCGCAGCCATGCCGGCGTCGCCGCCCAGGCATTCTCCGCGCTCGCCCGACGGAACATCAACATCCGGGCCATTACAACCTCCGAGATCAAATTCTCGGTCTTGATCGATACCGCCTATACCGAGCTTGCGGTGCGCACCTTGCACACGCTCTACGGTCTCGACCAAGCTTAAAGCGGACCCTCGTCGCGCTTCAGATTGGCGGTTGAGCATGGTCTTTCCGGAACCGCTTCGCACTTTTCCGGACCATGCCTGGGCTAATTTTCTCTTAGCGGTCGCAGCAAACGCGAAGGTATACACACCTTCGCGTTTGGCAGGCGTTTTGCTTGGCAAAACAAGCCTCAATTCGCTATACGGCGGACAGGGTGGGCTGCCGCAGACTGTGTCCCAGTTCAGGCGGCGCTGATTCGGTACGAGCGCTAAATCTCCCGTGGATTTTGGGCTTGTGCCTGCGCCGGACAAGCAATTTGATTGTTTTTCTGGAATTTTGGTCCAGCCGCCGGCCGATACCGCCGGGCCCGGCCGACGGAGGAGATTGACGGTTCATGCGGAGCGCGTCGGGAGGTCCCCGCGTCTTGTTGAGACGGCTCCGCGAGACCATGGCGGAGCAGGTCTCAGCCCAGGAGCGGCTGGACAAGATCGTGGTGCTGATCGCCGCCAACATGGTGGCCGAGGTGTGCTCGGTCTACGTGCTGCGCATCGACAACACGCTCGAGCTCTACGCCACCGAAGGTCTCAACCGCGAGGCGGTGCACCACACCGTGCTCAGCGCCCATGAGGGCCTGGTCGGCCTCGTCGCCAGCGAGGCGACGCCGCTCAATTTGAGCGATGCGCAGAGCCACCCGGCCTTCTCGTTCCGGCCCGAGACCGGCGAAGAAATCTACCACTCCTTCCTCGGCGTGCCGATCCTGCGCGCCGGCAACACGCTCGGCGTGCTGGTGGTGCAGAACCGCGCCAAGCGCAATTATGTCGAGGAGGAGCTCGAGGCGCTCCAGACCACCGCGATGGTGCTGGCCGAGCTGATCGCCTCGGGTGAATTGTCCGCGCTGGCCCAGCCGGGCCAGGAACCGGCGGCGCGCCATTCGGCGCAGAAAGTCGGCGCCATCCTGTCGGAGGGCATCGCGCTCGGCCATGTCGTGCTGCACGAGCCGCGCGTCGTCATCAAGGACTACATCGCCGAGGACCTGCCGAAGGAAATCAAGCGGCTCGATACCGCGCTCGCCAAGCTGCGTGCCGATCTCGACCGCATGCTGGAGCGCGGCGACGTCGCCGAAGGCGGCGAGCATCGCGATGTGCTGGAAGCCTACCGCATGTTCGCCAACGACCAGGGCTGGTCGCACAAGCTGCACGAGGCGGTCGCCACCGGCCTGACCGCGGAAGCCGCGGTCGAGCGCGTGCAGTCCGACACCCGCGCGCGCATGCTGCGCTCGACCGACCCGTATTTGCGCGACCGGCTGCACGATCTGGAAGACCTGGGCTACCGCCTGATGCGGCAGCTGGTCGGCCAGGATCACGCACCCTCGCGCGAACAATTGCCCGACAACGCGATCGTCATCGCCCGCGCGATGGGTCCGGCGGCGCTGCTCGACTACGACCGCAAGCGCCTGCGCGGCATCGTGCTGGAGGAAGGCACCACCAATTCGCACGTCTCGATCGTGGCGCGGGCGCTGGGCATCCCTGCGGTCGGCGAGGTGCCGAATGCGCCCGGCATCGCCGATCCCGGCGATGCCATCATCGTCGACGGCACCTCGGGCTCGATCTATGTGCGGCCCTCGCAGGAGATCGAGGCCGCCTTCGCCGAGCGCGTGCGTTTCCGGGCACGCCGCCAGGCGCAGTATCTGGCGCTGCGCGACCGGCCCTGCGTCACCAGGGACGGCCAGAAGGTCGAGCTGATGATCAACGCAGGTCTTGCGATCGACCTGCCGCATATCGAGGACACCGGCAGCGCCGGCATCGGCCTGTTCCGCACCGAGCTGCAATTCATGGTCGGTCAGAGCCTGCCGCGCACCAGCGACCAGCTCGCGCTCTATCGCACCGTGCTCGATGCCGCCGGCAGCAAGCCCGTCACGTTCCGCACGCTCGATATCGGCGGCGACAAGGCGCTGCCCTATATGGAAGCGGTGATCGAGGAAAATCCCGCACTCGGCTGGCGCGCGATCCGGCTCGGGCTCGACCGTCCCGGCCTGTTGCGCGGCCAGATCCGCGCGCTGCTGCGCGCCGGCGGCGGCCGCGCGCTGCGCATCATGTTCCCGATGATCTCGGAGGTCGCCGAATTCGACTCGGCCAAGGCACTGGTCGAGCGCGAGCTGACCTATCTGCGCCAGCACGGCCACACGCTGCCTGAACGAATCGACATCGGCACCATGGTCGAGGTGCCGGCCCTGCTCTACCAGCTCGACGAGCTGCTGAAGAAGGTCGATTTCATCTCGGTCGGCTCCAACGACCTGTTCCAGTTCCTGTTCGCGGTCGACCGCGGCAACGCCAAGGTCTCCGAGCGCTTCGACACCCTGTCGGCGCCGATCCTGCGCGCGCTGCGCGACATCGCACGCAAGGCACACGCGGCGCAGAAATCGCTCTCGCTCTGCGGCGAGATGGCCTCGAAGCCGATCGGCGCGCTGGCGCTGATCGCACTGGGCTACCGCTCGCTCTCGCTCTCGGCTACCGCGCTCGGCCCTGTCAAGGCGATGGTGCTCGACCTCGACGCCAAGAAGGCCGAAGCGATGCTGGGCCCTCTGCTGGATGCACCAGCGGGCAGCGTCTCGATCCGGCAGAAGCTGACGGAATTTGCCGAGGCCGAGGGCCTTGCGTTGTAGCGGCCTGTCGCCCGCTTTGCCGCCGCCCTCGCCTCCTTCCGCCCTTTGAGACTGAACCGATGTCGTCACTCCCCGAAGCCAAACTGGACGTCCTGCTCGCGCATCACGCCTCGCTCGAGGCCGAATCGCTCGGACAGCTCGCCTCCGAGCGCTACGTGCAGATCACGCGCGAGCTCGCCGAGCTCACGCCACTGATCGAAGCGGTGAAGGCCTATCGCTCAGCGGTCAAGGAGCTCGCCGACACCGAGGCGCTGATCGCCGATCCCACGACCGACGCCGAAATGCGCGGCATGGCGGAAGCCGAGCGCGACGAGCTCGCGCCGAAAATCGAGGAACTGGTCCAGAAGATCCGCGTCGCGCTCTTGCCCAAGGACGCGATGGACGATCGCAACGTCATGCTGGAAATCCGCGCCGGCACCGGCGGCGACGAAGCCTCGCTGTTCGCCGGCGACCTGTTCCGGATGTACGAGCGCTTCGCCAGCTTGCAGGGCTGGAAGGTCGAGGTGATCTCGGCCAGCGAAGGCACCGTCGGCGGCTACAAGGAAATCATCGCCGAGATCCAGGGGCGCGGTGCGTTCTCCAAGCTGAAATTCGAATCCGGCGTGCACCGCGTGCAGCGCGTGCCCGACACCGAGACGCAGGGACGCATCCACACCTCGGCGGCGACGGTCGCCGTGCTGCCCGAGGTCGAGGACGTCGACGTCGACATCAAGAACGACGACCTGCGCATCGAGACCATGCGCGCAGGGGGCGCCGGTGGCCAGCACGTCAACAAGACCGAATCGGCGATCCGGATCACCCACATCCCGACCGGCATCGTGGTGATGATGCAGGACAGCCGCTCGCAGCACAAGAATCGCGCCTCTGCCATGAACATCCTGCGCTCGCGCATCTATGACGCCGAGCGGCAACGCGTCGAGGCGGCGCGCTCGGCCGAGCGCAAGGAGAAGGTCGGCTCCGGCGACCGCTCCGAGCGCATCCGCACCTACAATTTTCCGCAAGGGCGTGTCACCGATCATCGCATCAACCTCACGCTCTACAAGCTGCCCCAGGTGATCGCGGGTGAAGCGCTCGGCGAATTGATCGACGCACTGACGACGGAGCACCAGGCCGCACAGCTCGCTGCGCAAGGCGCGGCGGCCTGAGGCGTGAGCAACCTCTTCACCGGGCAATCCATCGAGAGCGCGCGGCGCGCGCTGGCTGCGCAACTGAGATCGGCAGGGCTCGACGAAGCCGAGCTCGACGCACGCCTCCTGATCAGTGCGGCACTCGGCCTCGACCTCACCGGCCTGATTGCACAGGCGGCCCGTCCCCTCACCGCGGCCGAAGCATCGCGGCTCGCGCAACATGCACAGCGCCGCATCGCCGGCGAGCCGGTGGCACGCATTCTCGGGACGCGCGAATTCTGGGGCCTGCCGTTCCGTCTGTCCGAAGCAACCCTGGTACCGCGCCCCGATACCGAGACCGTGGTCGAGCTTGCGCTCGAAATTCTTCGCGAGCGGCGGGCCTCTCACCCGCCGCGCATCGCCGACATCGGCACCGGCTCGGGCGCGATCCTGCTCGCGCTGCTGCACGAAATCCCGGATGCGTTCGGCGTCGGCACCGATCTCAGCCAGAACGCGCTCAGAACCGCCAGGGGCAACGCCACCGCGCTCGGCCTCGCCGACCGCGCCGCCTTCGTCGCCTGCTCCTACGCCGCGGCGCTCCGTGGCCCGTTCGACCTCATCGTCTCGAACCCGCCCTATATTCCCTCGGCTGAAATTCCGAGATTGAGCATCGAGGTGCGCGAGCACGACCCGCATTTGGCGCTCGACGGCGGCAACGACGGATATGACGCCTATCGGGCCCTGATCCCGCAGGCGAACGAGCGCCTCACCCCCGGCGGCGCCCTGGTCGTCGAGGCCGGACAGGGTCAGGCCCAAAATATTGAAACCTTGATGAGGGCCGTCGCGTTATCATTGGACAGGCCACCCAAGGCCGACCTGGCGGGCATTCCGAGGGCCGTTTCGGCCCGAAAAATGCCCCCATAAAAGCCGGATTGGCCTGCAAAAAGCTCTTGGAATATCCCGTGGGAACGACTACGTTCCGGTCAACACATCGGTGCCGGCCCCGTAGACCTACGGGTGAAAGCCGGGCTCTCGGGCGAGAGCTTTACTGATTTAAAGGTTCCAAGCCGCAGGTCCTGTTGAGCGCGATGGCCAGTGGAGCTGCGCTGCTCTCCGACCGCAACGTGAACGAAAGCCTGATATTGCGCCTGAAGACTTACGCAAGAAAGCTGGGCTTGTTTCGGCAGGCGGAATGAATGGGTTCGCTGGCGATGAATGCTGGCGGGTGGGGAACGCGTCTTTGTTGAACGCGACGGTCGACGAACATCGGGGTCGACGAACATCGGCAGGGTTGGACCGCTCTTGCGTGCGGTGCGCGCGAGAGATGTGAGCCGCTGTCACCAGGTCACTCCTAGCAATCAGTAATGCGTGCAACCTTTAGGGCTGGAATTAAAGGCAGGACATGAGAAACGGTCAAAACAAGCAGCGGATGCGCAACCGCAACAACAATAACAACAACAACCGGCGCGGCCAGAACCCGATGACCCGGGTCTACGAGTCCAACGGACCCGACATCAAGATTCGCGGCACCGCTTCGCACATCGCCGAAAAGTATCTCCAGCTTGCGCGCGACGCGCGCTCCTCCGGCGATCCCGTGGCAGCGGAGAACTACTACCAGCATGCCGAGCATTATTTCCGCCTGATCGCGGCGGCTCAGGAGCAGTTCCGTCAAAACCAGCAGCCGCGCGGCGATGAGCCCATTGCCAGCGACGACGGCGACGACGACGGCGAGAATTTCTCGGCCTTCGGCCAGGAGCCCGGCTTCGTCCCGCAGCCCCAGTCGCAGCCCTTCATGCGCGACCGCGACGGCCAGCGCGATCATCACCAGCGTGATCGCCAGCCGCGCGACAATCAGCAGCCCTATCAGCGCGAGAACCAGCAGCCGCGCGAGCACCGCGAACGCGATCACCGTCCGCAGCCGGAATATCAGCCGCAGCCGCAACCCGCCAACCAGCCGCAGCCCGTCATCGCCGATGCCGGCGGCGTCGACCGCCTGCCCTCCTTCATCACCGGCGCACAGCCGCAAGTGAACGGCGGTCAGGGCGGCTTCGAGGGTGGCGGTGGCGGCGAGCGCTATCCGCGCCGGCGGCGCCGGCCGCATGGCCCGCGCCCGGAGCGTGAAGCCGCTCCAGCCGCTTCCAGCGACGAAGTCGCCTCGGGCGAGTAAGCTTTTCTGACTTTCTGAATTGATCGTCCCGGCCTCGCCGGGACGATTTGTTTTTGAGGATGTACGTTGGTTGAAGCGGTGAGAGCCGCAGAGCACGGATCACCTCTCCCGGAGGGAGAGGTGAAGCTAGCCGCGCGTCACCGTCGTCGAGGACGGCACCAGCACGGGCTTGGCGAGCGAGGGAATCAGCCGCGCCCGCTCGCGCTTGGCGGGGATCGCGCGGTAGACCTGCTTGGTCGCCTCCACGATGTGGACGCCGGCAAAGGGCAGCGACAGCGCGGCGCCGGCACGCTCCCACATCTGCGCCGATTTCAACACCCAGCCGCCGGCATAGGGCGGCATGAACAGCGCCTCGCCCCAGGCGGTCGGCGTGAACCAGGTCTGGCGGAACAGCTCGGTGATCTGCGAGCGCGAATAGGGCCGGCCGTGACCGAACGGCGTGCTGTCGGTGCGGGTCCAGACCCCGCGCCGGTTCGGAATCACCGCGATGACGCGCCCGGACGGCGACAGCACGCGCCACACCTCGCGCAGCAGCGCGGCCGGATCGTCCGACATCTCCACCGCGTGCACCAGGAGAATGCGGTCCACCGCAGCCTCGGGAAGCGGCAGGGAGAATTCGTCCACCAGCGAGGCCAGCGCGGGCCGTCCCGTCGGCCATTTCAGGACACCCTGGGCCGCCGGCATGAAGGCGAGGCAGCGTTCGGCGTCCTCGCGGAACAACCCCAGATAGGGTGTGGGATAGCCGATGCCGAGCACGCGCTGGCCCTCGGCGTTGGGCCAGCGCTCTCTGATGCCGCGATTGATCATTTGCCGCGCCACGATGCCGAGGCGGCGGGAATAGAACTCGCGGAGGTCGACGACGTCGATGCTCATGACGGCAATGTAACATGCGCGAGGGCGCCGCTGCGCCCGGAATATTGCATTGCCTGCGCAACGTTAACGCCATATTTGTCTGGCGGGGCTGAGCGCGATGGAGATGACATGGCCGCCGAAATTCGTACTTTCACCTGTTTAAACGACAATTTCGGTTATCTGATCCACGATGTGGAAACCAAAGCAACGGCCTCGATCGACGCGCCGGAGGCCGGCCCCATCCTCAAGGCCCTGGAGCGCGAGGGCTGGCGGCTCACCGACATCCTGATCACCCATCATCATGGCGATCATGTCGGCGGGGTCGCCGAGCTCAAGCAGAAATACAATTGCCGCGTCGTCGCGCCGCACGACAAGACGACTAAGATCGCAAATGTCGATTTGCGCGTCGCCAATGCCGACGTGGTCAAGATCGGCAATCTGCTGGCGCGTGTCGTCGAGACGCCCGGCCATACGCTCGACCACATCTCCTACGTGTTCGACAATGAGAAGACGGTGTTCGCCGCCGATACGCTGTTCTCGATCGGCTGCGGCCGCGTGTTCGAGGGCACCTATCCGATGATGTGGGATTCACTGCTGAAGCTGCGCGCCTTGCCCGACGACTTCAAGCTCTATTGCGGCCACGAATACACGGCGTCCAACGTCAAGTTCGCGCTCACCATCGAGCCGGACAATGCGGCGCTCCAGGCGCGCGCCGCGGAGGTGACGAAGCTCCGCGCCGAGAACAAGCCGACCATTCCCTCGCTGCTCGGCGAGGAGAAGCGCGCCAACGTGTTCCTGCGCGCCGACGAGCCGGCGGTCGCGGCCAAGCTGCACATGAAGGGCGCGGATCCCGCTGCGGTGTTCGGCGAGCTGCGTGAGCGCAAGAACAAGTCCTGAAGAACACATCCCGACGAGGATCGATGCCGACCGCAGCCGAGATCATCGCACGCCTCGAACTCCGCCCGCATCCGGAAGGCGGCCATTATCGGGAGACGTTTCGCGATCAGGCCACCGACGCCAACGGGCGCTCGCGCTCGACCCTGATCTACTTTCTGCTGGCACGCGGCGAGCGCTCGCACTGGCATCGCGTCGATGCGGTGGAGACATGGCACTATTACGCCGGCAGCCCCTTGAGGCTGCGCATCGCCCATGACGGCTGCTCGCAGCACGAGGTGCGGCTCGGCACCGACCTGGTCAGCGGCGAGCGGCCGCAGGCGATCGTACCTGCGCTGGCTTGGCAGATGGCGGAAACCACGGGCGAGTGGACGCTGGTCGGCTGCACCGTGGCGCCCGCATTCGAGTTCGCGGGCTTCGAGCTCGCGCCGCCCGGCTGGGAGCCGTAGCTCCGCTCCAATCATCGCTTCCGCAGCACCATGTCCTTGGCCGCGATCAGGCCGCCCCCGGCAATGAGGATCGCGGCAACCGCGATATTGGCGCTGGCCTTGGCGAAACCGGCAGCGATGAGGAATCCCGTCGACAGCAGCGGCGTCGCGTAGGAGGCGGCACCGAGCACACGAATGTCGCCGCGCTTCATGCCGATGTCCCAGGCGTAGAAGGCGGCGCCGACCGGGCCGATGCCAAGCGCGATCACCGAGAGCCATTGCAAGCCCGACTCCGGCCAGACCGTGGCTTCAAGCAGACCATGCATCAAGGCGGCGAGCACTGATGTAGCAAGACAGAAGCCCGCGACCGCATCCGTCGGCACCGCTTTCAAGCGGCGCGACAGCACCGAATAGGTCGCCCAGACGAACGCCGCGATGAAGGCTGCGATCAACCCCGGCACAGCCCCCGGGGCGAAGCCGGAGGTGTTGCCGGCGAACAGCAGCACGGTGCCGACGAGGCCGAGCACGGCGCCGATGATGTGATGCGCGGCCAGCCGCTCGCCAGGCAGGAATGACGAGAACAGCACGATCAAGAGCGGCCACAGGTAATTCAAGAGGCCGGCTTCCGCCGGCGGAGCGAAGCGCAACGCGAGAAAATACAGCGCGTGATAGCCGAACAGGCCGCCGACGCCGACGACCCAGACGACGAGCGGCTGCCGCAGGCTTTTCGCCGCCTCGCCACGGCCGATCCAGGTGAGCAGGCCGACGACACCGCCGATCGCAAACGTCATCGCAGCGAGCTGAAACGCCGGGATCTTTCCGGTCGCCACCGTCATCACTGACAGCAGCGACCACATCAGGATCGCGGTCAAGCCGATCAGCGTGGCAGTGCGGGGAGTCATGGAAATCGGAACCTCGTCATTCCGGGATGGCGCGGCAGCGCCAGACCCGGAATCTCGAGATTCCGGGTTCGCCGCTATGGCGGCGCCCCGGAATGACAGTGCATAGCGAGATGCCCGGGACAAGCCCGGGCATGACGAAGTCACCTATATGATCGCACGTGATGCGATCGCATCACACCATGTACTGGCCGCCGTTAACCGACAGCGTCGAGCCGGTGATGGCACCGGCTTCATCCGCGGCGAGGAACACGACGGCGCGCGCGATCTCTTCGGGCTCGCCGAGGCGGCCGATCGGAATCAGCGGCAGGATCGCCTTCTCCAGCACGTCCTTCGGCACTGCCTGCACCATCTCGGTGTTGATATAGCCGGGGCAGATCGCGTTCACGGTGACGCCGCCCTTGGCATTCTCCAGCGCCAGGGCCTTGGTGAACCCGATCTCGCCGGCTTTCGCTGCGGAGTAGTTGACTTGTCCGAACTGTCCCTTCTGGCCGTTGATCGAGGAAATGTTGATGATGCGGCCGAACTTGCGCCCCCGCATGCCTTCGATCACCTGGCGCGACATGTTGAACAGCGAGCCGAGATTGGTGCCGATCACGGCATTCCATTGCTCGAGGCTCATCTTGTGGAAGGCGCCGTCCCTGGTGATGCCGGCATTGTTGACCAGCACGTCGACCGAGCCGATCTCGGCCTCGACCTTCTTCACGCCTTCGGCGCAGGCGTCGAAATTGCTGACGTCCCATTTGTAGACGGCGATGCCGGTCTCGGCCTTGAACTTCTCCGCCGCCGCATCGTTGCCGGCATAGCTTGCCGCGACCTTGTAGCCGGCCGCCTTCAGCGCCTTGCTGATCGCGGCTCCGATGCCCCGCGTACCACCCGTCACCAGTGCAACACGTGCCATGTCGTATTCCTTCCCTTGGACTCTTCCTTGGACTCTTCGGACGTTTCTGAGGTGATCGTTTTAGCTACGGATTATGCGGTTGGTTTGACGGACATCAAGAACAAAACGCCCGGCATCGAGCCGGGCGTTTCTCTTTAGTCGAGGCTTGCGTGCCTGCGAAGAATATTTGATTTGCAACCGCTGCCTTTTTAGTCGCGTGCAACGCACGCGCTGACGTGTGCGGCGCACGCGTCAGCTGCGTGTAAGATCAGTCGCGCGCCACACACATGGCGATACCCATGCCGCCGCCGATGCACAGCGTGGCCAGGCCCTTCTTCGAATCGCGCTTCTGCATTTCGTGCAGCAGCGTCACCAGCACGCGTGCGCCGGACGCGCCGACCGGATGACCGATCGCGATCGCACCGCCGTTGACGTTGACCTTGGTGGTGTCCCAGCCGAGGTCCTTGTTGACGGCGCAGGCCTGTGCCGCGAAGGCTTCGTTGGCCTCGATCAAATCGAGATCGCCGACGCTCCAGCCGGCCTTCTTCAGCGCGGCGCGCGAGGCCGGGATCGGGCCCGAGCCCATGATCTTCGGATCGACGCCGGCCTGAGCCCAGGAGACGATGCGCGCGAGCGGCTTCTTGCCTTCCTTGGCGGCCTGCTTGGCGGTCATCAGCACCACGGCGGCAGCGCCGTCATTGATGCCGGAGGCCGAGCCCGCGGTCACCGTGCCGTCCTTCTCGAAGGCGGGCTTGAGCTTGGCCATCGCGTCGAGCGTTGCGCCATGGCGCGGATATTCGTCGGCGCTGACGACGACGTCACCCTTGCGGGTCTTGATGGTGACGGGGACGATCTCGTCGTTGAACTTGCCGGCCTTCTGCGCCGCCTCGGCCTTCTGCTGCGAGGCGACCGCGAACTCGTCCTGCTGGGCGCGGGTGATCTGCCACTGGCGCGCCACGTTCTCGGCGGTGTTGCCCATGTGGTAGCCGTTGAAGGCATCCCACAGGCCGTCCTTGATCATGGTGTCGACCAGCTCGAGGCCGCCCATCTTCACGCCGCCGCGCAGATGCTGGGCGTGCGGGGCCATGCTCATGGATTCCTGGCCGCCGGCGACCACGATCTCCGAATCGCCGTTGAGCAGCGCCTGGTAGCCGAGTGCGACAGTGCGCAGGCCCGAGCCGCAAAGCTGGTTGACGCCCCAGGCCGGGCTCTCCACCGGGATGCCGGCGCCAATCGAGGCCTGGCGGGCCGGGTTCTGGCCCTGGGCGGCGGTCAGGATCTGACCCATGATGACTTCCGAGACCCGGCCGGGCTCGATGCCACCACGCTCCAGCGCGGCCTTGATGGCAATGGCGCCGAGGTCATGGGCGGGAAGGGTCGCGAACGCTCCGTTGAAGCTTCCGACCGGGGTGCGGGCGGCGCTGACGATGACGACATCGTCTGACATGGGCATCTCCTGGGGCTTGAGGTTCTTGTGAAGGGGGCAGGCGGGGCTGGAAAGCGATCGCCAGTCTCGTCAGCCATCCTGTTAACGTCGTTGAGGCATGTCAATCGGCTGGGCACCGAATTCATGCCGCAGCGCATTCAAAATAGCGTTCTTGGCGTTTTCGCAAGCAGGATCTTGCTCTGCAATTAACCGTGCCGCACAAAACGGTAGCGTGAGCCCTTTGAAAATGCTTATTTTGTTGCGTTGCGTACTCTTCCCGCCCTGCGGCATTGCCGACAGGTTCCCGTTCTCCGCGTTTGCAAGTGAGAGCCCATGGCGAAATCAGACCAACCCACCACCATCAAGAAATACGCGAACCGCCGGCTCTATAACACCGGAACGAGCACCTATGTGACGCTGGAAGACCTCGCCGCCATGGTCAAGGACGGCGAAGATTTCCTGGTCTATGACGCCAAGACTGGCGACGACATCACCCGCTCCGTGCTCGCCCAGATCATCTTCGAGCAGGAGAACAAGGCCGGCCAGAACCTGCTGCCGACCACCTTCCTTCGCCAGCTGATCCGCTTCTATGGCGACAGCATGCAGATGGTGGTGCCGAAATATCTGGAGCAGTCGATCGCGACCCTGACCCAGGAGCAGGAGAAGTTCCGCAAGCAAATCGCCAATACGCTGTCCGGCACTCCTTTTGCTCCGTTGGAGGAGCAAGTCCGCCGCAACATGGAGCTGTTCCAGCAGACCTTCTCGATGTTCAAGCCGTTCGCTGCGCCCCGCCCGGCCGCCACTCCCGAGCCGGAGCCCGATGCGAATGCCGAGGCGCCGAAGGACAGCAACATCGACGAGCTGCGCCAGCAGATGAAGGAAATGCAGGAGCGCCTCGAGCGGATGTCGAAGAAGGACGAATAGTCTTTCATTTGCGCCGGCCCCTGTACGCGGGAGGGCGAGCCATGTCTGACCGAAGCACCCATTGGGACCATGTCTACGCCACCAAGGGCGAGGCCGAGGTCAGCTGGTATCAAGATAGCCCCGCGATCTCGCTTGCGATGATTCGCGCAGCCGGCTCCGATCGTGACACGGCCATCATCGATATCGGCGGCGGCGCATCGCGGCTGGTCGATGCGCTGTTGCAGGACGGATATCGCGACGTTGCCGTCCTGGATCTTTCTGCCAATGCGCTCGAGACGGCGAAGAAGCGCATCGGTCAGGCCGCTTCGACGGTTGACTGGATCGTTGCCGATGCCACGACATGGCGTCCTGCCAGGACCTACGATGTCTGGCACGATCGTGCGGCGTTTCACTTCCTGACTGAACCGCGCGACAGGGCGGCTTACGTGGAGCGCCTGCGGTCGGCGGTCAAGCCTGGCGGCCACGTCATCATTGCGACGTTTGCACCCGACGGTCCCGAGAAATGCAGCGGCTTGCCGGTGCAGCGCCATGACAGCGCGAGCCTTGCGGCGGAGCTCGGTCGAGAGTTCGAGCTGCTCGAGTCGCGGAGCGAGACGCACCACACGCCGTGGAATTCGACGCAGGCGTTTCAGTTCAGCCGGTTTCGGCGGCGCGGCTCGTGAGCGGCGCCCGCACGATCCACAAACTCGTCATTGCGAGCGCAGCGACGCAATCCAGACTGCCGCCGCGGAAAGACCCTGGATTGCTTCGCGGAGCCTGTCATCGGGCCGCGCTTCGCGCGGACCCCTTGGCTCGCAATGACGGAGGGACTGGCTCCTATGCCGCCATCTTCACGGCATGCGCAAAGTCCCAGTAGAGCTTTCGCGCCTTGGCATAGAACGGGCCCGGCTTCAGCTCGCGCTCGTCGATGCGGATCACGGGCGCGACCTTGGCGAAATTGCCCGTCGAAAAGATCTCGTCGGCGGCCAGGAAATCGGCGTAGCGCAGCGTCTTCTCGACCACAGTGACGCCGTCGGCGCGAAGCAGGCTGATGACGCGCTGGCGCGTGATGCCGTTGAGGAAGGTGCCGTTCGGCACCGGCGTGGAGACCACGCCGTCCTTGGCCATGAACACGTTGGAATTGCCGAACTCGGCGACGTTGCCGAGCATGTCGAGCATCAGCGCGTTCTGGAAGCCGCGCGAAGCAGCTTCCGCGAGCGCGCGCGAATTGTTCGGGTAGAGGCAGGCGGCCTTGGCTTCGACCGGCGCGCATTCGGCCGTCGGCCTGCGGAACGGCGACAGGGTGATGGCGTTGCCGACGGGTTTAGGCATCGGCGCTTCGTAGATGCACAGGCACCAATTGGTGGTCTCGGGGTCGAACAGCACGCCGCCGCCGCTTCCATTCTGCGCCCAGTACATCGGACGGATATAGAGCTCGGCATTCACGGCAAAGCGTGCGATGCCTTCGTTCGCGAGCGTCAGCCAGGTTTCGGTATCGACCACCGGCTTCAGGCCGAAATTGATCGCGGATTGATTGGCGCGAGCGACGTGTCGGTCGAGATCGGGCGCAACACCCTCGAATGCGCGGGCGCCGTCGAACACGACGGACCCGAGCCAGGCCGCATGCGTGCGCGGGCCCATGATCGGCACATTGCCGTCGTGCCAGTTGCCCTCGAAGAAGGTCCAGCTCGGCGAGTAGTCGATGGGCTTCTTGATCTCGGCCATGACCGGCCTCCCTTGGAACGATCCGGGGACTATTGTCCCAATTTCTAAACGATTTGCTGCGGAATTTGGAAACCCTCCCCTGGAGGGCAGGGCTATCGCATATGACTTGTGACGTCGGCCTGCGCGCACGCCTCGTCCTTCGAGACGGCGCTGACGCGCCTCCTCAGGATGAGGCTAATCAGCGTCAGTGCTCGTTGAAACTGCTGCCGCGCACTCCGCCCTCATCCTGAGGAGCCCGCCCAAAGCGGGCGTCTCGAAGGATGGCCGCCGGGAAAAGCTCTCAAATGCGATAGCCCTGCCCTGGAGAGGGTCGATCGCGCGCAGCGCGAGCGGGGTGGGGTGACGGTCTCTCCACATCGCACACTGCCCCGTGTTGAGAGATCACCCCACCCCGGCGCATGCGCCGACCCTCCCCCCCTCCAGGGGAGGGTAAGACAGAGCAAACCGGCTATAATATCGGCCACGATATGGAGTGCCCCATGCCGCTCGATCCGCTCGCAAAGCGTTTGTTGACCATGATGGCCGCGGCTGCGCCGCAGGCGCGGAGCCGGCCGAGCGTGGAGGTGCGGCGGCAATCGCTGGCCAAGCTGATGCAGTTCGCCCGGGCCGAGGCGCCGGATGTGATGACGTCCGACGGCATGCTGCCCGGCCCCGGCGGCGAGCTGCCCTATCGCCTCTACACGCCGGCAGGCGCCGAGGCGCCCGCACCGGGCTTCGTGTTCTTTCATGGCGGCGGACTCGTCGCTGGCAGCATTGCCACGCACGAGCGCATCGCGGCGGCGCTGGCGCATGCCACCGGCTGCCGCCTCGTTTCGGTCGACTACCGGCTCGCGCCGGAGCACAGATTCCCCGCCGCGGTCGAGGACGCGATCGCCGCCACCGAATGGGTCGCGCGCGAGGCGGCATCGCTCGGCATCGACGCTGATCGCCTGGTGATCGGCGGCGATTCCGCCGGCGCCACACTCGCGGCGATCGTGTGCCAGAATGCGGCGCAGTCCGCCGGCCTCTCCATCGCCGCGCAATGCCTGATCTGCCCGGTGCTGGATTTCGAGGAAACCTCGCCTTCGCGCGAGGCGTTTGCCGAGGGCCATCTGATCGATCGCGTCACGATCCAAGCCGATCTTTCCGATTACCTGCCTGACGACATCGATACTGCCGATCCCCGCGTCTCTCCCTTGCGCGCGACACGCCTCACGGGCCTGCCGACCGCGATCATCCACACCGCCGAGTACGATCCGATGCGCGACGAGGGCAATGCCTATGCCCGCAAGCTGCTCGCCGCGGGGGTGGCGGTCGAGCATGTCTGTCACGAGGGGATGGTCCACAATTTCCACGCCATGGGCGCAATCCTGCCGCAGTCACAGCTCGTGCTGTCGCAGATCGGCGAGCAGGTGCGGCGGGCGGTGAAAAGGTGAGAGCGCTTTGATCACACGCGCGCGCCGATCACCGCGCGCGCTGCCGCGACATATTCCGGCCAGTGCGCGTCCGCATAACGCTCCGCCTGCCATGCACAGGTGACGTCGGGCGCATGCGCCGCCGCAATCGTGCGCGCGAAGCGCTCCTCCGCGACCGTCACTTCGCCGGGCTCGGCCATGGGTGCAGCAGCCGCCGCAGCAGTCGGAGCAACGGCGAGCCCCGCCAGACCGGTGAGCAGGATGCGGCGTGACGTGTTCATGGCTGTCTCCTCCATTGTTCGGCCTGCACTGTGGCGGGCGAGTGTGTCAGTGCGATCACGGCAAGGTACCCGCACATATCCATGCCGTCCATCGCTTGCGGATAGCGCTTGACCAAGCGAGCGATCACGTTCCATCTAACAACGGTTTTGCCCCCAACTCGCCACGCGTCGGATCGTCACGTGCCTCTTCGCAGCCCATCCCGTCGTCCGGCATTCCGCGCTGTCGCGGCGGGATTGCTGTGTCTGGCGATCCCGGCAGGCGGCGCCTTCGCCGCCGACGATGAGGAGGACGAGCCCGCAAAGCCGACCGTCCCGAACATCTATCTCGACCTCCGCACCATTTATGCGGCGATCCCGGCGGGCACGCTCGGGCTCGGCTTCGGCAACACCTCGCTGTCGGCCGCATTCGGAGCCCTGGCGGCGCAACGAGGCACAACGCTGCCGAACGGCTTGCCGGCGGCAAAGGCCATCGCCGTCGACCTGCCGCTGACCGTCGACGTCAGCGACCGCGTCTCGCTTTATGGCGGGGTGTCGGGCTCGACGATTGACATCGGCAACGGCTGGTCGTCCTTCGACATCACGAGCTGGAACATCGGCGTGCAGGCCGACCTCTACCAGCAGAATGGCGGCAGGATCCCGACCATCACGCTGCAATCGACCCTGACGCAGTCGGTGCCCAACGAGCAGGGCATGACGAATTCCTTCAACAACATCCTGGAATTCGACTACGCGCTCGACGAGGACGAGACGCGGGGCTGGCTGGCCGGCCTGCAATACACCTACACCACCATCGCCAGCCCGTTCGCCAGTATCCGGCCGAACACAATCCTCTATGCCGGCGGCTATTATCAATGGCCGAGCAACTGGAAGTTCACCGGACGCCTCGGCATACAGTCTTTCGGCGGTGCGCAGCTCGCGGGCCGAACGATAGCGGAGTCCTTCACCCAGCCGACCCTGCGCCTCGACCTCGATCGCATGGACGACAACGACAACCGCCTGTTCGGCATCACAGCGCAGATCGCGTGGACGCCGAAACCGGCCTACCAGCTGACGCTGCGCACGCCGCTCTACGCCGTGCGCAATTAGCCGCTGCTAGTCCGGCACCGGCACGTCGAAAGTGTTGAGCGTGACCGAGACCATGCAGTAGACGCCGACGAGATAGGACAGCTCGGCCGCGCCGTGCTCGCCGAATTCGTTCACCGCCGCACGCCAGGTCAGCTCCGGCAGAACGCCGCCGCCGACCAGTGCCGAAGCCATGTCATAGGCGACCGCCTCCTGCCGGGTGAGATCGACCGGCCGCTGGCCGGCGACGATGGTCGCGAGCTTCTCGTCGGAGAGGCCACGCTGCTCGGCCACCAGCACATGGGCATAGAGCTCGTAACCGGAGCGGAAATGCGAGCCGGTGACGAGGATCGCGACCTCGCGCACCGGCGCGGGCAGCAGCGGGTTCGACGCGATCGCCTTGACCAGCTCCCACACAGGCTTGCCGAAGCGCGGCTCGCGGATCCAGGGATTCCAGGGCCCGAGCAGCGCGCCGTCCTCGCGCATGTTCACAAAACCCTTGAAGTGGTCCTTGATGCCCGCTCGCATGTCGTCATAGAGCGGCTTCTGTTCGTCGGTCAGATCCTTGGGATCGAGAATGGGGAGGCGCACGGTGGGGTCTCCTCGTTGAGAAGAGGCGAACGTCGCCTGCATGCCTGCGCAAGGCAAGTGAAGTTGCCGTGACGACCGTGCGATTTCCTAAATCGCGCGAAGATGTCAGCTACGGGCCTTCGCCTATGCGCTCTGCGGATTGATGACGTCGTCGACGTCAAGCGTCAGCGGCTCACCTGTCGCGAGGAACGACGACAGCACCGCCTCGAACGGCGCCGGATCGAGACCGCGTGCGGCGAGCCAAGCGGGCTCATAATAGGTCTGACGATAGCGCTCGCCGGAATCGCAGATCAGCGTCACCAGCGATCCCGTGACGTTGGCCTGGCGCATCTCCGAGGCAAGCCGGCACAGCGCCAGGAAATTGGTGCCGGTGGAGCCGCCCACTGGACGACGCAGCCGGCGCGACAGCACGTTCATCGCCGCGATCGTCGCCGCATCCGGGATCTTCATCATGCGGTCGACCACGCCTGGCACGAAGGACGGTTCGCAGCGTGGCCGGCCGACACCCTCGATCAGCGACGGCCGGTCGCAAACATGGGCGCGGTCCTGCGTGTGGAAGCAGTCGAAGAAGGCGGAATGCTCGACATCGGCGACACACAGCCGGGTCGGATATTGCCGATAGCGCAGATAGCGTCCGATGGTGGCCGACGTGCCGCCGGTGCCGGCCCCCATCACGATCCAGTCAGGCAGCGGGCGCGGCTCGCCCTGCAGCTGCGTGAAGATCGATTCGGCGATGTTGTTGTTGCCGCGCCAGTCGGTGGCGCGCTCGGCAAAGGTGAACTGGTCCATGTAATGGCCGTTCAGGCGGCCGGCGAGCGCGGCGGCTTCCGTATAGAGCGCGCGGCCGTCGTCGATCAAATGGCAATTGCCGCCATAATGCTCGATCGCGGCGATCTTCTCCGCCGAGGTCGTCCGCGGCATCACGGCGTAGAAGGGCACGCCGATCATCTCTGCGAAATAGGCCTCCGACACCGCGGTCGATCCCGACGAGGCCTCCACCACGGGCGTGCCTTCGCGGACGTGGCCGTTGCAGAGCGCATAGAGGAACAGCGAGCGCGCGAGGCGATGCTTCAGGCTGCCGGTCGGATGCGTCGACTCATCCTTCAGATAGATGTCGATGCCCGATAGCGCCGGCACGATCAGCCGGATCAGATGCGTGTCGGCGGTGCGGCACTGGTCGGCCTCGATCGCGGCCACCGCCTCGTCGACCCAGCCGCGCCGATAGGCCGGCCTGGCCGGATTGTGCTGGCGAAAGGGGAATGTCTGCATCGCACGAATCTCTCATGATGCGGATGGCGCATCAATAGCTGACGCCTAGAACTCCAGCGGCGCGTTGTCGACGACTTCCCTCATCACGAAGAAGGTCCGGGTCTGACGCACGCCGGGGAGCGCGATCAGCTGCTCGCCGTGGATGCGGTTGAAATCCTCCATGTCGCCGACGCGGATCTTGAGGAAGTAATCGAAATCGCCGGCGACGAGGTGGCAGTCGAGCACGAATTTCAGCTTGGCGATCGCCTGCTCGAAGGTGGCAAAGCTCTCCGGCGTCGAGCGGTCGAGCACCACGCCGACCATCACCAGCGTGCCCTTTGCCACCTTCTTCGGCGCGACCATGGCGCGGACAGTGGCGATGAAGCCGTCCTCGAACAGGCGCTGGGTGCGGCGGTGGCAGGTGGCGGGGCTGATCGCGACCGTTTCAGCCAGCTCCGCGTTGCTGAGCCGGCCGTTATTCTGAAGCAATCTCAGGATCTTAAGGTCAGTGCGGTCGAGCCGGACGGCCATGAAAGAAGCTTCCACAAATTGATCATGTTCTGGGAGAAATATTAGCAATTGGCGCTACTACCGCAAGAATTTGCGCAATGTGAGCGCAATATTTGAGAGCACATTTTCCCGACGCGATGCTAGGGAGCCGCCAACACCAACGCCAATCGGGATGACCCATGAAGCTGGACAAATTTCCGCGCTATCCTTTGACCTTCGGCCCGACGCCCATCGAGAAGCTGGAGCGGCTGTCAAAACATCTCGGCGGCAATGTCGAGATCTATGCCAAGCGCGAGGACTGCAATTCCGGCCTCGCCTACGGCGGAAACAAGCTGCGCAAGCTCGAATACATCATCCCCGATGCGATCGCTTCCAACGCCGATACGCTGGTCTCGATCGGCGGCGTGCAATCCAACCACACCCGCATGATCGCGGCCGTCGCGGCCAAGCTCGGCATGAAATGCCGCCTGGTGCAGGAAGCCTGGGTGCCGCACGAGGACGCCGTCTATGACCGCGTCGGCAACATCATGCTGTCGCGCATCATGGGCGCCGACGTGCGTCTGGTCGACGACGGCTTCGACATCGGCATCCGCAAGAGCTGGGAGCAGGCGATCGACGAAGTGAAGGCCGCAGGCGGCAAGCCTTACGCCATTCCCGCCGGCGCCTCCGTGCACAAATATGGCGGCCTCGGCTATGTCGGCTTTGCCGAGGAAGTGCGCAAGCAGGAGGCCGAGCTCGGCTTCAAGTTCGACTACATCATCGTCTGCACCGTCACCGGCTCCACCCATGCCGGCATGCTGGTCGGGTTTGCGGCGGACGGCCGTGCGCGAAAGGTGATCGGTATCGATGCCTCGTTCACGCCCGCCCAGACCAAGGCGCAGGTGCTCGAGATCGCGCAGAACACGGCAAAGCTCGTCGAGCTCGGCAAGGATCTCGTCACTGAGGACGTCGTGCTGATCGAGGACTACGCCTATCCCGCCTATGGCGTGCCGTCTGACGAGACCAAGGAGGCGATCCGCCTCACCGCGCGTCTCGAAGGCATGATCACCGACCCCGTCTACGAGGGCAAGTCGATGCAGGGCCTGATCGATCTTTCGAAGAAGGGCTATTTCGAGAAGGGCGCCAAGATCCTCTACGCCCATCTCGGCGGCGCGCCGGCGCTGAACGGATATGCGTATGCGTTCAGGAACGGGTGAGTGAGGGCGTAGCTCTCGCGCGTCATACACTGCTGTCGTTCCGGGGCGCGACGAAGTCGCGAGCCCGGGCCCCATAACCACAGTGAGGCGTTTGGCGGAGACTCGTGGTTGCCAGCCTGCTGCAACAAACTTCTTCCTGTGGTTATGGATCCCGGATCTGCGCGCGCTTTGGGCGCGCTGGTCCGGGATGACGATGTGGAGGGATCGAGGCCCTTACCTCGTCCTGACGATCTGCAGCAGCTCGTCGCCGTAATGCTCGAGCTTCTTGTCGCCGATCCCCGGCACGTTGCGCAGCTCGTCCAGCGTCGTCGGCCAGGCCCGGACGATGCCGTCGATGGTGGCATCGTGCAGCACCACATAGGCCGGCACGCCCCGTTCGCGCGCGATCTCCGACCGCCAGGCGCGCAGCCGCGCGCGCAATTCGGGATCGACATCGCCTTGCGGCGCGCTTGCCGCGGGTGCGAGGTCGCCGCGACGCGACTTGGCGCGGCTGGCGCGAACACGCGTGCCGAGCGCCTCCTCGCGCAGCCAGACCTCGGTCTCGCCGCGCAGCACCCCGCGCGAAGACTCCGTCAGCTTCAGCGCGCCGTAGGCTTCGCTGTCGCTGCGCAAATGGCCCATCGCCACCAATTGCCGCAGCACCGTGCGCCACTGCTTCTCGTTGAGCTCGCGGCCGATGCCGAACACCGACAGCTTGTCGTGACCGAACTGCGTGACCTTCTCGGTCAGGCGTCCGACCAGCACGTCGATCAGATGCATGGCGCCGAACCGCTGGCCGGTACGATAGACGCACGACAGCAGCTTCTGGGCCAGCACCTTGCCGTCGCGCATCTTCGGCGGCGTCAGGCAATTGTCGCAATTGCCGCAGCTCTCGCCCATCACGATCTCGCCGAAATAGGCGAGCAGGCGCCGGCGCCGGCAATGCGGGGTCTCGGCGAGGCCGACCAGCGCATCGAGCTTGCCGATCGAGACCCGCTTGAAATCCTCCGATCCGGCCGATTCGTCGATCATGCGGCGCTGCTGCACGATGTCCGAGAGCCCATAGGTCATCCACGCCGTCGACGACTTGCCGTCACGGCCGGCGCGTCCCGTCTCCTGGTAATAGGCCTCGATGCTCTTGGGCAGGTCGAGATGGGCGACGAAGCGCACGTCGGGCTTGTCGATGCCCATGCCGAAGGCGATGGTCGCGACGATGACGATGCCGTCCTCGTTGAGGAAGCGGTCCTGGTTGCGCGAACGCAACGCTCCGTCGAGCCCGGCGTGGTAGGGCAGCGCCGCAATTCCCGCCTCGGCAAGCGCGGCGGCGACCTCCTCGACGCGGTTGCGCGACAGACAATAGACCACGCCGGCATCGCCCATGTGGCGCTCGCGGACGAATTCCTTCAGCTGCGACACCGCATTGCGCTTGTCGACGATCTCGTAGCGGATGTTGGGCCGGTCGAAGCTGGAAACGAATTGCGGCGCGCCCGTCAGCTGAAGCCGCTCGACGATCTCCTTGCGCGTCAGCTCGTCGGCGGTCGCGGTCAGCGCGATGCGCGGCACGTCGGGAAAGCGCTCGGCGATGACGGAAAGGCCGACATATTCGGGCCGGAAGTCATGGCCCCATTGCGAGACGCAATGCGCCTCGTCGATGGCAAACAGCGCCACCTTCGCCTGCGCCAGCAGCGACAGGCAGCGCGGCGTGACCAGCCGTTCCGGCGCGACATAGAGCAGGTCGAGATCGCCGGCGAGCAGGCGGCGTTCGATGTCGGACGCCTCCTGCGGCGTCAGCGACGAGTTCAGCGCGGCGGCATTGACGCCGGCCTCGATCAGGCCGGCGACCTGGTCGCGCATCAAGGCGATCAACGGCGAGACCACGATGCCGCAGCCTTCGCGCAGCAAGGAGGGAAGCTGATAGCACAGCGACTTGCCGCCGCCGGTCGGCATCAAGACCAGGCAATTGCCGCCGTCGGTGACGTGGCGGATGATCTCGCCCTGCGCGCCGCGGAATCCCGGCAGGCCGAATACCGCATGCAGCACCGACAGCGCGTCGCGGCCGTTGGCCGGCGCGGGCAAGGGAACGTTGGAGGGAGCGGACATGGGGCGGAGCAGATCGGGCCGTGAGATTCGTCACAAGGCCAGTCGCATGCTGGTGTGGCTGTGGCAAGACTGTTTGCGGGATAGGCAACGCTGCTTCTTCTCCCTCTCCCCGTTCTTGCGGGGCCGCGACGAGCTTCGCTCGCGCTGAAAGTGCGGGGTGAGGGGCCTCTCTCCGCGCATGGGATCACCGATGGACCTGTACCCCCTCACCCGGATTGCATCTTCGATGCAATCCGACCCCTCCCCGCGAGGGGTAGGGCTATCGCAATTGAGAATTTTTCCCTGCGGCCATCCTTCGAGACGCCCGCTTGACGCGGGCTCCTCAGGATGAGGTCGGAGTGCGCGGCAGCAGCTTCAACGGGCACTGACGTTGATTAGCCTCATCCTGAGGAGGCGCGTAAGCGCCGCCTCGAAGGACGAGCGTGCGCGCAGGCCGCCACCACGAGTGATATGCGATTGCTCTGCCGCAAGCGGGGAGAGGTGAAGAAAGAGCTACGCCCCGATCCGTCGCAGCGCTTCTGCGACGGTCACGATGGGCATGTTGCGCTTGGCGGCGGCTTCGAGCGCATGACGCATCAGATGCGGCGTGCAGCCATAGGGGCTCGGCCTGTCGGTGACGTCGTGACCGTAGAAGATCAGCCAGCCGCCGCTCGCAACCGCCGCGTCGAAATAGCGATCGACCCCGGCTTCGTCGATCTCGCAATCGACCAAGGGCGAGGCGCGCAGGAATTGCAGGTCAATGATGCCGCTGTTGACGCCGGGAAGAATGCCGCGCGCGGAACGGAAGGTCTTCGCGAGTTGCGGCTTTCGCCACACTGAGGCGATGCCATAGGGATAGGCGAAATTCTCCAGCCTGATCGAGGCATCGATGCTGCGGAAATGGCTGCGGTTTCGTTCGATCTCGCGCGCCATCGCGGCTTCGTCGAGCGCGGCCGAACCCTGATGCGAGAAGGTGTGGCAGGCGATCTCGTGCCCGGCGCGGTGAAGCCGGACGATCGCATCATCCGACAGGCCATGCCAGTGCTTCGACGGCCGACCGATCAGGCTGCCGGCAAGGTAATAGGTGCCGCGGCCGCCATGCCGCTCCAGAAGCTCGGCGCCCTCGCCCGCGGCGCTGTCGGGAGCGTCGTCGAAGGTGAAGCTCACCATCGGCGCATGCGCAGTCAGGCGGTGCGGCACGGCGCGGAAATGCCGGGCAAGCCTGTTGCTCACGCGTCCCTGGAGTGCCGACCACACGATTGCGTTCCCGCGATGCCTTCTTGCTCTACTGAAACATTCGTGCGCAGGTCGAGGCAAGCCTAACGCCCGGGTAATCCTAACGCCGAACCAAGATCGCTTCGGCTAGCGCACCGACATCGATGCGTCGGCGTCCGCGCCGAGATAGCGCAACCAATTGCGGAAGAGCACCGCCGCCGCCTCGCCTGCGCCGATATCGGCGCGCAGGTTCAGCGCAGGCAGCTCGTTGCTGAGCGCCGGATGGCGTTGGTGTGCCGCCTTCCTCTCGAAGCGAACCAGCTTCTCCTCCGTCGCTGCGTCAAAATAACTCACCGGCAGGCGCGGATAGGTCTCCCGCTCCCGCGCGAGGTAGCGGCCGATGTCACGCAGATATTCGCGCTGGAGCGACAGCGCGTCATATTCCGGGTGGCCCTGAAAGAACACGAAGCGGCTGAAATATTGGCGAACGAAGACGTCGATGCCGGCCTGCTCCGAGCGTGTCAGCACCTGATAACCGGCCTGCACGAGCTCGCTCTCGGCGATCTCGTTCAGGCGCGAATGTGAGACCTTGAGCTGCGCAGGCGCAGCGCGGATCAGCGAATCGTCCGCCACGACCTCGCAATCGAAAATGCCGTGGCATTTGGCCGGCAGCCGCCGCCGTTCAATGCCGTCGAGATGCAGCACCGCGGCATGCGCGGCAAGGCAGGACCAGATCGTCGAACGCGTGTTGGCCTTGGCCCAGTCGATCAGGTTGGTGAGGTCGCGCCAGTACGGCTCCCGGTCGAGCTCGGGCGCGATCGGCTCTGCGCCCGTCACGATCAGCCCGTCGAATTTGCCGCGCTCGAGATCGGAAAGGCTGGAATACTCGCTCTCGACATGCCACTTCGCTTCCGGCGACCGCTTCACGCTGGGAAGCGAGAAGCAGTGGAAGCGGATACGGCGCGAGCCTGCTGCGGCCTGAAGCAGCTTCATGAACTGCCGCTCGGTCGCCTTCAACGCGGCATCCGGCATGTTGTTGACAAGGCCGATGGTGAGCTCCGCGCGGGCGTCGCGCGCGAGCTCGTGCGCGGCCGGCACCAGCGTTGGGCCCGCGATGACTTGATCCTTGTCGATCAAGATCGTCATGGACGGCGGCGCCTACTCCGCAGCCTCGCGGCGCGCCAACGGGCAGGCCTTTTCCAGCGCCTGGTCGATATCCTCGATGATATCAGAGACATGCTCGATGCCGATCGACAGACGGATGGTCTCCGGGAGTACGCCGGCGGCGCGCTGCTGCTCCGCCGACATCTGGCGATGGGTGGTCGAGGCCGGGTGGCAGGCGAGCGACTTGGCATCGCCGATATTGACGAGCCGCGTGATCAGCTTCAGCGCATCGTAAAACGTCTTGCCGGCCTCCATGCCGCCTTTGATGCCGAAGGTGAACAGCGAGGACGCGTTGCCATTCAGGTACTTCTGCACCAGGGGATAATAGGGGCTGTCCGGAAAACCGGTGTAGTTGACCCAGGCCACGCGCGGATCACCACGCAGGAATTCGGCGACCTTGCGGGCGTTCTCGACATGGCGCTCCATGCGCAGCGCCACGGTCTCGATGCCCTGGAGCAGCAGGAAGGCGTTGAACGGCGACAGCACCGAGCCCATGGTGCGCTGATAGACGCTGCGCGCGCGCTCGATATAGGCGGTCTTGCCGAAGCGCTCGGCATAGACGAGGCCGTGATAGGAGGCGTCGGGCTTGTTGTAGGCCGGGAAGCGGTCAGCGTGCTCGGCCCAGGGGAAATTCCCGGAATCGACGATGGCGCCGCCGAGCGTGGTGCCGTGACCGCCCAGGAACTTGGTCAGCGAATGCACCGCGATGTCGGCGCCATAGTCGAACGGCTTGAAGAGGATCGGGGTTGCCACGGTGTTGTCGACGATCAGCGGCACGCCGTGCGCGTGGGCGATCTTCGCCAGCGCCTCGATGTCGCAGACATTGCCGGCGGGATTGCCGATGGTCTCGGCGAACACAGCGCGGGTGTTGTCGTCGATCAGCTTCTCGACCGCCCCGGGCTTATCGCTCTCGGCGAAACGGCCGATGATGCCCTGGCGGGGCAGGATGTGGGAGAGCAGCGTGTGCGTGGTGCCGTAGAGCTGCGGCACCGACACGATGTTGCCGCCGTGATCAGCGACGTTGACGAAGGCAAAATGCAGCGCCGCCTGCCCGGTCGCGACCGCAAGCGCGCCGACGCCGCCTTCGAGCTGGGCGATGCGCTTCTCCAGCACTGCGCTGGTCGGATTGGCGATGCGGCTGTAGCGGAAGCCTTCGGTCTCGAGATTGAACAGGGCCGCGCCATGATCGGCGCTGTCGAAGGCGTAGGCTGCGGTCTGGTAGATCGGCACGGCCACCGCATGCGTGGTGGCTTCAGGCTCGTAGCCGGCGTGAATAGCGATCGTCTCGTTGCGCATCGTGCCACCTCCGCGTGGGGCGGGCCGCACTTATTGGCCTAGAATGAGGCATGTGCGTTCTCCGCCGCTCCTCTGTTAGAGGCGGGTGGTAAAGCGGACAATAATTCGCCTAGAGATCGAGGAAGTAACCCTAATGCTTGTTGGCAAAATGACTGAAGTCCGGGTTAAAGCCGATTAACGAACGCGCGGCGCCACCCTCGCTCACGAGGGCGAGGGGGCCGCCGTCAACGCTGCGATAGCTCGCAGCGTCAGCCCATCTGCTCCCACAGCCGATGGGCGAGCACGCCGGCGCGCTTTTCGATCGCGGCCGCGGCATCGAGCGCGAGATCCTCGCGGTAGCGCCCGGCAATCAGCTGCACGCCGATCGGCTTGCCGTCGTGCAGCGCCACCGGCACCACCGCGCCGGGGAGGCCCAGCACGTTGATGGCGGAGATGAAGCGGATCTCGCCCCAGAAGATCTCGCGCACGCGCTCGGGGCTGACGGTGTCCTCGCGCGGGCCCGGCGTCGGCTTCACCGTGGTCGGCGCCAGCACCACCGGATAGTCCTCGAAGAACAATTGCCAGGCGCGGATATGGCGGTTGCGCGCGGCGGTGGCCTGCATCCAGCCCTTGAGGTCGAGCAAATTGGCCTTGGCCTTCATGCCGCCCCAGGACTTGTGAAAATCCTCGGACGTGACCTTCAGCATGGCGGCCTCCTGCATCATCACGGTCTCGTTGGTGATGATGTCGCACCAGGTCTGCCAGACCCCGTCGATGTCGGGCACCTCGACCTCGCTGACGCGATAGCCGGACCGCTCGAGATGATCGGCAGCCTGCCGCAGCGCCGCGGCGACGGACGGATCGACGTCCATGTCGTCGGGGATCTTTGCCAGCGCGACCTTGATCGGCCGCTTCGGCCGCTCGCCGACCAGCGGCGCCGGCACCCACCAGGGATCGCGCGGATCGCGCTGGCTCATGACTTCCAGCGCGAGGCGCACGTCGGCGACATGGCGCGCGAGCGGCCCCTGCGCCGACATCAGATGCGCCAGCATCGGCCGCTCCGACGTTGCGCTTCCGTTGAAGGCGGGGATGCGGCCCTGCGTCGGCTTGATGGTGGCAACGCCGTTGCAATGCGCCGGCCAGCGCAGCGAGCCGCCGATGTCGTTGCCGTGGGCGATGGTGCCGATGCCCGCCGCGACCGCCGAGCCCGCGCCCCCGGAGGAGCCGCCGCAGGTGATGTCGGGATCCCAGGGGTTGAGCGTCAGCCCGTGCAGGGGATTGTCGGTGAAGCCGCGGAAGGAGAATTCCGGCGTGTTGGTGAGGCCGATGACGATTGCGCCTGATTTCTTCAGGTTGCGCACCACGGGCGCATCCGATGGTGCGATGAGGTCCTTGTTGGCGGGCACCCCGTTGAAATTCGGCCGGCCCTCATAGTCGACATTTTCCTTGATTGTAATCGGCACGCCGTGCAGGAGGCCGAGCTCGCCACCCCTGGCGCGCTGCTTGTCGGCCGCATGGGCCGCTTTGATTGCTTCTTCACCGAGGTCGACGACGACGGCGTTGAGCTTCGGATTGACGGTGCGCATTCGTTCGAGATGCGCTTCGACCGCCTCGACCGCGGAGATGGCGCCGGAGCGGATCGCAGCCGCGGTCTCCACCGCCGACCATTGCCAGGCCGGCCCCTTCGGACGCCGCGGCTTCGCCGATTTGCCGGCAGTGGCCTTTCTGGCCGGCTTGGCGACGGCGCTCTTGCGGCCGGAGCTCGCCTTCCTCGGAGCCTTCGCCGTCTTCTTCAAAACACTTTTCTTCTTGGTCGCCGTCTTCTTCGCCACGCCGCATCTCCTAAAATTGCGCGGCGGAGGTTAGGGACGACGCGGGACCCTGTACAGGCGCGTTTCTGCATGGCGCATTGTCGCGACGCTCTGTCGCAATCGCAGCCGTTTATGAGCGAGCTCCTACACCAGCGGTGGATTGATCCGCGCAAAGCCCTCCTGGACGCGATAGGGATAGTACGGATAAGGCGGCATCACCTCGCTGACCTCATCGAGCCGCTTGATCTGGTCCGAGCTCAGCGACCAGCCGACGGCGCCGAGATTGTCGCGCAGCTGCGCCTCGTCGCGCGCCCCGATGATCACGGAGGAGACCGTGGGACGCGACAGCAGCCAGGCAATCGCGACCTGCGGCACGGTACGAGCGGTCTCCGCGGCAATCGCATCCAGCACGTCAACGACGGCATAGAGGCGCGCATCGTCCACGGGCGGACCGAATTGTGCGGTGGCATGCAGGCGGCTTACGTGCGGCAGCTGCTGGCCGCGCCGGATCTTTCCGGTGAGCCGGCCCCAGCCCAGCGGGCTCCAGACCAGTGCGCCGACCCCCTGATCGCGCGCGAGCGGCATCAGCTCCCATTCATAGTCGCGCCCGAGCAGCGAGTAGTAGACCTGGTGCGCGACATAGCGCGGCCAGCCATGCCGGTCCGCGATGGCGAGCGACTTCATCAGCTGCCAGCCGGCGAAATTCGAGACGCCGACATACCGCAGCTTGCCGGCGCGCACGAGCATATCGAGCGTGGACAGCACCTCCTCGATCGACGTGAACGCGTCGAAGGCGTGGAGCTGAAGCAGGTCGACATGGTCGGTGCCGAGCCGTCGCAGCGCCGCATCGACCGAGGCAAGCAGTCGCTGCCGCGACGAGCCGGCATCGAGCGGACCGTCGCCCATCGGCAGGCTCATCTTGGTCGAGATCAGCACCTTGTCGCGGCGCCCCTTGATCGCAGCACCGAGGATCTCCTCGGAGGCGCCGTTCGAATAGACATCGGCGCTGTCGAACAGATTGACGCCGGCATCGAGGCAGATATCGACGAGCCTGCGGGCCTCATCGGTGCCGCTGCGGCCCCAGGCGGAGAACAACGGACCCTGGCCACCGAACGTGCCGGTGCCGAAGCTGAGGACGGGGACCTTGAGCCCGGAAGCGCCGAGATTGCGGTATTCCATGATCGCTCTCCTATTCCGCCGGACACGCCGCCACGGCGGTCGGCGCACGGTCGAGCCGCAGACTCCACAGCGCCAGAACGAGACCGATGGCCGTGATCCCCGCCGCGACCAGCGGCAGCGCCGAGAGACCGAGCCCACGATCGATGGTGACGCCGCCAGCCCAAGCGCCGAGTGCGTTGCCGAGGTTGAACGCGGCGATGTTGAGGCTGGAGGCGAGCGTCCGGCCGCTGGGACCTGCGGCTTCCAGCACGCGAAGCTGAAGCGGGGCGACGGTTGCGAAGGCGGCGATGCCGAGGAGCAGGATCAGCACGACGCTGATGATCTTGACCGACAGCACCGCCGCAAGACCGAGCAGCACGATGGCGAGCGCGGCCAGTGTGCCGATCAGGGCGCGCGCAAGGCCGCGATCGGCGAGCTTACCGCCGGCGACGTTGCCGATCGCAAGGCCGACGCCGAACACCAGCAGGATCGGCGACACTGCGGTCTCCGAAAAGCCGGTGAAGCGCGTCAGGATCGGCTGGATATAGGTGAAGACGACGAACAGTCCGGCGAAGCCGAACACGGTCATGGCAAAGCCGAGCAGCACCTGCGGACGGCCGAGCACGGCCACTTCCTCGGCAAGCGAGATCGGCTTGTCGTCGTTGCCAACATGGCCCGGCACGAGCGCGGCGACGACCGCGAACGCGATCACGCCGATGACAGTCACCGCCCAGAACGCCGCGCGCCAGCCGAGCATCAGGCCGAGCCAGGCACCGAAGGGCACGCCCAGCAGCGTTGCGACCGTCAGGCCGATGAACATGGTGGCGATCGCGGACGCACGCTTGTCCTCGGCGACGAGGCTGGTGGCCACCACGGAGCCGACGCCGAAGAACGTGCCGTGCGCGAGCGAGGTCAGCACGCGTGCGGCCATCAGCAATTCGTAAGTGGGCGCCAGCGCGCAAGCCGCATTGCCGAGCGTGAAGATCGCCATCAGCGCCAGCAGCACGGTTTTCCGCGGCATTTTGCGCGTCGCCAGCGTGAGGACCGGCGCCCCCACGAACACGCCGAGCGCGTAGCCCGAGATGAGAAGGCCCGCGACCGGCACCGAGACATGCATGTCGGCGGCGACCTGCAGCAGCAGGCCCATGATGATGAATTCGGTGGTGCCGATGCCGAAGGCACCGGCGGTGAGCGCGAGGACGGCGGGAGGCATGCGTGGCTCCAATGGATGAGACGAGCCACGCAGATAGCGGCACCGCCGCGAAACCATTAGAATGTCCGCAATCCAATCATTTGTGACGTGAATTCAACATGGCTCGTTTCAACACCAACCGCTCGGCCGAGATGGAGGTCTTCGTCCGCGTCGTCGACCTCGGCGGCTTCACCCAGGCCGCGCGAAAGCTGCGCCTGACGCCGTCGGGCGTCAGCAAGCTGATCTCGCGTCTGGAGGCGCGCCTCGGCGCGCGGCTCGTCAACCGCACCACGCGCAAGCTGACGCTGACGGAGGAAGGCCAGGCCTTCTACGAGCGCTCGTTGCGCATCCTCGCCGAAATGGAGGAGGCCGAGCGCGAGGCGGCCTCAGGCGCGGCGCCGCGCGGCCGCCTCACGGTCAATTGCAACATTCCCTTCGGCATGCTGCATGTGATGCCGTTGATCCCGCGCTTTCTGAAGCAACATCCCGACGTCACGCTTGATATCATGCTGACCGACACGCTGATCGACCTGATGCAGGAGCGCGCCGACGTCGCCATTCGCGTCGGCCCGCTGCGCGCCTCGCGTCTGGTCGCGCGAAAGCTCGGCACCAGCCGCATGGTCGTGGTCGGCGCGCCGGATTATCTCGCACGCTGCGGCACGCCGAAGATTCCGGCCGACCTCGCCGACCACCGCGGCATCGGCTGGACCTTCCCGCGCAGCATCCGCGGCTGGCCGTTCAGGCGTGGCGACCACGCCGAGGAGGCCCTGCCCCCGCCCGTCGCGCGCGCCAGCGACGGCGAAGCCGCCCGTCGCCTCTGTCTCGGCGGTGTCGGTCTCGCGCGCCTCGCGCTCTTCCACATCGGCCCCGACATCGAATCCGGCCGCCTCGTCCCGGTGCTGCAAAGCTACAATCCCGGCGACCGCGAAGACATCCACGCCGTCTATGTCGGTCACACCGCCCCGCTCCCGGCGCGCGTGCGCGCGTTCATCGATTTCCTGGCCGAGCACGTGCGGGTGAGCGACCCCGCGTTGAAGCGGGCGGGGGATGGGAGGTGGAAATTGGTGGGGTGAGGCCGGAGGGGGCTTGTTCAAAGACAGCCACGGCGGCAAACCCTCCTTAGGCGGGAGGCCGTGCGCCAAGGAAGTCGTCAACAGCAGCGAAGACCTGCCAGCGATTCTTCTCCATGAAGACCGAGTGGGTGCCCTCGCCGATCTCGACCCAGCGACGATATGGCGCCGCCGAGAGCTTGCCGAACACCGCTTGCGCCATATCCATTGGGCAGTCGCGATCCAGGTCGGCATGGACGATCAGGACCGGCACCGTCAGCAAGGAAGGATCGTAAAGCGGTTTGCCGGATGCCCAATATTCGCGGCTGTCCTGAACGGTTCCGTTCGGCGCCCGCAGCTTGTCCGGCCCAAGTCCTGTGTCGGCAAAAGTTGCCTCCGCCCACGCATCGAACCAGGCCGGCGGCAATATCGCGTCCTTCCTGTCATCGGGAACGCCGTTGAGCCAGCGGCTCTTGGTCGCCGAGCGTTCGACGATACGGTACGCTCCGAGGGGGCCGCCGGAATCAGCCGCGCTCGGGGTCGTCCGTAGCCACTGCGGCGCGATCAGAACAAGCTTGTTGACGTGCGCCAGGTTCTCCGAGGCGTAGCGTGACATCAGCGTCGTGCCCCACGACCATCCGATCAGGTTGATCTTGTCGACACGTCGCCGCGACCGGATGAACGCAGCAGCGCCGGCGACGTCGCGCACAGCGACAGGCGTGCCCACGATCGGCTGATTGTCCGACGCCGGCGCCTCCATTTCAGGCGGACGGGTCGACCTGCCATAGCCACGGACATCGACAAGATGGACGTCATAGCCCTGCTGGGCCAGATGATCCATCCAGGACAAGCCATCCAGGCGAAGGTCGAACGAAGTCGACGCCGGATAGGTCGATCCCGCGACGAACAAGACCGTCTTGTCGGCCGAGAACCGGACCAGGTCGGACCGTCGCTTGTTGCGAACGAAGAGCTCGATCCCTGCGGTGTCGCTCGGGATCATCATCTCCTCGCTGATGATGCCGTCGGCAATCGAATTATGCATCTCGGTGTCCTCTCAGGTTACACGAACCACCAGTCGAACCTATCGCCGCTGCGTGTGACCCGCCCAGCTGACGTGTTGGCGAAATGAGCTGTGAATACGGTCGCTCGATCTTCCGCGGCCCGTTCGAGAAGCCAGCGGCGTGATGCGCGGGCCTGCTCTCCATGTTCACAGAAAGCACTGTTCCAGTCCGGACGATAGATCTGAAGCGGCTGATGCATGATGTCGCCGCTGAAGAGCGCCTTCTGTCGCTGGTCGGAGAGCTGGATAGCGACGTGACCGGGGCTATGCCCCGGGGTCGGATGGAACGTAAGACCATCCCCGATCGCAGCCTCGCCATCGACGATCTCGGCCTGTCCGCTCTGGATGACAGGAAGAACGCTGTCCTCGAATACACCGGCGCTGAAGCCTTCCTTGCCAGCCGGGCCGGACCAATGATCGTACTCGGCCTTGGAGAAGACGTACTTGGCATTCGGGAACGTCGGCACCCAGCGGCCGTTGAGGAGCCGCGTGTTCCAACCGCAATGATCGGCGTGCAGGTGGGTGCAGCAGACATAATCGACCTGTTCAGGTGAGACGCCCGCCTCCGCCAGCCGATCGAGGAACGGCAGATTCAGCTGATGAAAGCGCGGCAACATCGGACGGTTCTTCTCGTTGCCCGCGCAACTGTCGATCAGGATGGTGTGGTGCCGCGTCTTCAGAATCCAGGTATGGATGCTGGCGATGAAGCGCCTCTCCACCTCGTCGAAGCAATCCGGAATCATCAGCGCTCGGTGCGTCTCCAGAGCCGACGGATCCCAATCCGGGAAGAGGAAGTCCGGGGTGAAACCCGGACCTCGCATTTCGATAACCTGACGAATGGCAACGTTGCCGATCGCGTGCACTGCGGTCATTTGAAACAGACTTTCTTTGTGCAGATTGAAAGGTGACCGCTAGGCCGCCACGGTCGCGACCGACTCGACCTTGGCCGCCGCCGGCCCAGGTCGAAGCCAGAACAAGCCGACGAAGAACGAGATCGCCGAGATGAGGATCACGTAGTACAGGCCGGCGTATATGTCGCCGCTCGAGATCTGAAGCGCCGCTGCGACCGCCGGCAAGAGGCCGCCGAAATAGCCGTTGCCCACATGGTAGCTGAACGAGACCGACGTGTAGCGCACCTGGGGCGGAAACAGATCGGTCATCGCCGATGCAAGCGGACCGAAGATCATGCCGGCAATTGTGCTCAGCGCCGCCAGCACCAGGATGATCATCGCGAAATTCATCGCGCCTGGATCGGCACGGTTCGGATATCCGGCCTCCTCGAGCGCGAGCTTCAGTTTGCCGGTGAACGCCGCGACATCCGGAGCCCGCCCTGCCGTGGCAACCGGAATTGCCGTGGCGCCGACGAAAACCATCGCGACCGCGCCTTTTGCTTCGGACCTCGTGGAATAAGGTGCGCCGAACCGGATCAAGGCGTTCTTGGCGATGTCGCACCCCGTGGTGAATTTGGACGTTCCGACCGGATTGAACTGGAAGGAACATTCCGATGCATCCGCTGCAACGGTGACGGGCACGACGGCTTGCGCCGTATACAGCGCTGGGTTGGCATAGAAGGTGAGCGCCTTGTAGAGCGGAAGGTAGGTGAACGTGCCAATGACGCAGGCAGCCAGGATGAACATCTTGGTGCCGTAGCGATCGCTCAGCCAGCCGAAGAAGATCATCACCGGCAGCGTCAGCATCATTGCCGCACCGACCAGAAGACTGGCAATCTGCGGATCGACCTTGGCCGTACCGGTGAGAAACACCAGCGAATAGATCTGTGCACCGACCAGCAGCACGCTCTGCGGTACGACCATCGCAAACATCGCGATCAGCACGCGCTTGAGATTCGGCCACGCCCGGAGCGTGTCGTAAATCGGAGACTTCGAGAGCGTCCCCTCATTCTTCATCTTAAGGAAGAGCGGCGATTCCTGCAGCTTCAACCGAATCCAGACCGAGACCGCGAGCGGCAACACTGAACTGATGAAGAGGATGCGCCAGCCCCAGTCATTGAATGCCTCGAGCGTCATGCTGGCGCGCATGACATACACTGACAGCATCGAGAGAACGAAGCCGATCGGCGCAGAGGTTTGCAGCCAGGACGTCAGCCAGCCGCGACGGCCCTGCGGGGCATGCTCGGCGATGTAGGTCGCGGCACCGCCATACTCACCGCCGAGAGCCAATCCCTGGATCATTCGCAGCAAGATCAAGATCGAAGGCGCCCACAGACCGATCGACGCATAGCTCGGCACCAGGCCGACCGCAACGGTTGCAAATCCCATCATCAGGATCGTGGTGAGAAAGGTTTGCTTGCGTCCGATCATGTCGCCGATGCGGCCGAATACCAGCGCTCCAAACGGCCGAACCAGATAACCCGTGCCGAAAGTGAGAAGCGCGAAGACGTTGGCCCAAACCGGGTTGTCGCCCGAGAAGAAGTTGACCGAGATGGCCGAAGCCACCGAGATATACATGAAGAAATCGTACCACTCGATGACCGTACCGACGGTCGCCGCGATCATGACCCTCCGTTGCAACTCGATGGTGGGCTCCGCCACACCAGGACCGGCGTTTGGTAGATTCCTCATCAGTACCCCCGCAGCTGTCTCGTCCGCTTTCGCGGCCCATATGATCCGGCTTGCGTTGATGACCGCCGCTATGCGATATTTGAAATCGATAGATGAGATAGGTGGTATAATCCTGATGAATATCAGGGGGCATGACATGCCGCTGCTCGTGTCGCTGACGGTGATGCTGGACGAGCGGAACATCACCCGTGCGGCAGCGCGGCTCGGCATCAGTCAACCGGCACTTTCCGCCCAGCTGGCAAGGCTGCGCGATCTATTCGAGGATCAGCTGCTGACGCCTGCCGCATCGGGGAAAGGCATGGTCCTCACCCCGCGGGCAAACGAGCTCAGGGAGCCACTGCGGCTCGCGCTTCAAAACCTGCAAGACGTTGTCGGTGCACCAACCGGGTTCGACCCGAAAACATCGGATCGCACTTTCACGATCGGCGCGAACGATAACGCAACCGCCATTGTTGGATCGCGTCTGGTCTCATTCTCGCGCCGGGACGGCTTGTCGGGCATCCGCTTCGCTTTCCGGTCGATCGATTCGACGAAACTCGCCGGCCAGCTCGAGGCGGGAGATCTCGACGTTGCGCTGGTTTCGAAAAATGCGGTGCCGGGCGGAATGCCGTCCCAGCCGCTGCTCGAAGAACGGTTCATGATGGCCCAGCGCAAGGATCATCCGCGCGGATTGCGGCGGCCCACGATGAGAGAGTATTCGCGCCTGGAGCATGTCATCGTTTCGGGAGAAGGCGGCGGCTTTCGCGGCTTCATCGACGATGTCCTGGCAAAGGATGGGCTGACGCGCCGCGTCGCCGTGTCGGTTCAGCACTACAGCGTCGTGCCGCTCTTGCTGCAGTCGACCGACCTCGTTTGCACTCTTCCGCAGCGTTTTCTCAACCGCTACCGTGATGTGCTGCAATCCCTGCCTCTGCCTTTCGATACGAGGCCCTTTACGCTACACGCCACTTGGCACGCCAGATTCGACAACGATCGCGGGCATCAATGGCTTCGGCAGCAACTCAAGGACTGCGCCACCGGCTAGCCAATGGCGGAGAGAGTGTCGGAATTAGCGTATATCGCCCTTCTTCGCCAACGTTCGCACGAATTCAAGAAATACTTGTGAGAGAGGCGCAAGTTGTGCGCCGGAGACCACGCGCGTCCACGCCAAATCGCGTGCAATCCGTGCTCAAATATGGGCCGGAGTATGGGCAAAAGCGTTCGACGGAAGGTCGGGGTTGATTGAGTCGATTGCCGACTAAGCCCTCGGCGTGCTTCACGAGGGTAACCATGAAGCACCGCTCGCATCCAGCCTTTCGCCTCAGGTCGAGGTAAGCCTCGATACTCTTGCGTACCGGGAACACTTTAGTGATCAGGCTATCGAACCCATGCTCAGCGTGGACCCTTCGACATCGCTCGGGTCGCTCCTCCGTCACTATGGTTATAGGAACATGAGCCGCCGGAAACGACCAGCAAACTCGCTCGCAGGCCGAAGGATATCGCAGATAGTCCGAGTGAATCGCGGATGCCGTTGATCGATGTTGCGCAGGAATGCAAGTGCTCAATCTTCATCGTCTGGCGCGTTGTGGCCCGTTCGCCGCTCCATTTCACACAACATCCACAATTGAGCAGCCGCAAACGCCGCGTCGGCATCCCCAAGCGTGCTATCGGCACTGGTTAAGATGAGGGGTTTGCCAAGAGGCTCACCTTGGTGCGGTTGATTGGGCCGCCTATGCCACAGGCGTAGCGGGCCGTGTAGCAGGGCAGCGCCGTCGAAGCAGCGGGTGGCGCGCCCCAGGAGCGCCGAGCCGTTGAGCACGGCGCCCGCCGCAACCCGCGTAGCTCTTTACTAGTCCAACTAGCGTGTCGTACAAGCGGTGATCGAAATGGGCGCTTAGGGCAATCTGCGGTACCTAGGCGAGGGAGGCCGAGGGAGGGGTTTTGCTTTCGACGGTCGCTTAGGGGGCATTGCACTAATGCTGTGGAGACCGGCGACCTATGGAGAGCAGGCGTTTCTTCATATCTACGAGAGCATCGGTCGCCATCTCAGCGTCCAGCATCCGTCTGATTCGAGCCTGGATTTTCTGGTGAATGAGCGATCGTTCCAGGAATTCGCACGGCTTCACGCGACCATCGAGGTCTTCATCAGATGCATGCGTGCGGCCGTTTTTCTGCAAAACGAGATCGGCCATCTTCCAGCGCCCGAACACGGCAGGCAACTGGCGAAGCGGGACTACGTTTCCCTACGCCTAGCGTCCGATCGTCGGTTTTGCGAGTTGATCAAACGGACAGCGCGCATCAGCTTTGAGGCAAGAGCAGCGTCGAGTCCGCTTGCCAAGGAAATCAAGGAAGCGACTGCGGGATGTTATCTGTGTGGAATCGCTCTCACGAAGGCGGGTCCGCCACACTCCAGATCGACGGTCGAGCATCTGTGGCCCTTGAGTTTGGGTGGCGAGTCGATCGAAGAGAACCTGATAGCGGCGTGCCAGGATTGTAACACCAAGCGCGAAAACTCGATCACGTGGGCTTGGGGGCCGGTGCAGTCCACTGACTACCGGCATGACCCGACCAAAAACGCGAACGTTCAACTGAGAATATCGTTAGCCATGGCGAAATTGATGTTGGAGGCCTCAGGAGAGAGCACCGGGCGACGGTCCACTCTGAAGGAAGCCGCGTTGAGAATTTCTCCGCTCTTTCCGAACCTCATCATAAAGGACGGGCGGCATCGGGTCTATTTCGAACTGTTTGACGAAATGAGGAAAGCCGGATGAAGAGTACGACTAAGACAAAGAAATTCGAGTACTACGCGCTCGGCTTTTCGCAACGGAATTCTAAGGATGCGCCGGAATTTATCCTCTTCCACGCTCCCGCATCCGAGTTAATTGAATGGGCTGACGTCGATCGGTTGAAGCCGGAAAATCCCACGGGAGCCCAACGTCCTCTTCGCGATCTCAAGGTCAAGAAAGTCGCGAAATTCCTCGACGCTGATCCGCGCAACACCATCCCAACCGCCATTGTGGTTGCTCTTGGTGGCAAATCGGTAAGTTTCAGCGCCAAAGAAGACAGTGACGACAACCGGGGACAACACGGGAAGCTAGTGATCACCCTGACAGGTGACGACAAGCCAGGATTGATCATCGACGGGCAACACCGTGCGTTTGGCGTTGCCAAGCACAGCGCGACTCTGCACCTGAACATAGTCGCCTTCATCGGTGACGACGATGCCGAACGTGCCTTCCAGTTCGTCGTCATCAACAATAGCGCGTCCCGAGTATCGAGGGATCACATCAGGGCACTCAATTTGTCGTTCGACAAGGAGGAACTCAACAACCGCCTCGTTCAGAGCGCGGGTGTCACGTTGGGTATGAAGGACGCGAAATACGAGGACTATCAGTACGTAGATAGCGTGCCTCCGTTCAAAGGGTTGCTGAACTGGCCGACCAACAAGAACGGGTTCATCGCGCCAAATGCGATCGAGAGTGCGTTGGCTGAGACAAAGGATCGAGCGACGTTGCTGGGTATCGAAGACCTGGAGCGCGACTTCTTCCTTGCGATATGGTCGCGGATCAAAGATCAGTTCGATGCCGCCTGGCATGAAGATACACCTGAAAAGCCGAGCCATCTGCTGCAGAAAGTGACGATAATCGTGCTGACTATCTACGTGCTAGACAGCCTGGAAGCCGCGCAGAGGATGTCGGACGAGCCTCTCGACTTCGCCAATGAGAAGACCTTCGAGACGGGTGTCGATCGGGTATTGAAGCGCATCCCCTTAGATTTCTGGACCGTCGAGTGGCAGCAAAAGGAGTTGGATACCAGCCAAGGACGGACGGTTCTTCTGGATGCGTTAAAGACCATCGATTCGAACGGTCGTTATAACCGGCCTTGGTATGACCGCGTGTCGCTTGTCGACCCCGGCGATCTGGCAGGCCAATACGAACAACCGGGCAAAAAGAAGAAAAGCGTAAAGAAGGGAGCAAAGAAGAAGAGCTCGTAGTCGTTAACTATCCGCCGCCGTTGGCTCGTGGGCACGGTTTTGGGCGCGCAGCTAGCCGAGCTCCTTCATTTTTCGTATAGCGCCAGAACGTTAACGTCGGGGCCGTCGCGCAAAGAGCCAACGATCCGCACTCCGTGTCCTTCGCCGCGGCGGATCAGACGGTACCCGAAGGTGCCGGTATTGTACTTGCCGGCGACCTCGATATGGAGGTGCATGGTGTTCGGGATCTCTCCGATAGGAACGCGGAAATCCACCCACTCGATCCGCCCATTATCTGTCGCCGCTTCTTCGAGCGCGGTTAGCGCAGTATCCGGATTAAAATTTTTGTCGAACCAGTTCCAATACTCGTTCTTGTGGTCTCGATCGTACTTTGGTGGTCTCTCACCATTATCGGCAGGAAGCTTATCGAACAGTGTGATGACCTTTCCATTGACGAACTCGGCCGCCATCGGAATGATTTTCGATCGCTTAGGCAGGTCGATGAAAACCAGCGGCCGAGGGACGGAAAGGCCGAGTGATTCCTTGTGCCACAAAAGGACGTCCTCCGGACCTCCGACCAGAAGCTGGCTCGGCCTCCCGAGTAGATAGAAAATCGTGAGCTGCTCGAGTTGGCGGTGCGGTGTTGCTATCGGCTGCAACAAGATCTCGGTTTCCGAGCCTTGCGATTGCGACTTTGTCTTCTCGTGTTCGGCGGCGAGCTCGACCGAGGATGAGGCAATGAAGGAAAGCCAGTTCGCCAGTCCAACGTTTCCTTTGGCGCCGTACTTGTTCTTGATGTCCTCCTTCATCGCTTCGGTGAGCTTCAGCTTCACGGGTGCGTTCTCATCGAAGGCTGGTCGCAAGGCCGCGTCGTAGAACCGGCCCAGGTTAAGTTCGTCCATGAACAAAGGAGCGTCCTTCACCCACAGCAGATAATCCGGCACGGCGTCAGGTTTGCTCTGGTCCATTAGATCCACTCCTCGATGCCAAATCTTCGACCAGAACCGATCGGCGGCTCTGCAGATACGTCGAGATGTCCCCATGCGTACCCCGACCTGCCCGACACTCATGTCACGGGCGTCGCAACGAAACGACGGTAGCCGACCCGCATGGTCCGCCGGTACTCGACAATCTGACGACGGCCCGAAATCCGCGCCTTTAATGCCAAAGCTTGCCCTGGCATGGTCCGGTTAAACCCGTTGATTTCTTGAACAAATGCGCTGCTCGCGGGAATTGCGATCGGCCCCGGTCGTAACTTGGACTAATAACCTCTCTGCCGCAGAAAAGCAGCCGATTGGGCGCCTGATGGCGCGCGTCTTTGTGAATAACTGCGCCCCTTCATTGCAGTTGATTACTTTCTCATTCCGCAATTCGCAGTTTGCAATTTCTTGAATGATGGCCTAGCTAAGTCGCCGTGAAGACAATATGTTGCGATTCGCGCGGCCATTCGACGCTGTTATCTTGTGCCGCAAGAGTCCGCCGGTTTCGTCTTTCAGTTGAAACCGGCGCATTCGGGGACTTAGTGGGGCGCAGTTATTCATGCCGATGAGAGCAAAACGTCGCCCGCAAAGCGAAGGCATCATAATACCTAATGACGTTGTGATCACGACCTGCTCCCATCGCAAGTCAGCGAAGCCGACCCGTGCGGCGACGCCATCTTCCCTATCACGCGGAAATCAGCAGGCCGTGGCTGCGCAGTGGATCGCCAAGGTCGAAGGACTCCCGGAGTGCAGGCCAGCAAACACCTTCTACGCGGGTCGAGCATTTGGGCTGGCAAAAGAAACGGCTAATCTCTCCGCCGCCCGTCTCTACATTCTTTCGGCCGGCCTCGGCATCGTGCCCGCCTCTCTGTCGATTCCCGCGTACGGATTGACGATTTCGGCGCGGCACGAACAGTCAGTTTCTCGGAAGATCCTCGGAGACTTCGATCCCGCCGAATGGTTCTCGAGCCTTTTGACGTGCGTCTATTCCGATGAATGGAGCGACGTCGCCGGCCGGACGTCGGGCCGCATTCTCATGGCGCTTTCGCGCCCCTACGCGGAGATGGTGGGGGCCAGTCTCGCCGGCGCGCCGCCGAAAATGCTCGAAAGGCTCAGGATTTTTGGCGCTTCGCTTGAGGTCGCATTGCCGACGACGTTGCACGTGGCCATCGCCCCCTATGATGAGCGCCTCAACGCAATCTTTCCCGGCACTCGTACGGACTTCGCCCAAAGAGCCATGCTCCATTTCGCCAGGTCGGTAGCGGTAAGACGGAGCAAGGGGCGCGAGGACGACTTTGCAGCCGTGAGATCCGCACTCAAGAGTCTGAAGTTGCCGCGCCAAGTCCAGCGTCCGCGACTGACGGACGAAGAGATTCTCGCAGTCATCGAGAGGCGGTTGCGGATGCAGTCCGGTGCCGCGCGGATGCTAGCCACTCTCCGGCACGAGGACGGGATCGCCTGCGAGCAGTCCCGGTTCGGGCGACTCTACCGCATCGCCGCCGGAAAGAGGGGGGCGTCATGACCCGCCCGAAGAAGACCGACGATCCAGTACTCGCGGTACGAGCGGTCAGGACGCGGCAGGCGGAGAAGCCAGTGTATGCCTTCTTCATGGCGGGCGCAGACCTCCTCAGGATCGCGGAGATCAGCCGCGTCCATCGAGACAGTGACGGTTCGTTGCACGGCTTTCAGCGCAAGGGGATTAGAAGCCACGTGCAAGCCATCACGAATTTTCTGGATCAAGGCCCGGTCCTCTTTCCCAATGCAATCATTCTCGCCATAGCGCCGTCGGCACGCTTCATCCAATCCCGTGGAGAGCGTCCAGAGGGCGACATCCGGATTTGCGAGTCAGGTACGCTGCGAATTCCGATGCCGCGAGATGGCACCAAATGCGCCTGGATCGTTGACGGTCAGCAGCGCTCCATTGCGCTATCCCAGGCGCAGAACAAAGCCTTCCCAGTACCTGTCGTAGCGTTCGTCTCGGAAGAACTGTCGGTACATCGCGAACAGTTCATTCTGGTGAACAAGGCGAGACCGCTCGATCCTCGGCTGATCAACGAACTGCTGCCGGAACTGGACGTCGTATTTCCGCGCGACCTGTCGGCACGAAAGATTCCGAGCGAACTAGTGCATCTGCTGCAAACCTCGCAGAACTCCCCGTTCAAAGGTCTCATCAAGCGGATATCCGAGGACTCGTCCGAAGCCGTGGTAACCGATACCACTCTGGTGAAAGCGATCCGCAATAGCATCAACGGGGCGCTTGGCGCCCTGGCGCCCTATAAGGCGTCCGGCGATATTCCGGCGGACGTCGATGCTATGTTCCGTCTCCTCGTTGGCTTTTGGTGCGCCGTGCGAGACGTGTTCCCTAATGCTTGGGGTCGGCCGCCAACCGAGAGCCGATTAATGCATTCTGCGGGTATCGCCGCCATGAGCGTATTGATGGACCGTGTGATGTCCCGCGCCGCGCCCGGCGCGGATCTGCGTCGGCATGCCGCCGAGGCGCTCGCGCGGCTTGCTCCGCAGTGCCGCTGGACCTCGGGTCGCTGGAACGAGCTTCAACGCGACTGGAACGAGATCCAGAACGTTAGCAAGGATATCCGCATGCTAGCGGGATATTTGGTCCGCCTCGATCACGCTTACGCATTCTCGAAGGTGGCGTGATGCGCTTCGTGTTTGCCGATAGCATCGATACCATCGATCCCCTGTACGATTTCCTTGCCGACCGCAATGTTCTGGGCCGCCTGATACATCGTGACGACCAATACCCGCACGAGTTCCTAGAGAGCGCTCCGTACGACGGAATTCTTGTCTCACGCGCGATCGTGGGCGACGCAGCGTTCCCAGGAAAATATTCGGAAGCTCAAATGATGCGCTTCCGGCGGGAGGGGGCGAGGAAGTTCCTGCGGTATCCGCTCGCTAAGTTTCCCGACAGCATGCTGGTAGGCGATTGCGGAGCCTTCAACTACCGAAATCTCCCTGAGCCGCCCTACCACGCGGACGACACTGCCGAGTTCTACGCTGACGCTGGTTTCACTCACGGCTGTTCTCCGGACCACGTGATCTTTGATTTCGACGAAGTCGGTCTCGTCCGCCGCTTTCGTGACGTGTCGGAGGACGTGCGACGCCGCTTCGAGATCACGCAGCAGAACGCGGTTGAATTTCTCAGGGTATCCAAGAAGATCGGCAAAGGCTTTACCCCGATGGGCGTTATCCAAGGCTGGTCGGCGGAGAGCATGGCCGACGCCGCGCTAAACCTCGTCAAGATGGGGTATCGCTATCTGGCGATCGGAGGCACCGTGCCCCTCAAGATCGAGCAGATCCAGCGGGTCCTTTGCACCTTGAGGAGCGCGATCCCTTCACGCATACATCTCCATCTGCTCGGTTTCGGCAAGATCGAGGACCTCGCGGTACTCGAGCGGAACAAAGTGAACAGCTTCGACACGACGTCGCCGCTGCTGCGCGCGTTCAAGGATGCGAAGAAGAACTACTGGGTCCGCAACTCTTCCGGCCAGCTTTCCTACTACACTGCGATACGCATCCCGCAGGCGATCGAGAACAACAAGCTCAAGCGGAAAGCCCGTGAAGGCAGTCTCAATCAGGAATTGGCGAGGCGTCTCGAAAGCGCAGCGCTAGAAGGCGTGCGCGGCTACGCGGCACACAAAGCTGGTCTCGAGGAATGTCTCGACGCAGTGATGGACTATTGGGTGGCCCTCAACTGGGACGCGGATCCATCGATGACGACACGGTCTCACGCCGCCCTGCGGCAGCGCGAAGTCTATTCGCGCACGCTTTCCGATCGGCCGTGGGAGAGTTGCGGCTGCCGCGTCTGCCGCGAAGCAGGCGTCGAGGCCGTTATTTTCCGAACTTCGAACCGCAACAAGCGCCGCGGTATCCACAACCTCCACGTATTCCACACCCATCTGAACCAATTCCGCGAGGAACTCGCATGAGCAAACCGAGATATCTCCACTTCGATGCCCTCGCGCCGATCCAGAGCCCGAGCTTCAAAGTCTTCACCTTCGTGGCGCGAGCCGACGAAATATCTAAGATCGCGCGCATCGAGCGCGCGGGCCGGGACGAAGGTGGCGCTCTGCAAGGCTTCCAGCGTCCCCAGATCGCGGGCCACATCCGCGAGATCCGAGACTATCTCGAGAAGCCGAGCGCCATTCTTCCCAATCCGATCGTCGTCGCGTTCATGCGAAACGCGAAGCTTAAAGGCGGATCCTCTGGCGACCGGCGCCGCGAACTGGTTGTTGACACCGCCGACGGTCCGCCCGGCTGGATTGTCGACGGCCAGCAGCGCTTCACCGCACTCTCCGAGCTCCGCGGCCGCGACTTCGAAGTTCTGGTGTCCGGCTTCCTTTGCGAAACGGAAGAGGAGCTCCAGAAGCAGTTCATACTCGTCAACAACACCCGGCCCCTGCCGAAGGCGCTGGTCTACGAACTTCTTCCGAAGGTCGGCGATCTGCCACCGCGCATGTCCGGCCGTTCGCAGGCCGCTCTCGTGGCGGAAGCGCTGAACTACCGAGCCGGCTCGTCGCTCAAAGGCATGATCAAACAGCAAACCAATCCAAAGGGGGCGATCCGGGACACTGTCCTTCAACGCGTGATCATGAATTCTCTGAGTGACGGCGCGCTACGGCTTTACGCCAGCGAAGACCAGATGCTGCTGAAGCATGGCGTCTCTATGATGAGCGAATTCTACCATGCCGTGCAGCACGTTTTCGCGGACGACTGGATCGGCAAGACGCCCAAGACTTCGCGCCTGGTTCACGGTACGGGCATCATCGCGCTGGGCTACGTGATGGACTACCTGAACGGCGCAACGGGTGCCGAATCGCGCGACGAATTCGCCCGCGGTCTGAAGCTGCTGAAGGGCAAGACCGCGTGGAGTTCGGGCGAATGGGACTTCGGCAGCGAGCGCCGCAGATGGAACGGTTTGCAGAACGTGCCGGCTGACGTGCGGCAACTTACCCTGTATCTCACGCAGGTGCTGAAGCGGCGCCTCGCGGGTTCGGTCAGGGCGGCGTGACGACGTGAGGTACGCCGTCAAGGAGATGTTCTATTCTCTCCAGGGCGAGGGACGCCATGCGGGACGGCCAGCGGTCTTCTGCCGGTTCGCGGGCTGCAACCTGTGGAGCGGACGCGAAGCCGATCGCGCGACCGCCGCATGCAACTTCTGCGACACGGACTTCGTTGGGACAGACGGCCTGGGCGGCGGTCGCTTCGATGGTGCTGCGGCGCTGGCCAGTGCGGTCCAGAGCATGTGGGCTGGCCTCGGAGGTAAACGCTTCGTGGTCCTTACGGGCGGAGAGCCCCTTCTCCAGGTCGACGACCGACTCGTGTCCGCTCTGCACGACGCCGATTTCGAGATCGCGATCGAGACCAACGGCACTCTTTCGGTCGAGTTGCCCATCGATTGGATCACCGTGAGTCCGAAGGGCACGACGAATCTCGCTCAGCAGTCCGGCAACGAACTCAAACTCGTCTTTCCGCAGAAGAACGTCGATCCTGCATCTTTCGAAGACCTCGCCTTCGAACATTTCCTGCTGCAACCCATGGACAATGCCGACCGAGATTCGAACATGGCGGACGCGATCGCCTACTGCCTCCGGCGTCCGAAATGGAAGCTCTCGCTACAGACGCACAAATACATGAGCATCAGATGATCTACGAACTCAGCAAGGAATTCCGTTTCGACGCCGCGCACACTCTAAGCCGCAAGGTCGACGTAGAGCCAAGCCTGCGGATACATGGACATTCCTATCGCGCCGAAGTAGTTCTGCGCGGGCAGCCGGACCCTTCAACGGGAATGCTAATGGATCTCGGGCTTTTCGAGCGAAGTCTCGAGGAAGCACGGGATGGGCTGGATCACCGTTTCCTCGACGAGATCAACGACCTCGGCCCCGCGACCATGGAGAACCTAGCGGCCTGGATATGGCGCAAGGTAAAACCCGAATGTCCGAATCTTTGGCGCGTCACGGTCCGCCGCGACAGCGACGCCGGCGCCTGCAGCGTGTTCGAGCGGGAGGCCGCTTGATGCCAGACAACACAGCATTGGTGCTTTTTTCCGGAGGACAGGATTCAGCGACCTGCCTTGCGTGGGCTCTCAACCGCTTTGACCACGTCGAAACGATCGGCTTCGACTACCGCCAACGTCATCGCGCCGAACTGGACGCCAGGCGCGACTTCCGCCAAGGCCTAGAAGCGGCGTTTCCTGCCTGGGCAGCGAAGCTGGGACCCGACCGAGTGCTGGACCTTTCCGTTCTCGGAGAGATCAGCGAGACCGCGCTGACGCGCGACGTCGAGATCGTCGCCGAGGCATCGGGACTGCCGAACACCTTCGTGCCCGGCCGCAACATCATGTTTCTCACGCTGGCCGCGGCCGTCGCTTACCGGCGCGGCCTCAAACACATCGTGACCGGGGTGTGCGAGACCGACTACTCGGGATACCCCGATTGCCGCGACGACACGGTCAAGGCGCTACAAGTCGCTCTCAACCTCGGCATGGAAAGCCGCTTCGTCCTCGAAACGCCGCTGATGTGGATCGACAAGGCGCAGACCTGGAGCCTCGCGGAAAAGCTGGGCGGCCAAACGCTGACCGACTTGATACGCGATAGGACATTGACCTGCTACCAAGGGGACACTTCGACGAAGAACGAATGGGGACGTGGTTGCGGCACTTGTCCGGCGTGCCAGCTCCGCGAAAACGGCCACACGAAATTCAAGGCAGAGCGCGCTCGGTCGCCGGCCGTCGCTTGATGGCCCACATGGAATTCCGAAAGAACTCTCTCGGACGACCTCGGGAGTGGACTGTTCCTTGTCAATCGACCTGCAACATTGTCTTTCGGCTTCGAACGTTGCCCTTTCGGGGTCCAAGGTTGACCCATATGCGAGGAGATTTTCGATAGTTGTTCAAGCGCTTAAGTGATGTAGAAAGGGGGCAACCTTGGCCGGCAAGGGGGCAAAGGGCGAACTTATTCAAAGCCAAACCCAAACAAGTACAATAGACATACAGCCGATTGAGTAGAGCTATGGGACTAAATTGGAAGTCCGTAACGTCTGTTCACGTGAGCGAAGCTTGCGAAGTTTATTTGAATTCGGGAGAGTCCAAACCGAAAGTACGAGGCTTGGTCATTAGGTACAAGGAACGACTGTTGCCCGCAAAGGCGATTCTTCGGATCGCGTATTGTCTCGCAAACGACATGCCCCCCGAAAAAGAATTGAAGTTCTCAAGCAGCGAAGGCAGTCTTCGGTTGTTGCGATCGCTAGGATTCCAGACTGAACGACTGCAGGCGATTCAACCCGTGGAAAAGGATTGACGGTCGTCGTGCCTACAAGGCGTAGAATCGATCCGTGCCGTCTCAAGAACGAAATCCAAGTAGTGGCCGGCGTCAAAATCCATACGTCAGCTTGTGTGGTACAATAGCTGCCTACGTCTTCGATAGAAATTCGTCGATGCAACGCAGGATGCTCGTGAAGCCGTGTCCCTGGGCGTACAACAAAGGACGTTTGCCTCGGTGAGATCGTATGAAATCCGTGGCGGCGTGCTTTGCCGAGAGCGCCACGATTACAAAGATGTCGGCGTTCTCCGCCATCGCCTTCAGCTCTCTGCTGCCACCATGATCGGCCGAGCAGTCGACCACGGCCGACGGCAACGTCTTTTCCAGTACCACCTTTGCTTGTCTGCTCACGGCTTCGGTCAGCGTATAAATGGCGATCCGCAGACCGGAGGGAACGACGCGCGCGCTGTCCGGGGAAGTCGTCGAGACGATCGCATCTACGGTTTCAGTCGACCAACCGAGGGCACCGGCCAATTCAGCCAAGGAGGCCCGCTGCAACGCGTTTAACCTACTTCGCAGGGGCTCGATCCTCGCCAGCCCCGAATGCCAGAAGGACAAGCGCGCTTCGGCGTCCGGAGCGGGAAAGCGTAGCGTCTCCTCGACGATGTCGAGTAGCCAATAGACCGATTCGGCACCAAGGCCGGATCCCATCAGTTCGGACACGTCACCTAGGAGATCCTTGTATACGTCCGTCGCCAGGCCGACGGACAGCAGCGCCTTGGTGAGAAGTCCGGTGGACTCGTAGATGGGCCTGCCGCGGCGGCTGCCGATGGCGAACATCGTCAAAAGCATCGAATAGATAGGCTGGAAGGACGCCCGGGGAAAGTCCGGGTCGCGTTGGAGCCATGCCACCATCAGCGGCAGCGCGTCTATCGCGCGGTCGCCCGCGATCGTGCCTTCTTCCACTTTCGCGAGGGCCGCTCGCAATCTGGCGACGTTCGCCGGATCGGCTTCAGCGTCGCCGATGCTCCATTCGTCCTTTCCACGGCGCGCGATCGCGAGAGCTTCTCCGAAGCCGGGTTCGTGGACACGCTCTAGCCATTCGATCCAGTTGGCCGGCAGCGCGGACGGCACGCCTTGGGGAGCCAATTCCCGGAGGACGGACTTGAACGGCTCCGCGCCCCGGAGCGCATCCAATTGGTCGGGGGGAAGAGCTCTCAGCGTGGTCCACAACGCATTGATCTGCTCCAGAGGAGAAAGGCCGTCGGTTTTCGCCAGCGCGATCCGGGCGTCGTCAAGTGCGTTCGGCGACGGGACCGGCGACGGGACTTCCCCTTCCGCGGATCCCAGATGCGCCGCGAGCCAGCCGATCGCCTCCGAGCGCGATCGCAGACGCTTCGAGATGTCGCTCCGGTCGCCGTCAATGATCGCCTCGATCGCGGAGATGCGCAGGGCCGCGTCGCCGATTACGGCCCGGGGAGGGAGCACGATCAACGATTGTGCCATCGGTCGGCATTCTCGTTCGTAGGCGCTCAGGAGCGTGTCGAGATCCTCCGCATCGAACGCGCTTGCGAGCTTCACCCGATAGAGCGCCTCCATGATGGCATTCGTGACGGACGGAGGTCGACGTGCGTTGCAGAGATCCTTCAGACCACGCATCGCGACGATTGCCTGCCAGTCTTCGAAAGCAGCGAACAATTGGACTTCCAGGAAGCGGATGTTGAGCGCATCCAGTCGCAACTCGTCTTCGAGTCGCCTGACGACGGACCATGCCGCTTCCCGTCGTCCGACGTTGATTTGGTCCTGGAAGTCCGCGAGCAGCCAACTGGTCGGCTCGGAGGGCTTGCCGTCCATCGCGGGTGCACGCGACCATACGGTGACGAGCCGAACCAGAGCCCTCAAACCTTGGGCACGGATCGTGTCGTCAGACGGCAGATCCAGGATGCCGACGGTGCTCGGATCGGCTTCCGCGAGAACCTTCTCGATCGCATCCGTTCCGGAAAGCGTCGCCGGCAGACCATTGAAAGAGGTGAGCGTGGGACCGGCGAAGCAAAGCAGAAGCGGCCGGAGTTGCCGCCATTGCCGATCGTCGCTCGCCAAAGCATACACGCGGACTCCGCCGGCCGGCGTCGCGATCGGAACCAGGCCGCCCGGAAAGCCCGGATCGGTAGCGGAGGCCGTGAGCCTGTCGAAAAGCTGCCGCCAATCCTCCCGAACCGCGCCGGCGAGGTTCGCGATCTTCGACAATACTGCGGCGGACCGCTGAGTGGTGTCGCAGATCATCGCACCAGGCCTTCCCATTGGCTCTCGAGTTGCAGCGATTGCTCGGCGACCGTGGCCGGGTCGCATCGGAGCACCAGATGCTCGCCGTTCACGGTGATTCCGCTCACCGTGAGATTCATCGATCCGCTCAGGAAATAATCGGATCCGAGCAGTCCCTTGGCGTGATAGTCCTTCTGCACGATCCACTTTATCTTGTCGCCGTGCCGGCTCTTCAGATCCTTCAGTTTGGCGATGAAGTAATTGTTGTACCCGTGTTCGCGGATGATCAGTCTCAACTCCACGTTCCGGACGAGCAACGCTTCGAGCACTTTCGAAAGTCTTATCTGCGCGGCGGGCCAGTCGGGTTCAAGCGCCGAGAATTGTCGCGCCGAATTGTCCAGCAGTTCGATGTCGGTGATCCAAGCGAAGAATAGCCAGAGCTTGGCGCTCGGGTGGACGAGTTCGGCGGCGAACAGGCCCTGCAGAAGATCGCGCACTGCGCGCGATTGTGCCGGCCCGTGCAAGTCCCGGGAGGATGAAGCCATTATACCTGCTCCCGAAGCACGAGGGTCGCCGACACCTTACCCTCGAGACGTTCGACGCGGTCCACGGCGGGGAAGAACTGCAAGAAGCCTACGTCCACCGGCGACACCAGAAGCATGACGAGCGCCGCCCTAAAGTCCGCGCTCCGCGAGCTGTCGGCCACGAGCTTCACCGTGCCGAATCTTTCGAGCGCGTCCTCTAGCCCGGCATTCCAGTCGTCTTCCGCGAGATCGACTTCCGTCACCGCGACCGACATCAGCAGCGACCGCACGAGCGCGGGGTCGGTGGTCTTCGTGCCTTTGTAGGGATTGTACGACCGGAGCGAGCGCAAGCGAACCTCCCCTGCTCGCGGCCATAGCAAGTTCGTAACCGCGGCGATGATTGACACGCGCGCGGCCCCTTGACCGGGCAGGCGCGCGAGGAACGCCTTGACTTCGGCCGCGATCGCCGGGTCCTTCGCACAAACGTAGCTGAATTCGCGAAGCCCGAGGGCGATACCCGTTCGCGCCTCCGTCCTGTCCCAGTGTTCGAGCAGCCGCGCAAGGAGTTCATCGAGCGCCGGACCTCCGCCCGCTCTCAGCAGTCGACTCGTCAACGACACGGTCAGCGCATGACCGAGATCGGTCATGCCGCGACGGACGAGAGTTCCCGAAAAATCGCGCCACTGTCTTTCGAATTCCCGATGCCCTTCGGCCGCGCGCAGTCGTGCGAGTCGCTCGATTACGTCCCTGTCCCGACCAGCGAGCGCGATCACCCTTCTCAAGCCGTCGTCGACGAGTTCGAGATCCGTGGCCGCGAGGGACGCTTCGAGCGCGTTGAAGAAGATCCGCGGTTCGGCCGAGAAGCGATCAGCAAAGGCCTGGACCACGCCGGCACCACCGAGCGTGGACTCGGTAACCCAGATCCTCCAGGTTCCCGTGTCTTTGTCTTCCTGGACGTCTACTAGCAAATCGTCGACCGCCGCGTGCCGAGGAGCCGAAGCCATGCAGGCCTGCAAGAGCGCCTCAGCAAGCGTATGCGCGATCGTGTCCCTCAGCCACCTGCCGTAGCCGTCGTCCGACCTATCGTCGAATCGCGCCGCCAAAGCGCGCAGACGGTCGCGGACTTCGCGGCGAGCGAGTTGGTCCGAGAGACCGCGTTGTAGCCGGCTGCTTCCGTGTCCCGCAGCGCGCCCCGTCCCATCGTCTTCTGCCGCATCGTCGTCGGGGTCGTCTTGGTCAGTCGCATCGTCGGAGGGATCGGCTTGCGGCGGCGCGGCACCGAACAACTCCGACATCGCATCGTGCATGAGCGCCTGAAGCCGATCCTCGGCCAGAAGGTCGACGGCGGTTTCGGACAGGCTTCGACCGGTTACCGCGGATTCCGCACAGAGCGCAGAAAGCAGGATCTGGAAGAGCCAATCGCGCTGGAATTCGTTGAGATCGTGCGGGAGAAGGGCGTCGGCTCGGAACGAGTCCCTAAGAAACGCCAGCCATGTGTTCGCGGCGAGGAGACCCGGCAACGTCGTCCGTAGGAGTTCGTCGATGCTCGGCAGCGACAACTCCATGAAAAATCCGTCGACTTCGAGTTCGTATCCGAGAGCCGCCGGGCCTCGTTCGTCGCGGAAGCGCGTAACGATCTGGAATTCGTCGTCGCGGGTGCGGATGTTAGCGTGCGACAGAGACGCGAAGCGGCGCACCGTGATGCTCGATCGGAATCGATGTAGGTGGAACGAGACCGTCCTGACGTAGGTCAACCACGCGGATCGCGATGGCACGGGGACGACGAGGGGATCTCCGTTTGTCGACAGTTCACTCTGCCAGACGAGTTGAGCGTTGCTCGTCGGCATGATGTTCTTCGGCGTCGCCTGCATCCGCACGGACCATGGCCGGTAGACGCGCACTTCTTCTTCCGCCGTAAGGTCGTTGCAGTTGGCCTTAAAGGAGCCGATATACTCGTGTTCTTCGGCGAAATCCGAGACGAGCATCTCCTGGCCCGGGAGCGTGGGGTCGACCGGTACCCAATGGGACAGGCCGGCTCGTTCGAACGCGAACCTGCGGGTGACCCTGCCGGGTGCAAGTTGCTTCAGAGCCTGCAGGATCGGCATGGTCTCCGTTCTCTCGTCCAGACGAGCGGACGCTGCGGGAAGAGAGATACGGACTTCGGGAAGGCTGAGGTCACTGAATAGGTTGCGAGGAATGAAATCTGGCAACGGATGATAGTCGGTCTGGAAGTCGCGCCGCTCCGTGCCTTCGGGAAAGGCGAGCTTCCAATCCCTGAAGAGCCTGCGCACGATTGTGGGTATCGCTTCGAGAAGCAGCGATCGGGGCGCGCGCCAGAGCACATCATCCAGCGCTGCTTCGTCGAGCTTCAACGCTCCTCCGATGAAGGATCGAAGGTCCGCGACCGTGCCGGGTTTCGCCTGGGAGAGGTCGATCAGAAGATCGCGCACGTCGTCCAAAACCTGCGCGGTCGACGCATTTGCCGTCTGCAGGGGCCGGCTGAGGAGATCCCAGATCCAGGCCCTTTGTGGCCCGGCGGTCTTGGAGGCCAACCAGTCCATGAGGCAATACACGGCCTGCATCTTGAGGACGTAGTGGTTGCCGATCGGCAGATGCTGGACTTCGAGTGAGGGGTCGAACAGGTGTTCGTACGCCTGATACAGCGCGCGGTCGCGGCCATAGTCCGACAGCACCGTTATGGTGATCGGTCGCATCGAGACCCGGCGTCCCGCGCGACCTTTGCGCTGGAGGAACGACGCCATCGCCCGCGGCGCCTTATGCTGGATGACGGCGCCGACGTCGGGATCGTTGTAGCCCACTTCGAGGGTCGACGTCGCGACGATGACATTGGAACGAGTGTCTACTCCCGCGTCCTGCGAGGTCGTCCGACCGACCACGAGACGTCGATCCAACTGATGTCCGATTTCTTCGCACATCCGCCAGCGTTGACCCTCAAAGTCGCGCAGCGCCGCGTCGGCGCCCCCGGCGCGCAGGTTGGCTAACGGCAACCTGTTGGGAGTTGGTCGGCCCCAGATATCGTAAGCTTCCGAATCTCGGATGTCGTCGAACAACCTGTTCGTCACGTCCAGATCGTCTGTGAAGAGGAACGTGCGCGCTCCGAAAAGCCCCTGCGACACGGGACGCTGGGGCGGATCGAGCGTACGGCCGACCAGCATCGAGGTCTGGATCGTGGTCGACAGAAGCGATGCGCGCGAGGCCGGATCCCCGCGAAGCATCAATTGATACTCTGCTCCCTGCTCTTCCATCTCGTCGGATGACGGCGTTATTTCGACAACATCATCGGCGTTCGCGCCCGTTAGATCCGCGAAGAAACGCGGCGCTTCCGACAAGGTCGCCGAGAGGCCTGCCCACATGACGGGGGCGCCGAGCAGGTGACGCCATCGACGCAGCGTCAATGCGACCTGTGCTCCGCTCGTGCCTTCGTACGTGTGGACTTCGTCGAGTAAAGCCAGGAAAGGCTTCTTTGCAGGCGGGACGCCGATGCCGAAGACCGACCTAGTCCAATGATCGGACATACGTTGATTCAGGATCTCGGTGGTCGTGAACAATATATCCGGCGGGCGTCTCTGGATGCTCTCGCGTGTCAGCGCAATTCGGGTCGACGGGACTTGACCCGAACATCCGGCGTTCGCGCAATGCAACTCCTCCCGAGACGCCTCGATGTCCCTCGATTTCCAAAGGAGTTCGCCTTCGCATGCCGGGCATCGAAGCCAAGGACACACGAAGTCCGAACCTCTGCGCGTCCACTCCCTCTCCTCGACACTGCGAATATCCGGGCGCTGCGGCGTCGCCCCGAAGAAGGCGCCCAGTCGGACCGGCCTTACGTTCTTCGCTTCGAGCAGACCGTCGAGGGAGCGGGCTATCCGATAGGCCTCCCCGAACTGATCCTTCAGAAGTTCGATGCGCGGATAGACTGCAAGGACTTTGACCCAGTAGTCGGGTCCTATGGCCTCGCCGACGCGCACGAGCGCGGGAAGATAAAACGCGAGCGTTTTGCCGCTGCCAGTGCCGGCCGTGATGATAGTCCCACCGTCGGAGGGGTCGGCGACCAGTCGTGCCGCCGACCGCTCCTGGAACGAGGCCAGCAAGAGGCCGGGTTTCGCCGACGTGAGTGCCCGCCAGACTTCGCGCCTGGTTTGCGAGCGCCCGAGCGTCGAAGCATTTCCCGCAAGAATGTCCTCCGGATCGCGATCGCGAATGGGAAAGCGTCTCGGCCGACGGTCGATCCTGAAATCTGCCACCAGTCTAGGTGCGCTCTGCCACGGCTTCCGGTCGAACAGTTGCCTCAAGGAAGCCAACAGCCGCGTCATCTCGGCGAACCTCGAACGATATCGCTCGTTCGCGCCGGCCGCCCTGAATTCGAAGATCAGCTTCGCGTCGAGCAGTTCTTCGAGGACGTCCTCGGCGTTCGCGCCTGCGCAGGATCGCTCGGCCAGGTCGAGAACCTCGTCCTCCGATAGGGATCCATCCGCGAAGCCCCATTCGAGAGACATCATCTCGATCTTTTCGATCTCGTCGAGAAGGCGTTGTGCGGCATCGGAAACTGGCATGAAGTCGACCTATCGCAACTTGATGCGGAAGAGGTGGATGAGACCCCGCTCGCCGAGCCAAGCTGCGACGCTCGGCGTGAACGATCCGAGAGTGGCCCCGTCGAGCCCGCAGGCGCGCAGGAAGGCGGTCACGTCGTCGGGAATGCCTCCCTCAGTCAACATCTCCCAGATTTCCCGGTGTTCCGCAGCGATCCGCTTGATCTCTTCTGTCACGTTCGCGGGATCCGCAGGCACGGTTTCCGCCAAATGCGAAACGCGCTTCTGTAATGACCGGATCCTGGCCACGGTCGACTGATAATCGGGAATCGCGGCGAGAGCGGACAGTATTTCTTCCGGAGCATGCTCGCTGTTTTCGGCGACGTGACGTCGCCACGCGGCGAGAGAAACGCTTTGCGCCGCCGTCGCGACGCTCAAGAGACGATCGATGAATTGATACTTGAGATCGATGGCGGGATTCACGAGATTGTTCGGATCGGCGCGCAGCGCAGTCAGAAGATCGGCCGTGCGCTTTCCGAGTTCGTCACGCTCCTTGGGCATGAATGAGACGATGATTCCAGCCTTGCGGATCTTCGCCAGAGTCTCGGCCGATTCGGCAAGTTTCTCCGCGACCGGCGAGAGCTGCTCGGCCCGTGTCTGCAACGCCTTGGCTTCGCCAGCGGAGCGTTTCATCTTCGCGAACTGACCTACGTCCGCGACGAGTTTGGTGGTTCGCTCAAGCAGCACGGACAGGCTCCTCATCAGGCGGAGTGAGGTCGGAAAGACTGGTTGCTATGGCGATCAGTGACGCCTCGGCAGACGAAATGCTATCCTCGACCTTGTCGTTTTCCGCGCGGAACTGCGCGACGAAGGATTGGAGATTCGTCTCGACGCTTTGCAGGAAAGCTTCCGCCGTTCTTTTGAGGTCTCGGCCCGCGGTCACGGCCGCACGTCTTCCGCGTCCGAGATGAGGTAGGCATTCGGTACCGTCGACCTCGGCCAACGAGCGGGCGGCTGCGATCGCGTCCTCGAACTGGACGCCGGCGAAGTTATCTATGGCGTTGGAGAACGCGCCCGCATTTCCGCCGCCCGCTAGACCGTTGTCGCTCGCGACGTCCTTCAGGGCACGCACCGCCGTCAAGATGCTCGCTCTTGTCTGCGATCCGCCGAACGCCTCGTCCATCTCCTTGAGCCAGGTTAAACGTAGGTGCGTTCGGCGAGCACCGCCGCCTCGATCGACGACTTGACGACCGAGTAGAGCTTGCTCAACTCCGCGTAGTCGCCCCTCTCGTCGGCCGGCGGATCCTGCAAAGGCAACCATTTCTGGACGCGCAGTGTGCGGACGGCCGATGCGGCGGTGCGCGGGTCAATCATCGGGCCAACCCGACCTCCTTTCATGAGTGAAATCTGCGCACGGACGATATCGACGAGCTTGTCGCGTTTGCTCAAAAGCCGATCGTGCAACGATCGCAGTTCCGGCGCCTCGCAGGGGCTATCGGGCCATTGTCCAAGCGCAGCGTCGAGGATCTCACTCGTTGAGGAGTCGGGTTTGATCTTTCCCCCGACGGCGGCACCCAGGCAAAGTAGCTCGAGCGCCGCGCGCGGAGCATCCCAGTTGTCCCGGGGACCCGTGATGTCTCGCAGTTGCCTTTCGACGTCGCGTGACCAATCTTCCTGGCAGTCCAGGAAGGCTGCAAGCATTTCCGGCCCTTGATCGAAGTCCCATTTGAACTGCTGCCTGCCTGCGCGCACGAGTCCTATGAGCGCGAGACCCGCCTTGTCAGGATCGATGCTGCCCGGGACCATAAGCCTCACGCGGACGGCACCGGATCTTGACGATGTTGCGCCCGTGGTCGCGCGGTCGAAATTGACGCTTATGCGCTGAAAATGCCTTGAATTCCCGAGGAAGGTGCTTCGCTCGAGCCCGAGCATGTCCCAATCTATCGTCTCGGAAACCGCAGAGAAGATCGCTTCGCGGAGCGTCTGCGCCACTCTCTGATCCAGACTTCCGCCGCGCAGCCATTCGTTGATGGCCGCTTCCTCGAGATCGATCTTGGGCGATGCAGGCTCGCCAGACGACGGCAATGCGGGAGGCGGATCCTTGATCGCAAGTCCGTCGGGTATTTGCGGGATGTCGAATATCTTCCGGAGACCAGCCGGAAGATCCACGAGCCGGCCCGATCCGTCGTAGAATTCAAGAGACGGGATCACTCGGTCGGCAAACTCGGCTCCGATGTTCTTGAGCCGGCCGCGATCGTTGACCTTGAGCTCCTCCATGCCGAGCTTTTCGACGAATTGCATCGACGGAAAATGTCCGGTCCTGATGGCCGTCTCGTTTACGTCCAGCACTTCCGCAAGGACCTCGTTCTGCAGAATGCGGGGATTCATTGTTTCGGGCTTGGATCGATGGACCTGACCAGAGGCATTCTGCAAGGCCGTCCGCGTGAACGGGTAGAGCCCGTATCCCTCGACCTCGCCGAACACCGGATGGCATTCGGGCCGGTAGGCGCAGGTCGAGCACCTGCTCGGTGGACTGTCGCCAGGCGCGGCGGCGGCGCTCCAGTCCACGATCTTCTTCGTGCCGAGCCGTACGGCGTTGAGGTATCGCGCCGCGAATTCGCTCAAGGCATCCGACTGCGATCCTTCATCGTCCCGCTTTCTCGACGTCGAACGGTCCATGTCAATGATGTGCGTCGTCCGCATGTAGGCGGTTTCCGCGACGCTCTCGAAAAAACCCGTGGTCACCGCGATCGCAGATCGCATCCTGCAGTAGCTTCCGTCTCCCTGGTTCGTGATCGCCTGCAGAAGAGCGCGATCGATGCCCTGTAGCCGTGCGAATTCCTCGACCAAGAGCACGAGTTCGCGGCCCTGTTTCTTCAGATGCGTGCGAAGGCGACCCATAAGTTCCTCGACCCGGTCTCCCGAGAAACTCAACGTTCGCGACGTCGCCTTTGCCAAATTGCGGTTGATGATGCGGAGAGCCATCGGGTGGGTGACGCCCGAGTCGAGATCGATCACCTTCAGCGCGTCCCTTGCATTCTTCGATGCATTGACGAAGTCCATGCCTCCGAAAGGCATATCTTCGATCTTGAACGCGTGCCGCTTGTCGGGACGATTGCTGGCGGTGGACGGAGCGAAAATGTGATCGACGATCTCCGCGACGATACCATCCTGCTTCAGGAAATGAGCTTGCCTCATATAAGGATCTTGGAAGATGTCCGGCAGGTGCCTGATGAGCGCATCCTCAAATTCAGCGTTGCCGTCCTTCTCCGAAACGACATCTTCCCGGATGGTGTGGGCGATGTCGTTCAGCAATTGTTGCTTCTGTCCGTCCGGCGTCGCCGTTCCGTCGCCGGCGCGGTTCAAGGTGTCCCGGAACCCCTGCTGCTCGTCCTGGGGAAGACGATCTATGATCATCTCGACGATCGCCCTGAGACTCGTGCCGGACTTGCGGACGACCAGCACCATGCGTCCTTCGTCGTCCTTCATGTTGAGGCGCATCCAGTGGATCAGATGCGACTTGCCGGAACCGGTTTCTCCCAGCACGACGGCGAGGATGTGTGGCCGGTCGTGCCGGAGGAATTCGTCGAGAAACGCGGGCGGCGTCATGTCCGCGTAGGCCGGCGACGCGACGAGTTCCTGAAATGAAGTCCCGACCGGCGGGCTCACCTTCAGAGTCCAATCCGTATGCACCGCGCGGAAGAGCGAATCCGGCATGTGCTCGGCGAACGGATTGATGATGCGGCGGACCTCGGAAGGATCCCAGCAGACGACATTTTTCATTTTGCCGCCCCTAGGCGAACGTGGCTGACCCTCCGCTCGGAAGTTCCGAGAGGCATGATGGCCGAAGAGGCGTCGGCGCGAGCGATGAGCGATATCCGACCCTTCGTATGCAGCCTCTGCAGAGCGAGGCTTGTCGCGACGGAGAGGCGCCTTTCGCTCGGCGACTCCGGGACTGCGCTCGACCAATCCTCCACCTCGCGCCGGACGTCGCCACCTTCGAAGACCGGATAGATGCGCGCCAATCCGGCCATCATCGCATCGATAGGCAGTTCTTCGTCTTCCCCAAACACGTCAGTTAGGACGTCCCGTATTGCGTGCATCGGGTCCGGAACGACCCACTTCGACTCCTTGCTGCCGGTCATCGTGGCGAAACCCAAAAAGCGCGCCCAGTAGACGAAGTTTTGCCAAGTGTTGAGGTTCGTCAATTCGGTCCGATGCGCATGTTCGCCCAGATCCTTCGCGATCTCCGACTGAGGGGGAGCACCGAACTCCATCGGCACGAGTGGATTTTGTCTCAAGAACCAAGCGAGCGCCGTCATGAATCCACGTTGCTTGGCTTCCTCGGCGCGCTCCGGATCGAACAGGACTCTGATCAGATGTGACTTCAGGCGAGCCTCTGGATCGCGCTTCGTACCCTTGCTTCGCGCCTCCTCGCTCACTTTTATCCGCTCTTCGTCCTCTTCGAAGATGCCCAGCAGCTTCGCCTCACGGATAGTCGAACTGAAGAGCGTCGTTGTTCCTTCGCCCTCTTCGCTTGCCCCGCGGCCATGAATGCTAGGCGGAGTCGCCAGGCTCTCGAAACGCTGCTTCCGGTCGCCCGTCGGACTGGCGAGCAGGGAAGCGTAGAGCGCGAGAACTCTATTAGGAACGGCGGGTGCAGTCGTGATGATGCTCATTCGGCTACCTTTGCGCTGAAGTAGTCGAGCCCCACGACCCGTCCGCCGAAGACGTCGGCTAGACGGCGACCGTCGAACGACGTCTGTCGTTCCGGGGCAACGAAGATACGTGGGAAATCCCGGTTCGCGATCAAGTTCACTTCGTGCAGGCGCGATCCGGGGGCGACGAGTACTATTTCAGGTCCCCGGGGGAGTCTCGAGTACACCAGACTCTCGAGGCGAGTTACGAAGAACGGTGTCCTCTCCGCAAACTTTAGAACGCGGTCCAGATCGAAGAGCGAGGATCCCAGCACCAGGAGTTTGACGAGACCGATCGCGGAAAGCTTTTCAATCGAATCCGCCAGATGCCGGTTAACCTTTCTTCCTACGGCGTCCGGATCGTAGGTTACGAGCAATCTGCCGTCTCCGCCCAGAAGGCGAACGAGATCTGGATGCATCGGAGCCGAGTGCCACGGCGACCGCGGTTCGCCGACACGAATCGTACGATGACGAAGATCCGGATCGCGCCGACAGTTCGGGCATCGGCTACACTCGATCCCTATCCTGTCTTCTCCATAAAGCTTCGCAAGGACCGTTGCGGGACAATCGTCGCCGGAAAGGAAGACCTCCATCAACCGGAGGTTCCTGTCCTTGGCCTCCATGCTGGCCGCCCGGACCGGCTGCACTAACTCGTCCCAGATCGCCCTCTCTAGATGTCCTTCCTCGAGGATTTGGACCTCGAGCCAGTCTCCTTCGTCTGCCGGACGATGAGCGGGACTTCCTCTCATGTTCAGGATGCGAGCGCGGGACATCAGCGCGAGCGTTCGCAGATTCCAGTCGGTGTTTCGATCGCCGAACATGTCGATGTCTTCCGGGCTGGTGCCAGGCCGTCCGTCGACCCGAACAGCGTATCGCCCGCCCGGCAAAGCCACCTTGTTCTCGAACATCGAAGTCCAGCGTTCCAGACCACGGGGAATTCCTATGATGCTCTCCCGATTGATATGCTGTGCGCTGAGCAGATCGCTGTGTGCAGGAATGATCAACGAGAGTGAGGCACAGCCGTCCCGACCGCCCCTCCCTACCTCCTGGTAGAAGCGATCGAGAGTTTCGGGGACGCAGGCGTGGACAACGGTTCGTGCGTGGGCATAGTCGATGCCGAGACCAAATGCTGACGTTCCGACGACGATATCCAAGGCGCCTTTCCGCCACTGATCCACGATCCTTTCGCGATCGTCCCGCCGCGTCTGTCCATGCAGCTTCGCGATCCGTCCGAAACCCGCTTCCCGCAAGCGGGCGTACCAGGCGTCCGCATCCTTCACTTCCGTGACGTAGAGGACGGCCGGACGCGGTACGTGGTGCATCGCTTCGAGCACCCGCTCCACGCGTTCCTCAACCTCTGTTCTCCGGGCGATCCAGTAGTCAGGCTCCGGGCGGAGTTGGACTGCGGCGAAGCTGACGAAATTCTCGTCGCCTCCGAAGAACAGTTTGAGCGTCTCGAGCGAACTTTCGGTCAGCGTCGCGGATAACAGTATCGTCCGCATCCTGTGTTCGGCTGCCATCACGGACATAAGTTCGCGCCGCACACCGCTCAACTCCTGGAACTCGGTACGGAAGCCGGTACCCCACTGGTCGACGAGGTGCGCTTCGTCGATCACCATGGCACGGAGGTAACCACCTTCGGCCGCCTTCTTGAGCGACGATCTGAGTGCTCCGCATGCCGCTTCGGGCGACGCGAAACACAGACCTTGCGTTCCGTCGGCGATCCGCTGGGCGATCTGAGCGTTGCGCGCGTCGTCGCCCCCCTGATACGCCAGAGGCGGCACTAGGTTGCAGATCTCGACGGCCTCGATCTCGTGATTCACGCCAAGAGCGACCGTAGGCACTATCACCAGCGTGACACTCTTCCCTTCGACCGGCCTGGAGCCGACGAATCCGACCGTGTGCGCGAGTTGGAAAACGAGGCTCTTTCCTTCCCCGGTGGGAAGCGCCACGACGATCGTGCCGCCGGGCGGCGTGGATAGCGCGCTGCGGACGGCAGCACGTTGACCGAGACTCCTGTAGGCTTCTCTTCCGACGGAGTTGAGCAACGGATCACCGTCGACCGGTTCGCCATCGAAGAAGCGACAGCGGCTCTCCGAGGAGGCACGGCCGTCTACTCCCTCCAGTCCACTCGTCTCCAACCATGCCGGCGACCAAGGAACTGCGCGAACGAAGACCCCATTGGCGTCGGCGCGTGCGTCGATTCCGACCCGCTGCCACCGATCGAATCCGACAAGCCGCAGATGCCTGAGAACGACTGTCGGCGAAATCGCATGCTCCCGACGGGCAAACTCGTGAACGAGCGCCTGCCTCAACAGAACCGCGAGGTCCAGCGGACTTGCGGTCTGCGGCTCCTCGGTGAGCGCGATGCGCAACCTTTCGATGGACTGCGATTTCGCCGACCAACCGGCACGCATCTCGCCCGCGAGCAGAGCTTCGAGCGCCGCGAAGGCGGCGTGCCCTTCAAGTGCGGCCATTTCGCGCCTCCCTCGGCCGATCGCGGGAGACAACGAAACAACCGATAGCGTCGACGCGCATCGCCGGCGCCTTCACGCTCGTAACGACGAGTTCGGCCGCGTCGAGATCCGCGATCGCCGAGATATCTCCATCGGCGGATCGCCGATGGTAGGCGGCTCTTCGCCGCCTGAGTTCGGCGGTCGCGGCTTCGCCGGCCGCATCGATCTTGCGGATGAAATCCGGATCGCCGCTCACTGTGGAATAGGCGGCATCCCGGACGGCGCGACAGCAATGCTCGAACGAAGCGGCGTCGATCACGGTGGCGAGGAGTGCGGGCCTGCTCCCGAGATTGATGTCGCCCGCTTCGGAATCGTAGCGTGGGGACATGATCTCGATGGCCCTGCGGTCGGTCACGAGCGACGCGCCGCTGTCCAGAAAGAGCGTGGCGGTGAAGGGCGTGAGGTAGCGCTGCGCTCTTCGGAAGAGCGCTCGCTCCGAGGCCGTTGGATTCGAAAGGTCCGCCATTTCGATGGCCGGTTCGACGGCGAGAGTGACCTTGAAGCCGAGCCATGGGTCCTCGTCCCAATCCGGATCGATCCGCCACGTCGCGAATGCGGTTCCTCGGTCGTCCCACCTGGTATAGCGGTCGACGGCGTCCATGATGGGCGTTCCCGGACGAAGGAGCGTGATGTCGGGACGCGAGGAAGCGATGCGCCTTCGCCAGGTCATGGCTTTCGGACGATCGAGTCCGAACGCGGCGAGCCACGGCGTCTGAGGAACGAGGGTCTGAGTGTCCGCCGCCAGGTCGAAGGGATCGGGATTGGGACGCGCGTGTGGGCGCCTCGACATCTGCAGCACGCCGAGCAGCCAGGCCTGCATACCGTCCTCGAGAACCTTCTCCCTTTCTTCGGCCTCTTCCAGCGCTTCGATGAACTCTTCTATCGGCTGCTCCGCGAGCGCCAACCGATCCAACGCGAACTGCTCGTCTTGTGATCGCCGTTCGTCCTCGATCCGGGCGCGGACCGTCCTGGCGAGATCGGACGATCCGGCGGGCCCGTTCGAGAACAGCGAGACGAGGACGTCGCGCTCAATTTCTTCGAGCAGGAACTGGACGTCGCTGATGGATCGATGGAAGATTCGGAGTCCGTCCGCCAGAACGTCCTGCCATTCCGACCAGGGACTGCCGTCGTCGTCGGACGGGACTAGGATGCGGTGCCTGATCAAGGAATGGCGGCGTCCGAATCGATCCAATCGGCCGATACGCTGCTCCATCCTTGCCGCGGAAAACGGAAGATCCAGATGGACGATGGCATCAGCGAAATTCAGGTTCAGCCCCTCTTCGCCGCCGCGATCCAGAACGAGCACCGCCGCCCGTCGCGAAGCCTGGAAGCGCGAAACCTGATCAACGGCGGATGCCGAGCGGGCCGACAGCAGGCAATCCACTTCGTCGGAGCGTTCGGCCAGCAGTCGGTGGAAACGGACGGCCGCCTTGGTCGAGGATGAAAATGCGACGATCTTGGGATGCGAGGTCGTCGACGAGAGCGTCTTGATGAGTCGTCTGGTACTCTCCACCGAGATCGACATCCGCGCCGTCTCGTCGTCGTCTCGCTCGGCGATGGATAGGGCCGCGTCAAGAATTTCTCTCTCTCCCTCGAACATCGGATCGAGTGCGGCGATCGTGTTCCGGAACCAGACGAGATCCACACCGAGAGCTTCGATCATGTTCCGATAGCGCATCGCAAGCTCGGCGATCCGAACGCGATCGGACGGGTCGACGGCATCGAGAGCCGTAAGCCGCCATTCCTCGATCGAAGCCTGGAGTTCGGAGATCCGATCGTCGGGATCCGCTTCCACGCGCACGTGCGACAGATCCGACGAATCTTCCGACTGCGGGCCGCGAGGCATGAACTCCCAGCCTTTCGCGTCGGCTCGACGAGATCTGATCAGTCGCTGGTGGATCCGATAGCTTTCCGCTATGTGCCCTCTCAGTTGCTCGCACAACTCGGCCGAAAGCCGCTCGTGCGTACGGGTGGCTTCGATCAATCGCGGCGCAAGATCCGCCACGACGGAATCATCGGGGAATAGTCGTTGCGCCTCCGAAGCCCGCTGCCTGATCACCATTGCTGGACTCGCCGGATCCAGTCCTAGCAGAAGCCGACCGAATTCGCGACGTTTCGCGAGCTTGGTCTCGAATCCGGCCAGATCGTCGATGGGATGACTGACGGGATCCAGTAAGTTCAGCAGAGCCAGGAAGCGTGCCGGGTCGCCGAGCGCCGGCGTCGCCGACAGAAGCAGCAGCACCTCGCATTCGGGCGAAAGCGCCTCAAGGCGTGCCGCGCTCGCCGCGAGCGGTCCCTCCTTCACACCAACCAAATGATGGGCCTCGTCAACGACTAGAACTTCGGGCGACGGCTGGACGGAAGACAGGTCCTCGTGCGCGAGCAGTTCGATCGCCCCTTCGAACTGGTCGAGCCGCATTTTGTTCGACAGCTCCGACCGCCATTGTTCCAACAGCCGGGAGGGGACGACGATCGTTACCTTCGTCGAAGGCTCGTCGATGAGGCGTTGCCTGACCACCAGGCCGGCCTCGATAGTCTTGCCGAGTCCGACCTCATCAGCCAGGAGATAGCGCTGGATCGGGTCGGTCAGGATGCGGCGCACCGCTGCGATCTGGTGCGGGACAAATTCCACGCTGGCGGACGACAGCGCCGAGAGACCTTGCGAGGCTCCGCGCAGCTTCGTCAGCACCTCGACAGCGGCATGGCGTCTGTCGTGGAGGAATTGGCTTTCCGCGCCGCCGGCAGCGAGAACTTCAGCAGGATCGTCCGGCGCGTTCCAAGGGCGCACATGGAGCTCGACTTCCGAGAGGTCCGCGATGCTTCCGTTGGGAAACCGGACTTCGTAGTCGATCAGTCCGTCGTCGCGTCGGAAGTACCGCGTCACCCTACCCAAGCGGAAGGCCTCGTTCGTCCGGACGTAGACTCGGGTCTGACGACTGAGAAAGCCGCGCTTGAGCTGAACGAGCGGGACGGTAAGCCGCTCGGACCGGGTGATGGATCGAAAGACGGAGACGATGCAGTGTCCGCCTGATTCAGACACAAGCTTACCGATCCCACTGCGCCCCGGTAGTTCGACAAGCATTCCCCGAAAAAGCATCAGTCCACCCTCGGTGTAGTTGAGGGTCGCGACCGCTGCCTACCGCATCTGGGCAATGGTACTTGAAATCGCGTGCCGTGCCGGTCCGCACCTGGGGACGCGCAGGCCACGGGGTCCGCGTCGACCCCAGTACAGGAAACCGTTTGCACCCCTTCTGCCCCGCCCCCGCCGTCGAGCTGTCGCCTTAGCGGCGACGCTCGCAACTTTAATTAGAAACTTCAACCAGATATATCAGATGCCTGAAGGATCCGTCGATTGATAAGCGACTGCAACTCCCCAGAAATTTGATGATACTTAAGTCGACCCGATGGCCCTTTCGCCAGCCGCTATTCCCGGCAGATTAGCACGGTGAAATCCTACCCCCGGCGCGCAATCGCTTATCCGGACGCCAACAGGTCGCCGTGGCGCTCTCATCTGGAGACTGAATGATCGCAAACCCGCCTTTTCGGCACAGTGCGGGCCGGCGCTTCAAATTGAGCCGCCAGAGTGCTCGATCCTATGCCGCTGGAAGTAATCGAACCGGACGGTTTTCCATCCGACGGAATCGCTCGAGAGCCACGGACACGACACACGGTCGAATCTCGCCCCCCTGAAGAAGAGGACAAGTGCAGATCGATTGACCTCCCCACAACCGTGCGCGAATTGAGGGACTGACCCAAAGTCAATCGGCTCTAACCTCCGCCCAACAATCGTCGTTCTCGTAAATCCGCACACTCTCGCAATCAGGAATACGCTCAAAGAACCATCCGGCGATGATCTCGGCGGTCGGATTCTCTAGCCCCTCAACATCGTTAAGAAGTCGATGATCGACGAGTTTCAGCAGCGGCCCTACCCCGGCATCCATCTCAGCGAAGTCCTTCACGAAACCCCTGCCGTCTAGCCTCCCGCGAATCACCACCTCCATGCGGTAGTTGTGACCGTGCAGATTCTTGCACTTGTGACCATCGGGTAGATTGGGAAGGTGATGAGCGGATTCAAACCTATAGGTGCGCCCAATCCGCGTTGTGAGGACTACATCATTGCCGTCCTTCCGCGCGCGCCTCTCCGAAACGAGTTGCTGGGAAGAAAAGAGCTTGTTCATGGTATACTCATAGGCTTGCCCGTCGGAAGACTCGCTATCCAGACATACGCTGAAAGGATGCTCTGTTGGTTGTCCTGTGGCAGCGCGTCCCAAGTTCGCCGACGATGGTCACTCGTTGGAGAGCGTCCACGAGAGCGCCGAGCTCGGCCAGACACCCACAAGCCAACACTGAGTCGCGCATCCTCACCGAGGTTACCTTTCCAGCGTCGTAGCCTCGAAGCCTTTCGAGCGCGCGACCCTCGCGATCCACAAGTTTCTCCTGCCGATCTAGGCACTGCTGTACGAGACGCATCAGCTCCGTAGCGCCCGTGGATGCATGGCGAACAATATCTCATGCGCTCAGCAAGCATCCGCTACGCTCGCCGTCGGGTGGATACGGCGGCCGACCAGGCGATCAATGTCTACGGCTACCGTTCGACGACGGCGTCGCTCCCACCAAAACCCGAACGCCGCACCTCTGAAGGCAGAAGCCTTGTCACGCAGGCGGGTCTCGTCAGTGCTGTCGCGCCCGCCCTCGCAACATTACCGGCCGTCGACTGAAGCTCTCTCACTATATGGGCTCGGATATGACGCGGAAGTTTTGGAATGGCTCGCATTCGGGTGCTCACCGCACTCAAGATCAAACAGAATCTCAAACCCGGAATGTATGCCGATGGGCTTGGCCTTTACCTGAAGGTCCGCGCCGGCAACTCCAAGAGCTGGATTTTCCGGTATCGCACCGGCGGCAAGCTGCGGGATATGGGCCTTGGTCCATTTCATACCGTTTCACTCGCCGAGGCCCGCGAAAAGGCCGAGGCCTGCCGGGTGATGCGCCTCAAAGGCCTCGACCCGTTGGCGGAGCGCCTTAAGGAGCGGCAAGCCAAGACGATCGAAGCGGCTGAGGCCATCACCTTCGAAAAGTGTGCCGAGACCTATATCGCCACCCACAAGGACGGCTGGAAGAACAGCAAGCATGCCGACCAGTGGACGACAACGCTCCAGACGTATGTCTATCCCATCTTCAAGGACCGACCAGTCGCCGCCATTGATGACGATCTGGTTCTGAAAGTCTTGCAGCCGATCTGGAAGGAAAAGACCGAGACAGCCTCCCGCGTCCGAGGCCGGATCGAGCGCATTCTCGATTGGGCTCGCGTCAAGAAATACCGCACGGGCGACAACCCGGCGCGCTGGAAGGGTCATCTCGATCATCTTCTGGCAAAGCGCTCACGAGTGGCGAGCATCAACCATCATGCCGCCCTGCCGATCGACGCGACGCCCGACTTCATCCAGATTCTTCGTCGGGAGAAAACCGTCGTCGCTCGCGCCTTCGAATTCTGCATTCTCAACGCTACGCGTACCGGAGAAACGCTGGGCATGCAGTGGAGCGAGTATGACGAAAAGGCTCAGCTCTGGACGGTGCCCGGCGCCCGCATGAAGGCGGGACGTGATCACCGCATCCCACTCGCTAAACGATCTCAACTCATTCTTGCCGAGATGCAGGAAATCCGCACGAGCAATTTTGTGTTTCCTGGCGGTGTCAAGGAACGCCCGCTCAGCTCCATGGCTTTCCTGATGCTATTGCGACGCCTGGAACGCCACGACATCACGGCCCACGGGTTTCGTTCGACCTTTCGCGACTGGGCAGCTGAACGCACCGACTTCCCGAGCGAAGTAGTTGAAATGGCGCTCGCCCACACCATTAGCAATAAGGTCGAAGCTGCTTACCGACGCGGCGACCTGTTCGACAAGCGTCGCCAGCTTGCCGAGGCATGGGCCGCATTTTGCGCCGAGACAACTCTCTAGACCCCGATCAGCCGTGTCGAAACGCTATGGCTTCGAGGTGTCAAGACAGTGCGCGCGCGGCCGCTGGCGTACGCATCGCATCTATATCCCTTCGGAAGACGAGATCTTCCAAACAGCTAGGAGAATTAGATGTCGCAACAACTCGAAAAACCCAAGGGAGCAATGTCGGTCAATGACTTTGCTGTCTGGGCTGGTATTGGACGCACAACTGCATGGAAGGAAATCCGCGAGGGTCATCTTCGTGCGGTGAAGGTCAGCACCCGAACAATCATTCGCTTCTCGGACGCCGAGAGCTGGCTTGCCACACGCCCCCAACTCGAATGCCGCAGTCACCCATCTAAGCGGTTCTTGGAGTCGTGACCATGAGCAAGATTTTCTTCGAACAGGATACACCTGAGCAGCGTCGGCAGATTATTGAACTCGAACGTCGCGGATTTCAGGTTCGCCGAATGACCCAATATCACGTCAAGATTGGCAAGGTTAACTATTACATTACCAAGGGCACGATCACGATCGATCCCACTATTCGGTACGAAAAGAAGGGATTCGACGCCCTGCTGGGGCTGCTGGACCATATGTCTCGCAACGTAGGGACTGAAATCGGCTGACTTGCGATTGTATGACCGAGCTGAGAGTTCTGACGTCCGCCCGCAACCGATACGTGATGGCGGACGCAGTTCTCGGGACGATCGCTGATACACGATCTCTGTTTTGACAAAACGCTCTAGGTTCAGGGCCTCGAGACTGTTGATTCTGGCATTGACATCCATTATTTCTAACAAACTGGCTTTAAGACGTAAGTCATTGCAATTGCATCGAAATACCTCTGAATCTTCGATCCGACTTAACGTATTTCGCTCTCAGCGAGCCACAACGAAACACCCCTCAAGCTCTTTCTCGCCAGTTCTACGCCCAAATTTTGGGTCGCCTGTATCCGGGGCTAAGTCGCAACTTAGTATCCGCAACTCGCAACAATTCACGCTGCCAAAACCCCGAAAACCCGCTCCGGCAAGTTCATAAGTCGCAACATTTAAGCAGTTAGGTCGCGACTTTCTCAAGTCCCGCCATGTCCTTCTGCGCTCCGAAGAGCCGTTCATAACCTTGATGAAAGCTTGCTCGTGATGGAGTCAGCCGGTTCACTCCGCCCCAGAATTTCATCGCGTCTTCGATCAACAAGGTCAGCGGTGCTGAACGGCGCTGAGACAAATTCTCCCACTCTTCCAGGATTGGAAGCCAAGCTTCATCCGCGAGGCACTCCAGCGCGGGACTTATTCCGAACGGCAACGCCCCGACTGAACTGCGAAAGTGCACGGCCAAAACAAAAGATTGCATGGCACGCACTCGGCCTTCATCGTCCGAAGCAACACGCTCAAAATGTGATAACGCTTCATCCAGTTGCCCGCGCAGCTGCGCTAGCCAGCATTGGATCATTGCCTCTCCCCATTCGAGGTTCAATGTCCTCCGAGCACCGGCCAAGGTCACCCCACCGAGGCTCGCCACCTCCGCCAACTTCGTAAGCGCCTCGCCCACCTGGCCGCCGGCAGCCAGCGCGATTACGCTCAAGGCGCGCTCTTCATAGATCAGCGATTCACGATTACAAACCGCTTTCAGCCGGCTGACCAGCGCCTGGTGTTCTACAGGCGTGAGTCGGAACACCTGGCAGCGAGAGCGAAGCGCACGTGGAAATCGCGCAATGTCATTCACTACGAATATGAAGACTGAATCTAATCTCTTCTCCAACGTTTTTAGCATCACATCCGTGGAAGCCGCACCAAGCCACTCTGCATCATCAATCAAAAACACGCGCCAGACCGTCCCCTTCATCCCCATTTTCGTTTGCTCGACTCGTTGTCGAAAGTATCGCTCGTCTGGAAACTGCAGCGCAGAGAATTCCACGTAACTGAAGCTCGACCCGATCGAAACGCCCCTGCATTCATTGCACTTATGGCATGGCGCTCCCTCGCCGGCCTTCTCGCAAAGCAGCATTTGTGCATACAGGCGCGCCAAAGACCGCTTACCAACGCCACTACGACCGGTGAAAACGAGGTGCGGTAATAAGGGCTCATCACGGCCGCAGTCGATTTTTTCTTGCAATGATTCTAAAATCCCATCCTGACCCAGAACGTCGTCGAACCTCCTAAGACGGCAACGATCCAATATCGCAGAAACGTCTACCATATGTGCCTGCTCCCGATCCTCAGTGAACCGCGTTGGCTTCGCAATGCGACACACCGCGGACACCGCTCAACGGTGCTTTTCGTTTATGCTAAGTTGATACAATACCGGCGCAATCCAACCACCTGTGCGAAGCATTGAGAACAGCCGAGCGCTCCCGCAAGGCGTTGATGAGATCAAGCCGCGCCCGTTCCACTTTGTCAGGCTCGGGATTCGCTGGACGAGCGATTTCACTTGCAATTCGTTGCCAGCGATCAGTTTCCTGCAGCCAGGCTTGTGGATCGTCAACGGACATGAACTCGCGACAGATTCGTTCAAATGCAACGAAGAGACCTCCCCTGCGATGACCCCTTTCTTCAGACCAATCACAGGACAGCACAAACATGCCCCAAGCGATGTAAGTCCAGCTCGCAAGATCTCTGTTTTTGTACCTCCTGTCCCGGCCACCGACCATCGCCGCCGTTGTGCTATGAAGCCTTGCAAGAACATTTGATCGGTCCATCATTTCCAAGAAGCAAAGCTCGTCTATATGGTTCAGCACCGCCATTAGGGCGGCTTCATCTCGCCGATCCACAAATTGTCTTAGCGTAGTGTTGAAGGTCGGTCGGCGCATGCCCGAGCTACGCAAAGGCAATTGCGAGGCGGCTCGTGCCGTCGGCAGCAGGACATAACGGTCAATCTCCATAGAGATATCGCTGATCGTGCAGCCATCCTCGGGGACAAAACGCGAAAAATGGTCGATGAAAGTTCGACTCCGAACTAACTGGCTCAGTTCTCTCAAGTCACTGATGGTCGCGAGCTGGTTCAATACTCCTGCTATGGTTGCTCGTGTTACTATGGGTTCTTCAATGTACGTGACATTGGTTGCCGAGATGGCACACTCCCAAGCGTCGGTTCCGACAATTGGGTGATCGGCAGGAACCATCAGAAAGACGTGGCGATCTAACACGCCTGCGGCCAAATCAAGAAGACTGCGCTTAAGGTCTTCGCTCGCTGGTAGGCACGCATCCTTCTGTCCGAGGTCACGAGCAAATAGTACATCATCGAATACCGTGCTAGCGTTGAATCCAGCTTCTTGGGGCAGAACGATCCAATTGCGATCCTGCGCAAACGTCAGAATGCACTTCCTGACCCTGGCCTTTAGTGCCCATGATGTTTTCCGATAAAGATAAATTGCATGATCGCCCAGTTCGGGTGGTGGATGCGCCAAAAACTGCACATCTGACATCATTCGAGCAATCCTTGCGTCGGCTGCCACAATGTCCACGATCTTGGGCGCTGATATCGATCGGGCCAGCTCTCAAGCAGCTTGCCTAACTCACTTTTGCGCCTTTCGTCGTTTTCGGGGTCACCCGAGGGATACGTTAGAGCGACCTTCTCTACATCCGCCTTTCGCTCTTTTTTCCATTCCTGCCGATCGCCGTATTCCTTCAGCTCCCACCCGCTATAAAGATAATCCCACGCCTCATCATCGAATGCGGACAGCGGCTCCATATTGTATTGAGACGCCTCTGCCATACCATTTGAAAGGAGGGAGTTCGAAGCGCTGTGTCTTCGACGCTTAGGTCCGAGATCGCCTGCCTCTCGGCAAGTGGACAAATTGAGGTGCTTGAAAACGGGCTCCTGAGGATTCAGCCCCGCACAAAGCCACCGAACACAGTCCCAATGCCATTTCATGTTTTGCACCGACTTACGCGTCGGAGGCGGCACAATTTCTGCTGCCGCATGCTCCGGCTCACGCATGCGGTTCTTTTTTCTCCACCCGGCTATCCACCTTTTTAAGAGCCTAAATTGCCTTGAGTCAGGCGGGGGACCGACAGCGACGATACGACCACAAATTCCGTCATTTTCGCTGTATTCCTGAACGCAGAGCCAATGGCTTTGCTTCGTCCAGTATTGCAAACGGTTGCTGAGAGCTCGCGTAAAGGCGCCAAGTAAAGCAGAACCAGCCGCTTTTGTTTTACAGCCGAACCATCTTGATCGGACCGTAATTCGGATATCGAATCGGCAGCCATATACCTGCGTCAAGAATGATGCCGCATTGAACAACTCATGAACTTGATCGCGCGTTAGGTAACGCGGATCTTTAGCAACTTTCGAGCCTCTGCCCTTCCGTTTCGAGCGGCGCTTCGTCTGGCTATCCGACGACGACAATAAAGCGACTGGTGACGCAAGCGAAAAGGCTTCAAGACGCGGCTTAAACACGACTGGTCCAGCGCAAACACGCCGTTGATACTCAGTCACCAAGATCAGAAGTGACTCTTCGCTCAAATCCGATGTAACGACAGGCCAAGATTGGATGAGCCCTTCCCAAAACTCCTTAAGATTCTCATTACTTATTCGCTCTCGGAACGCTTTCATGATCTCAAAGCGAACAGATGAGGACATGGAGGCTATTACAGGATCGATAGTAAGTCTCAGGCCGCACAATTCATTGTAGTAGAGGCTGAGCATCAAGACTTGGATTAGCCTCAGCTTCTCCCGAACATCTTCGTTCCAACTAAAAAAGATTTCAGTCTGTTGCCCGAGGTGCCCACGCCCGAGTGCAAGGAAATAGCGTTTGAGCACCTCTGTATAACCAAAATTGTAGATGTGGCGGACGCGATCCAGCGTGACCTCGTTCTTTGTAGTTACAGCTTCGAGGATGTGAAGCATGTTACGAGGCTGCCCCTCACCTAGTCCAGCGATCAGCGCCAACGCTTCGGGTGCTGTCTTAATTTTCTCCCGCGCCGCTATGTCCTCCAGGAACTCGATGCTGTCGCGGAGCAATAGGGGACGGATCTCAAGACAGTGCAATCGCGACCTGAGCGCCGCTGATATCCGGTCGAATGCAGTCGTGGCAAAGCAGTACGAAATTCCTTCCCCTGGCTCCTCTACTTTTTTCAACAGATAGTCAAAGCTGTCGCGATACCTTTCAAGGCTGTGCGCCTCATCGATAAAGATGACACGCCGCTCATTCTTGCTTGCCCCGAGCAGGAGACTATCGACCTTGTCTTTGAGCTGAGCAAAGTTCTCGAAAGAGGGGGCATCAAGTTCGTGAAACCTAGTCGTCTTTTCTGTTTCCATTTCTCGGCAAGAATCGCAGTCGAGACAGGGAGAGCCGTGGGGGATGGGCTGCTTTTGACAGCTCAGGGCTTTTGCATAAATGCGAGCGAGAGTTGTTTTGCCAGACCCAATCGCGCCATAGAGCAGTACGTTCCGACAAATCTGCCCATTGATAATAAGCTCCGAAAGGAACTCCTTCGCATGCCCCTGACCGCGTACGTCCTCAAATTTTTTCGGGCGATGACGTATTGTAAGACTATCCACGCTGCTGCCTTTGGTATCCCCGTTGGTATTTCTCTCGCGTCAACCCGCAAGGTTGTCAACTTAACTCGCGACATTTGAGGTAGGACAAACGGGCGGTTTCGCAGCAAGATTGCGCGCGGCGACATCAGCGATTTGGGTTGCTTGATACGGATCTGTCGAGACCGGCTTTCGCGAAATTGACCCAAGCCGAAGCACCGAGCGATCCGGTAAACATCCGCACCCGTCATCTGAATCTCGCGCATGATCATAACTGCGAGCGAGATTTTCATGCAAACGACACCCACCGTCTTCGCCAGCACTACGCCTCTCCCCCGAGTTCCTCTCGTCCCTGAAGACGTCGCCCGCCGCAACAACGTCTTTTTCGAAATCGACACGCGCTTCCGCCGCGCCGCCCGTCTTCTTCAATGCTTGTGGCTAAAAGATCGGGGCATCCCCACCGGCCATCACGTTCGCGGCGATGGCGAGGACGCCATCACGATGGAGCTTCATTCATATCTCAGCCGCGACGCTGCGCGGGCCGGTCGAAATTTCCTCTCCCCGGAAATCCATGCCCTCGTTCGTCGCGAGTTGCTGATGCGGGAGGAAGGCGCCGCCATCGACGAAGATCGACTGTTTGGCAACGCCCTTAGCTCCATGCCGCTGACCTTCAACCTGTTTGGGCCCATGGCCCTCGACCTCAACCTTGCCACCGCCGCTCTGCGCCAGTTGCTGCCAGGCTTCGTCCACCAGGTGACAGGTTTCGTCTTCGAGCACTCACCTGGCCGCCGCCAAGAACGTTTTCTCAATGACGGCACTGCCTTCGACCTCGCCATCCGCATCGTCACCCCCGAAGGCGAAGACGGGACTATCTTCGTCGAGGTGAAGTACTCGGAGGACATGTCGGGGCCCGCGGCCAGGCTCCGGGATCGTTACGACGAAGCTTCCCGCTCTGTCGGTCTCTTCGTCGACCCGGACAGCCCGATGCTCCGTTCGTTGGCGCTGGAGCAGCTTTGGCGTGAGCATATGCTGGCCCAACTGACCGTCGACCAAGGCCTCACCCCGCGGGCCATGTTCATTACGATCGGGCCTCGGCTCAATCGCCGGGTCATGGCCGCCTTTCGAGTTTACGAAAACGAACTGATTGATGCCGACGACCAACACGCCAACCGTGTCGCATTTCAGGCCTTTACGCTGGAAAACTTCATCGACGCCCTTGCCGAGGTCGGGGCCGATGGCCTCGCCCACGACTTGTGGGGTCGCTACGTCGACTTCGAGCGCGTCTATCACCTCGCCTTGGGCGAATACCTCGAAAAGCCCTCGAGCCATGCCATCGCAGCACCGCTCGCCCCGCCTTCGTCCAAAGACGCCGAAGCGTCGCTTCAAAAAGCCGTAACCAGTACGACGGCCAAGCGAGCGACGAACAGCAAGACTCAAAAGGCTTCGGGAGCGCCCCAGTGAAGACGGGCTCCCTGCTGACAGTCTCTGACCGCGTCGAGCTTCTCGTGAATGCCCTTCATCCGGACACCGATCACCGGCCCGTGGTGAAGCTATTTACGCCAGATGCCGGCGCGACATTTCTTCTCACCGAATGCGATCCGGATGAACCGGATCGGCTGTTCGGCCTCTGCGATCTCGGCCTCGGCTGCCCCGAACTCGGCTACGTCAGCCTTGCGGAAATCATGGAGGTCCGAGGTCGCCTCGGACTTCCGGTCGAGCGAGACCTTCATTTCGTCGCGGACAAGCCACTCTCAGCTTATGCCGACGAAGCGCGGGCAAAGGGACGGATTGTCACCTGAGCCGACGCACCACGAGGACTGAAATGTAAGTCGGACCTCTCAAGAGCTACGGTTGCTGCCTTCCATGGCAGCAGCCGGGGGAGCGGTACACCTCGGTATCGCTCCCTTCGATAGACTTTCGTGCGAATCTTCCCAGAGCAGCGACGAGGGGTACCGGCACGTGAGGGACTTGGAAACGTGACGTAGCCTGATGACTTGCAAGGTGCGAAAGTCAAAGAGCCCCCCTCGATCAAATCAGCGATCGGGGGGTTTTTAACGTCCATGCGGCTGCCCGCGCTCTTCTCAAGCGCCGCAATTTCTTGGGCCCCCATCTGAATATTAAGGGGAGTGGATCGGCCGCGGCGTTTCACTAGGAATACCCTGGCCCGCCAACCTATCCCGGCCTTCGTCAGCGACAGAGTTCGGCACGGTCCACTCACGCAGCGTCACATTGCGGGAGACCAAACACTATGAACACTATCCTCTCAGTAGCCCCCGTCGTTGTCCTGGCCTCTCTGCTTGCGGGCTGCGGCAAGTCAGAGGTCTGCAGCGAGCCAGACGTGCTTGCAACCGTCAAACAGCTGTTCGAGGAACAGGAGTTCGGGAAATTCTATAAGATGCCGCCGGGCATCGTTCTCGTAAGAGATAAGTCGGCAACCCACCTGTCGACGGATCCGACCACCAAGATCGCCCAATGCTCGGTTATCATCACAGTCGACCTCTTTGAGATGCTCAAGAAAGTCCAGGGATACTCGGATGAGCAGATCGCGACGGCGAGAGCAAAAGCAGAAAGGACGGGGCAAAACGCAGCCCCAGACTCCCTTATCAACTATTCGGTTCAGTCCATGGCGTCGGGAGAGTATTATGTCATGATGCTGCCATAGGGAAAATTAGCCTGGATCAGACGCTGTTCTCGCACGCTTCCGCGTCCGGCGGTCATTACCGCCATCTGACCGAGATGCTCCTTCATCGATAGCAACGCACGCCGCACGGTCATAGCTGGCGAGATCAGTGGGAGCATGAGAATGGACTGGTTCACGCGCATCACCGGCTTCAATGAAAGCACGTACGCCGCTACCCGCGCGCAGCTTGAGGTGCACGGCAGTACTCTCCGCTCCAAGGCCAACGGCCGCAGCTATGGAATCGGCGAATTCGAGCTGGCATCGCTCGACGACCTGCGCGCCCGAGTAGCCGGTGGCACCGGCGCCGAAGGCCAGGCTCGCGTGCGGATCGTTACCGGCGACGTGCGCAAGATGCACCAGGTGCCCGAGTATGCAGGTGCGCTGTTCCAAGTTGCCAGCCAGTTCAATTCTCTGGAGATGATCAGCCCCAGCGTGACGCCTGAGGATGGCGTCACGCGCTACGAGCACGACCGCACGCAGGGCCCGGCGTGCGCCATGGCAGCGGGCGCGGCGACGATCTACCGCAACTACTTTGCGCCCGTGGGCGACCAGATCGGCCAGACGGTACAGCGCCAACTTGACGGCCTAGCGGATGTCGGCGCCGAGTTGAGCGCCCAATTGGTCCGACCCGTCACCGATCTCTGGGAGTGGCGCAATGGCTATGCGCTCTGCACGCGCCAGGGCCTGGACCTGATCACGGATCATCTGCGAGGCATGGGCCCCAGACTGGCTGATGCGCTTGCCGGCAAGCTGCGCATCGGCATTCATCGCGACGTCGAGGTGACGGATGCGCCGAGCGCACCAAGGCCTGTAGTGAGCCAGGCTTTCTGCTCAGCGTTGCCCGTCGCGTACGGCAGTGTGCCGCAGCAGCACTGGGCAGCATTCGCGCAGTTGGTGCTCGATGCCGCCTATGAGGCAACGATGCTGGAGGCAGTCATCAACGCCCGGCGCGGCGCGGCGACCATTGTGCTGCTCACGTCCCTCGGCGGCGGGGCGTTCGGCAACGCGCCCGAGTGGATTCACGCTGCAATCAAGCGCGCCGTGAAGAAGGTACAGGGCTTTGATCTGGATGTGCGGCTGGTGAGCTATGGGCAGCCGTCGGTGCAGGCGCGGGAGTTGGTGAAGGAGCTGGCTTATTTACCCCGCATCTCCACTGGCTGAAGCCGGTTTGCGGCAGCGCGCCCAACCAAGAGGCCCGCCGCTGCGCCTCGCGATGCGGAAGCACCCCAAGTCGCACCCGAATAGGAGCGCATGACGGCAGACTGGCTGCAAGGTTTGGGGGCCCGGATCTGGAAGAAATACGTGGAAAGCCGACGCACCAGATAGGTCGGTGCCCGCCCCGGCCCTCCGGGCCGGCGCGCCGGGCGCTCGGATGCACTTTCCTGTTGGACTACTTTGCGGACTACACGCTTCGACTTGCACACTCGGCCGGCCGTAAACGTTGTTTTCTGAGGCTTGTTGCAGGTCCAAAAAGTGGCAGATGGGGCGAATTAACTGGCGGAGAGGGAGGGACTCTGCGCCAATTATCTTCCGTACCCCAATTTTGCAGGCGTTTCGTGCAGGTGGCGACGCCGCTGGTACGAATGCTGGTACAATGAGTGGTACGGATGAAAAACGCAAGCCCTGCCCGCGCTCCGAGTTTCGCCTTGGCCACAAACCTCTCCTTGCGATCAGGCTGGGCGGCGGACCGGCCGGACCGAAGGCGGCCTGCGCGCCGGCGCCGCCAAGATTGCCGGGCCATCTGCCCGACGTGGGCCAACGACGCTCGCCGGGCTCGCTTGTTAGCTTGGCAATGTGCTACGTGAGCTTGCTAATTTGGCAGCTGGTTGGCTTGCCGGCTTGCTCGCTTACTGACTTGATGCCGAGCTAACAGAGCACACTGACTCGGTTGTGCGGCGGCATCCACCGTTGCCGGCGCGCGCCTGTAGGACCGCTGGGCTTACCGGTGCGCCGCCGGCGCACCGAACGGCCTTACTTGTTAGCCTGCGGACTTGCTAGCTTGTTAGCTCGTAAGCTGACCACTTGAGACAATAAGCGGCTTTTCGACGCCGTGGTATGCTGTCCGCCTTGCTCTCGATAGTGTTGCAAAACTCTTTTTGTCTCGCCGATCACACTCCGGTCCGTGAGGCGGCGATCGAATATTGATGTAGGGCATCACTTCATTCGGTGATGAATTCACCGACGACTCTGGTGGCGCGTTTGAGGCTGCGTTAAGCGGACATTGTCGGGCCGGTCTTTGATGTCTGCTAAAGCCCACCAATAGCCGGCATTTACAGTGCGAGGATCAGGTCTCAGGTCAGCCGACGTTCTATCCACACGGCAGTTACAATGTGGTCGCCAATCCGGCTGAATCGGCCTGCAACTTTCCACCCGTCGGATATGCTCGGCTTGCCAAAGTTGATTTGCGCCTCAAAGCACCCTTGCGCCCAGTCAATCTGGAGCCAAACGTCTGTATAATCAAGGAACGCGCGCGTCACGGGGAAATATGCCTTATAGACTGCCTCCTTCCCCGAGAAGTATAGTGTCCCCGGGTCAATGTCCGATATACGGTTGCGCTCGAGTGCTGCCCATTCTTCCGGCGAACACACGTGCCGGACCAAATCTGGCTCCAGTGCACCAACCAACTCAATATCAATTCCGATGCTCGCAAGATTCCCGCTGCGACCGACATGTGCGACGCATAGTCCGCCAGAGTGGCTGATGGATCCGACATAACCCCGAGGCCAGACGGGCATACGTCGGTCGCCTACTGGAATTGCGACCGCCGGGCACCCTAGTTCATCAAGCGCCCGACGGGCGAGTGAACGGCCGGTCAGGAATTCATCACGGCGCTTTCCAATCGCGTGCGCAACGGCGGCGTGTTCGGAGTCGTCAAAGGCCACTGCCGGGCCGATCGCACCTGCAGCCACTGCAGTACCGTGTGGTGCAACCGATCCGAGCCAAGAGCTCACCAATGTCGCCGATTCATTCATGCTTCTGGAGGGAAATGCGGGAGACTAGACACGGCAACGCCGGAGCGAACGGCTTGTGAACCGCATCTGATCCTGAAGCCGCTGGCGGATGTTCGAAGACTCCGAATATCAGCAGCGAACGCCCATGCATTGCGCGAGTTCATCCAGCGCAGCGTAAACATAATCAATCTCGGCAGCGTCGTTGTAGATGTAGGCGGAGAACCGTAGAACCTCCGCGCCCGCGAGCGCCTGCACCAGAGGCTGTGCGCACAGGAAGCCGCTGCGGCACATGATGCCGTAAGAATCGCTCAGAAGGCGCGCAATCTCCCCAGCAGGCATATTGCCGCTGAGCTGGACGGACACGATCGGGTGACGGTGCCTGGCATGCGGCGGACCGACCACGCGCAGGTATGGCCGCGCAAGCGTGGCCTGGATCAGAGCCCGGCTGAGTGCTTCGGCGTGCCGCAAGCGCACACGATTATCGAGGCCGCCCAGGTAGCGTATCGCTGCTCCGAAGCCGATCACGTCGGCGATTGGCGGCGTTCCAGCTTCGAGGCGCTGGGGTAGAGCCCTCGCGATATGCTCTCTTTCGTCGACCCAGTCCACCATTCCGCCTCCAACGGCCATGGGAGCCAGTCTCGAGAGCTGCTCGAAACGCCCGTACAGGCATCCTACGCCGGTCGGGCCCAGCATCTTGTGTGCAGAGAATGCAACGAAGTCGACATCCATTTCTCCGACATTGAGCCGCTCATGGGGAAGCGACTGGGCCGCATCCAGCACGATTGCTGCATCACAGACCTCTCTAACCTGCCTGGCGATTTCCGCAATCGGCTGGACCACGCCGGTGACGTTTGAGCAGTGCGTGAGCGCGACAACTTTAGGCCTAGTTCGAAGCAAGTCGCGAAGATGTTCCAGATCGATCTGACCGTCGGCACCCATACGCGCCAGATGCAGCATTGCAACGCGTTTCCATGGAAGGATCTGGGAATGATGAGCGTCCACGCAGCCGACGATCGAATCTGCCGCAGTCAATCCGATGCCTTGCGCGACCAAGTTGAGCGCCTCGGTTGTGTTCTTGACAAAGATGATCTCGTTCGCAAACGCGCCAATATGTTGCGCTACTAGAACACGCGCCTCCTCATAAGCGTCTGACGCCTCGGACGATAGACGATGCTTGCCGCGGTGTATGTTTGCGCCGTTTGTGGCGTAGTAGTGGGTGATGGCATCTATGACGGCCAACGGTTTAAGTGTCGTCGCCGCATTATCGAGGTAAATCAATTTCCGCCCGTCAATATCGCGCGAGAGAGCGGGGAAGTCTTCCTGCAGTTTGTTGCAGCTTCCACTCAATGATATCCTCCGCTTGACAACGTCGATATGCAGGATAGAAACTTGCCGCTTCGGTCGGCCGGAATGTATCGCGTTTCGGCAAGCTCAATAGCTGCCCCACCGAGCGCGTCGGCCAGATTCTGCTTCAGCAGCTGCTTGGATTGACGATCGGCTGCCCCGCCAGGGATATAGCGAAACACGCACTTGCCAGCCTCGTCCTGCTCAAACCTGTAAACGTCGATAAAGGGCGCTTCGCCCACGATTTCGTCCACAGCGAGGGGCGTCAGCATTGAGCCGTCAAGGCCGTGCATCACTTGGCTCGCACGTCCTTCCATGCGAACAACGGGCAAATCGGATCCGCACGAGCACGATGTGCCGACAAGCCGGTACAGGTCGCCCGTCGCATAACGGATACGCGGCAGAAGCGCGTCGCCAATCGTGGTGACGACCAACTCGCCAACTGACCCTGGCGCTGCCGGGCCGACGGGCGTCAGAAATTCAACATAGAAATCCTGATTGTTGATATGGCGATTGCCTTCATGGCACTCGAACCCCAGGTAGCCGAGTTCGGACATTCCCAGCATGTCCGCGATGGGCACGTCGGTCCCGAGAAAGGCTGCAATCTGCCGGCGGGCTACTTGCGTGAGTAAGGTATAGCCGCATATCACGTGGAGCTTGCGAGACGAGCGGATCGAACGTCCAGTCTCTCGTGCTCGCCGGATTAGGAACGCGAGGTGCGTCGGATCGACCACTAGCATTTCGGGGTCGTGAGCTGCGATCTCGTCGAGCGCTTGCTGGACGAGATACGGCGGCGTCGCGAGCAAATCGTGAGCTACCGGCAATACCAGCGTGCCGTCGGCCAGTACCCGGTCGGCCATACTCGAGAGCCCCGTCGCGCATTCGACATCCGAGCAGTTTGGCGGCGCGTACCGGCACGCCCGCGGCCTAGCCCCGGGACGCCACAGTGTGTCGAATCTACGATTAACAGCTAGGCTTGTGGCCTGACGCCGGGCGAGATCGTAAAGAAGAATGGCACTGTTCAGTCGCTCACCCGAATTGCCGGAGCTCTGAAAGCGCAAGACCTTGGGATCGTTGAGAGTGTAGCCGCGCGCAAGAACGCCGGCAGGGTAGTTGCGCCTGTAGTCCGCTTTCCGGGTCGGCGGAATCAGGGCCATGTCGCCGGGCGCGCGAATGTCTCCGGGGGTGAGACCGCGCACCTCCATGTGCGCGCGGAAGAACGCCACATTGTCGTAGGCGTACTCAATCTCCCGACGCGCACCTTCAAACATTTGACCGACCCTCATGTCATCGCCACGAGGATCCGGCGTGGTCCGGAATACGATCGGCGTCCATGCGACATCAAGAGGTTGTCGACAATCAGGATGTCGCCGACTTCCCAGGTAAACACCAATTCCTCAGCCGCATACGCCGCGCGGATGATCGCGAGAGTCTCCACGTCGATGGACGATCCATCCCCGTAGTACGCATTGCGGGGTAAATCTTCCGGAGCGAATTGGCGTTCGAGCTCAATGCGAATCTCGTCGTGCAGCGCACTAACATGGAACAGGTGGGCCTGATTGAACCAAACGGCTTGTCCAGTTTCGGAATGAACAGCAGTAGCCTGACTCACCTGCCTAGTACGCAGCCGCTGTTCCGGCAGCCATTCGAATTCGATGCGGTGTTCGCGGCAATATTCCTCGACAACTGCCGCGTTATCGGTCTGAAACGCCTCCTGCCAGGGCAAGTCGAAGCGCTGTCCATAATTGCGCACATACAGGACACCATGCCGTTCGAAGCGACCCCGCACATCAGCAGGTATCCTTGCCAGCACGCGGGCGCCGTTGGCGAGCGGCGTCTGACCGCCAGTTTCGGCCGGAATTACGCAGTTGAAATAGATGCGGCGCGGCCAAACATCTGCATATGACATCTCATTGTGCTGAGGGATCACCTGATCAGCGGGATACTCAGTCGAAGTAAATACGCGCCCAGCTACGCGCGAACGGGGTGTCGAGCGGTTGTCATATTCGAGTAGAGGACCCGAACTCGCGCGAACAAATGCCTCGAATCCCGCCGCATCGGTGTTGTCGAACCCGCGTAGCAGCAGGGCGCCACGAATTTGCAGCTCCCGCTCTAGGCTCTCCCGATTGGCAATGGTCCACTCGGCAACGGAGAGTGAAGGAAGGCGCGGACGCATGAGCGCGAAGCATGTGTCCGACCCGGCGAGCGGTTCGATGGCAACCAACCGTTCGGTCGAAATCCGGAGGGGTTTGCGCCGCGATGCGATAAGAGCCGATGCCGACGGCCGTCCGCCGTTATAAGTCATGTTTGTGCCCCCTCTTTGAGTCGATTGCGGCACTCAGTCCCTCTACGGTCGCATTTTCGAATACGGCTCTCAGGCTGAGATCGACCGAGAACGCGGCCCGAAGCCGCGAGAGCAGTCGGGTCGCCAACAGTGAGTGCCCGCCGATTTCGAAGAAATCGTCCCCTACTCCTACCCGATCTAATAAAAGCAATTCGGAGAATATTCCTGCTACCGCAATTTCTGTTTTAGTTCGCGGCGCGGCGGATAGGCCTGAACTCGCATTTCGGATTGTCTCCGGGTCGGGAAGCATGGCCCTGTCGATCTTGCCGGCAGCAGTCAGGGGAAAGCGTGCAAGTGCAATCAAATGGCTCGGAATCATAAATTCCGGAAGACGACTCTTCAGGAATGGCCGTAACCAATCGGCTGGCCCCGTGGTACCGTCCGCGGCGATGACGTAGCCTACAAGATGCACGGCACCGGATTCGCCTGCTTCGACGACGAAGCTGGCAGCGACGTTTTCATGCTGCTGCATGACAGCTTCGATCTCGGGCAGTTCTACGCGGAATCCGCGCACCTTGGTCTGGCGGTCGGCCCGTCCAAGAAACTCAATTCTCCCGTCCGGAAGTTGCCTGACGAGGTCTCCGGAGCGATACATACGAGCGTCCGGGTCTTCGCCCCACGGATCAGACAAGAAGCGGCAAGAAGTCTCTGCTGGCAGATCGACATAGCCACGCGCGACGGTCTTGCCTCCGATCCACAGCTCGCCTGTCACGCCAAGTGGCACGGGTCGGCCTCGGTGATCGAGAACGTAGGTGCGCGCATACCTCAAGGGGGTACCGAGCGGCACGGTCGACGCCAGATCGCAAGCCAAGTCGCAGGTCAAGCCGGAGCCGCGGTCAGTCGTGACGTCGCCGGCAACGACGCCGACGCAGGTCTCGGTGGGCCCGTAATGATTGAAAATCCGACATCCACCCGCGAAAGTACGAAACAGCCGTAGCTGGCCCCAACTCAAAGCCTCACCGCCAAGTATCAGATGACGCCGAGGCATCAGGTTTGCAGGCGATTCGTGTTCGGCGCAAAGGGCAGCCAAGTGGGACGGTGTGATCTTGAGGACGTCGTAGCGACCGGCAGCGAGCCGCGCTCCAAGTGCTTGGGGGTCCGAAGAGATGTTGACCGGAAAGACATCGAGCACTCCACCCGAACAGAGCGAGGCAAGTATCGTGGTATTTCCGAGATCGGTAGACAGCGTGCCGTGCGCGACATATCGCGCCGGTTCGCGTATCCCGAGGCGATCGATGAGACCGTCCACATAATGCATCAAATGCCGGTGCTCGATCATGACGCCCTTCGGCGCACCGGACGATCCGGAGGTGAACAGCACGTAGGCAAGGCTCCGGGAATCGAAGCTCGTGGGGAGCGCAGCGTCGTCCTCGTTCTCGATCTCGCTGCGATCGGAATTGACGCTCAGCGACGGCAAATCGAAGCATCCGGCCCGCGTGCCGGCTGCATCGGTGACGAGCAGCACGGGTGAGGCCTGCCGGACGATGACTGAGAGCCGATGCGAGGGCAGTGCGGGGTCCAGCGGCAAATAAGCGCCACCTGCCTTGAGAATTGCAATCATGCTGGCGATTGCAAAATCCGACCGCTCCAGCAAAAGACCAACAAGGCAACCCGGCCCGGCGCCCCGTTTGCGCAACGCACGGGCCATCCGATTAGTAAATCGATCAAGCTCCGAGTAGGTCCATTGCCTGTCCTCATAGACGACGGCCAGGGCCTCGGGTTCGCGCGCCGCTTGCCTCGAAAAGGCATCATGCCATAGGGCCGGTCCGGCAAGGGACCCACGCCGCCAATTCCAGCACGCCACCACCTGAGCAGCTGCACCTTCATCCAGCAGCGCCAGTTCGTCGAGGTGGCGGTCCGGAGCGTCCGCGGCGCCGATCACCGCGCGCAAGGCATGGGCGATCGCATCGATGCCTGCTTCAGCAAAACCTTGTTTCACGTACCGTATCGTGAGCATCAGGCTTCGACCAACGGCTTCGCAACCGAGATGGAGCTTGAAGGATTCAGACCAGGATTGCGCTCCTGAGAGCGTCAGCACCAACGAGTCCGCTTCGATTCGCTCAGATCTCGCCGAATATGTGAAGCCGATCTTATGCTCGATCTCTGAGCCTACACTTGCGCAATCAGCGGCTGAACCGTGATGGCACGCAAGCTCGAGATCGAGTTTCATCGCAACAGCGGCCACGACATCGTCAAGCGTGGACTCGGCAGTAAATTCTATGCCGATCGGAACATGCGTTTCGAAGCACCCGAGCGCCTCTGCGAGTTCCCCAAACGGACGGCAGGCCAAATTGGTTTCCACCATCACCTGCTCGGGCCGGCCGCTCACGAGCCAGAGTGCGGCCTGCCAGCACGCCTGCAGGGCAACCTCGGGCGTTGTCCCGTTCCGACACGCTATTTCGGAGAGCAGCGAAAGCGTTCCGCCTGGTGCTGTCCACGGCACGGTGGCGTATTCACCGGCGCGGCCAACGAGCTCAAGCGGTAAATGGAGCGGGGGCACCGCGCGTTTCGTCTCAGGCTGGATATGCGGATCGGCGAGCTCCAGGGCCCCGCTTTCCAGCTGCCATTGCGCGAAGTCAGCATATTGAACGATCTCCCCGGCGTGCGCCGGCTGCCCGCGCCGACGGGCCAGGTACGCATCGCCGAGCTTCTGGAAGAACATGGCCAACGACGACGCATCGAGACACAGTCTTGGCGCGCTCACGACCAACGTATGGCGGTTTGGCGCCAGGGCATACAGCGTGAACCGCGTCGGCTCCAGCTCCCGGCCACCTGCCGGGCAGTTCCGTTCGGAGCGAAGATAGTCCGAAATGATCTGCGCCTGAGCGTCGCGGGCGAACCCGCTGATATCGAGGTCGCTCAGCGCCGGCGCGACGTCCTCGCCTATCACCATCAGCGCGGGACTCTTGCCGCCGAGCACCGGTCTGAACGATGTACGCAATATCTCGTGCCTTTCGACGAGATCGCCGAGTGCGCCGACCAGCCCGGCGCGATCGAGTTGGCCGTCGAGTTCGATCTGGGCCACGCTCCGGCCGATCTTCTGGCTTCGCGAGAGCGCCCACAGCCGTTCCTGTTGGCGCGAGAGCCGATAGCCCTCCCAGCACTCTTCATTCAATGCCGTTCCGGCCGTATCCAAAGGACGCCTCCGATAATCTCGTTCCAGGTTTCCACCGCGTCCGCCCCGAGATGCTCCGCGACCATTTGCCAGAATGCGCCATATTCGGCAGCCATATCGAGCTGCGAATGAGTGTGCCGGGCAGGGATATGGGCAAGGACATCGCCGAGTTTCAGCTGAAGAAGCTCGTCGAACTGCGCGCGGGTCATCGGGACTGCTCCACCCGTTCGCCGGTCGCACAGGTTAGGCTGGCCGCCGGGACGCAAGACGCTGCGGAGGCTTCGGCCAAGTGAGTCGTAACTCATCACGGAGAAGCTGAAGACAAGTCGCTCGGCGTCCTCGCCGATAAGGGCCCGAACTTCGTCACGGCGCCCCTCGGGGAGCGCCTCGACCTGTTCGGCATGAAGCGCCTGGGTGCCATAAACCCCATGGAACAGGCCGGCTACGCAGACGTGCTCGGCGCAGCGCATTCTCTGCAGGATTCGACAAGTACGCTCGAGATGGTCAATCAGTGTCTCATCCTGGTGGGCAATCTTGTGAGCCCCCAGCCTTATCAGTGCAGCTCTGTAACCTTCGACCATCGGAATCTGAGATTCCATGCGGTCCCTCCGTTCGCCAGCCCTCACCATCCGCGTATATGCGGCTTCACCCACGCTCCGCTTCGGATCGACGAGCCGCGACGTGGCGCCGTCTCCAGGTCGCAAGCTTTTGCTGGCCGGCAGAACGCCGCTGGCTCGCCTCGTCGGATACAGATGCCGTCGTCGGCGACGGTATGGCGAGCCACTCCGACAGTGCACGTATCGTCGTGCGCTGGAACAGCGTGACTATTGGCACGCGTCGGCGACTCCTGGTCTCGATCGCCTGGTGCACCTGAATCAGCCTCGCCGAATTGCCCCCGACATCAAAGAAATTATCATCAACGCCCACGTGATCGAGCTTCAGGACGGAGCACCAAATTTCCGCGATCATCCTTTCGACGGGTGTCGAGGGATGATGACTGTCATCGCCGATCTCGGAAGCCATGCGTGAGGCCGCCAGGCGCACGCGGTCGATCTTCCCATTGCGCGTCAGCGGAAACTCGTCCAGCACGACAATCGCTGCCGGAACCATGTATTCCGGCAGGCACGCACGCAGCGCCGAGCGCAAAGCCGTTACCAATCCTGGGGCCGCGCTGTTCGGCACGACATAACCACACAGCCAGCGATCCGAACGATCCCCTTCGATCGTGACCAGTGCCGAGCGGATACCAACTTGCGCCGCGAGCACGGCCTCGACTTCGCTGGCTTCAACACGATGCCCGCGAATCTTCGCCTGAGTGTCGAGGCGTCCGAGAAACTCGATGACGCCGTCCTCCCCGTATCTTGCCCGATCGCCGGTGCGGTACAGCCGTGCTCCGGGCTGGGCATGGAACGGATCCCGTATGAACCGCTCCGCAGTCAACTCGGCATCGCCGAAATAGCCGTCTGCGAGCACCTCACCACCGATGTAGAGATCGCCTGGCACGCCGATGGGCACGGGTTCGAGGTTGCGATCCAGTATGTGGTAGCGGGCATTCTGGATGGGCCGTCCATAGGGAATGCTGTTCTGGCCGCGCCTGATCTCCTTCACGCGATGGAAATTTGACCACACGACGGCCTCAGTTGCCCCGCCAAGTGCGATGACTTCGACGGGCGGAACGATTGCACGTAGACGGCCGGGTAGTCCGACCGGAATCCAGTCGCCGGAGAGGAACACGAGTCGCAGCGCGCCAGGTGTCGCCGCGCGGAGATACGGGACGCATTGATCGAGGACGATCGGCGCCGAATTCCAGAACGTGATCGGCTCACACTGCAGAATGGTTGCAAGTTTGCTTGGATCCTTGATGTCGGTTCGGCTGGCAATGCGGATCGATGCACCAGCTGCGAGTATCCCGAAAACGTCATAGACGGAAAGATCAAACGCCACCGAGGTTACGAACAGGAGGCGGTCGTTCGGGCCTACCCCATGGGTGTTGTTGACCCATTCAATCAGGTTGGCGACGGGTCGATGCCGCACGGCGACTGCTTTCGGCACGCCAGTCGTTCCCGACGTGAAGATCACATATGCAAGGGCTTCCGACGACACATCGGTCGGCAGAATCGGATCCATGTCGTTGGGCATTTCTCCGTATTCGCCGCCCACAATCAGGCTCGGAATGTCGGTCCCGTTGGCGGTGCAAAGCGCTGCGGCACGTGCTCCCAAGGAAGCTTCGGTAACGACGACGGCCACCTCGGCAATCTGCAACATCATGCAGAGCCGCGCCGGGGGGATGTCCGGATCGAGAGGAACGTAGGCGCAGCCGGCTTTGAGCACGGCGAGCATCCCGACGATCAGACTTGGACTCCGATCGCAGAAGATCCCAATCTTTGCACCGGGTCTCCTGGCAATCGCCCGGATCGCGCGCGCCAGGCGATCGGCATGGTCGTTCAGTTCGCCGTAAGTAAGGGTGACGTTCGGAGCTGTCAGCGCGAGCGCGCCGGGATCGAGACGTACGCGCTGCTCGAAAAAAGAATGGATCGAGCGCGTCCGGTCGTAGCCCGCCGCGGTGTCGTTCCAGCGCTCCAAAATGCTTGCCCGTTCGATCGACGTCAAAAGAGGCAGACGCGAAAGCGGCACTGAGGGGTCGGAGAGCGCAGCCTGTGCGAGCGTGAGCCAATGCCCGACATATCGGCACACCGTGGAACGTTCGAAGCGCCCCGAATCGTATTCAACGGAAAGTTCGAGGCCCCCATCGACGAGACGGAACAGGAAGCCAAGCTCGAAGCGGGTCGTCTCCAATGCGAGATCAATCGGCTCGCCATAGACGCCTTCGAGCTTTAGGTTAGTCTCATGCTGCTGCAGGGAAACCATGATGTTCGCGAACGGCACGCCCTCGGCGTGGCGCGAGCCGGGAATAGCCTCGACGATCTTGTCAAACGGGAAGGAGCCGTGCTCGATCGCCTCAATCGTTCTCTGCCGCGCCTGATCCAGAATCGCCTGGAAGCCGGGATCGCCGCCCAGCGACCCGCGCAGGATAACTGTGTTGACGAAATTGCCGACCACACCCTGGAGTGCGGGATGCGGCCGGTCCGCGAGCGGTGCGGCGACACAGAGGTCTTCCTGATCGCACAGGCGCGACAGAAACGCCCAAGTTAATGCGAGAAGCGTCTGGAACAGCGACACATCCCGCGCGCGAATTAGCGCGTATAGCTGGTCAAACAGTGCTCGGCTGAGCCGGCAGCTGTACCGAGCGCCGAGGCCACGGGTTGGCCCGGTCCTCGCGCGATCCGATGGCACATTGAGCGGCGGCGGCGGATCCGCCAAACGCGAGCTCCAATAGGTGAGGGCTGGGGCGAGCGCTCCTTCGACACTGACTCGCCCTGTTTCCCAGACGGCGTAATCGATGTAGGTCCGGCGAGTGCCCGTCGACTCCCGGCTTGATCTCGCGAGCGCGTCCGCGTAAGCGTGCGACAGTTCGTCGATCAACAGATCGACCGATCCGTCGACTGCGATGTGGTGGGTCGACAAGACAAGCAGACGCTCGTGTGCCGTCACTTCGATCAACAGAGCCCGAAACGGCGGCTCGCGAGCGAGATCGAAGGCGCGTCGTACGAACGATGTGGCAAGTCGAAGCGCTGCACTCCACGCCGCGCTGCAATCCTGTTGGGACACATCGGCGCGGCTCAAGAGGTCGCCCGGCGGAAAGCAAACGGTTTGCCGCAGTTCCCCCGCCTCTTCATTATAGGTGGTGCGAAGCACCGGATGGCGGTCGAGAAGGCACTGCAGCGCCGAAGACAGAGCCTCGACGTTGACCGGGCCAGAAAGCCGGAATGCCAGCGGGATGTTGTAGCGTGAGCTTCCAGGCAGGAGCCGATCCAGGATCCACATTCTTTGCTGCGCGAATGAGCAAGGGGCTGGACCGTTCGGCTTGTTAAATTCTGGTATTGGCGCGTTCTCGTCGAGGCCTGCCGACCCCAGCAATTCGGCCTGTGCGCGCAGGGTCGGAAAACGCAGCAATCGCGAACCGGGTATGTCGACGCCGAAGCTTTCGCGGATACGTGCCGAAAGTCGGGCGGCCAGCAAGGAATGACCGCCCAGGGCGACGAAGGTGTCTTCGCGGAATATCGGCGTGAGGCCGAGGAGATCGGACCACAGACGGGCAAGTCGTGTTTCGACAGCACCCTCCGGTGGTGCATTGCCCCTCCTTGGCCCGGAAAGAAATCCTACTCGCAGCGCGGTCCGATCCACTTTTCCGTTCGGGAGCCTGGGCAACACTTCGAGCTCAATCCAGTCGAGCTGAGCCATGTAGCCCGGGAGTCGCTCCGCGACCCAGTTCTGAACTTGGCTGAGGCACGTGCCGTCCCGAAGCCTGACCGCGCAACGCAAAAAGGTTCCACGCCTCTCGTCGTCCACGGCAACTGTCGCGGCCTCAGCCACTCCCGAATGGGCGCGGACTGCAGCGTCGATTTCGCTCAGGTGGACCCGGTAGCCGCGCAGCTTGATTTGGTCGTCTTTGCGGCCGAGAAACAGCAGGCGCCCGTCCGGTAGCACGCGTGCATAGTCCCCGGTGCGGTACATAGAGCGGCCGGCGTTCGACCCAATGTCCGGGACAAAGGCTTGCTCAGTCAGTTCCGGGTGCCGCCAGTATCCGCGCGCAACACCGGGGCCGCCGACATAGATCTGGCCGATATCCCCCTCCCCGACCGGCACGCCCTGCTCGTTCAAAACGTAGACTTGCCTGCCAGTCAGAGGTCTTCCAATGGTCGGGCACGCATCTGTTGGCAAGACAATGCCGCCCGTCGAGTATGTCGTATCTTCGGATGGTCCATAAAGGTTATAGACGCGGCACTGCGGGCACCGTCGCCAAATCGCCTCAACGAGGCCCCTCGGCAGGGCTTCGCCAGCCAAGTTTACCACTGGAAGCTTCGGCGGCAGAGCATCGAGTTCAATAATCTCGCGCATGATAGAGGGCACTGTATTGAGCAAGGTCGCATGAATGCGGTCTGGCCAATGCGCGAAGGCAAGGCCGTCATCGATGATGTCGATTGATCCGCCGCAGCTCAGCGGGGCGAAGATCTCGAACACCGAAAGATCGAACGTTATCGACGTCGCGGCGACTACGCGCGAAAGCTCCGTCTCGGAATATTCCTGATGAGCCCAGGCCAGCAGCGCAGCAGCATTGCGATGCTCGATCATCACGCCTTTAGGCCGCCCCGTCGAGCCGGAGGTATAGATGATGTATGCCAATCGGTCGGGCCCCGAATGCTCCTCGAGCGCGGCGCCAGCCTTGCCGTCGAAGCTTGTGTCCAAACTATCGATCGTGATCGCCCGTGCTGAGCTGCCGGCGAGACGCCCGGCTAAAGTTGCCGTTGTAACGACGACGGGGGCCTGACAGTCCTGCAGTAGAAATCCCATTCGCTCGTCGGGATGGGCCGGATCGAGGGGGACGTACGCGCCGCCCGACGCCATCACGGCGAGCAGGCCTACCGGGAGATTGCGCAAGCGTGGCAGCAGCACTCCGACGGGCGTCTCGGTCTCGACGCCCGAGAACCGGAGCTGTCGGGCAAGCGAACGAGCCCGGGACGCCAGTTCTCGATACGTCAGCGCGCCGTCACGGGCGCGCACGGCGACCCTGTCGGGCGTGCGATCTGCCTGATCCAGCACCAGCGCATGCAGGCAATTGACGCGGGGCGCCTGCGGATTTTTCGCTTCCAGGCTAGGTTCACACGCCATTTGCTTCAGTCCGGATTGTGATGCGCTGCGCCTTGACCGAGCCCCATCTGCGGCGGGACTTGACGTCGGCCCCGGCATCCGCGAGTGCCCAGGTTTCCTCGAGAGTTCGGGCGAGCTTCGAAATCGGGATGTTCGGTGATGCCGCCACGGTTTCAATCAAGGCGACAAGGCAGCGGCGCAGCCGGTTGATCGTGGATGCCTCGAACAGCGTTGTTCGGTAGTCGATCCCGCCCTCCATCGCCCCATTCTTTTCGATGATGGAAAGCTTGATGTCGTGCACGGCGAGCAGGAACTCCGCATCGATCGCCGAGACCGAGATACCGGGCAACTCCCACGCCGGCATTGGCACATCGTGCAGCACGAACCATGCGCGGAAGACCGGCGCCGATTCCGACATGCCGCGCTTTGGCCGCAGCTGCTCGACGACGCGATCGAAAGGCACCCCTTGGTTGGAGTAGGCCGCCACGGCCGTTTCGCGGACTGCGCCGAGAAGCCCGGCGAAGTCGATTCCAGCAGCGAATCGCGTGCGCATCGCCAAGCTGTTGACGAGGAACCCGATCACCTCAGCCGTCTGCGGATGCTCGCGGTGCCCGGACGGCACTCCGACGATGATGTCGTCCTGGCGGCACCACCAGTGCAGGAGCGTCTGCCACGCTGCCAAGTACCCCATGAACAGCGTTGCACCGTTGCGGCGGCAGGTGTCCTTGAAGCGGCTCGCAATCATGGCTTGTATCACAACAGGCTCGCGCGACCCCTCCGGCCTTTCGGATGAGGCGCTTGCGCGATCCGTCGGCAGGGCGAGCAAGGGAGGTGCATGAAGCTGCTGCGCCCAATAAGCCAGTTGCTCGCGATAAGTGTCAGACTGCAACTGCTCTTGCTCCCACACCGCGATATCCGAGAACCGAAGGGTAGAAACCGCTGGGGCCGGCTCGCTTCCCGAAATCAAGGACCGGTACAAGCTCCCGAGCTCGCGGATCATAATGGCCGTCGACCAACCGTCCCAGACAATGTGGTGCACTGCGACGATCAGAACGTGATCCTCCGCGGCGAGCCGCACGAGGCGACACCGAAACAGAGGCCCGTTAACGAGGTCGAACGGCCTATCCGCCTGTATCCTGATCTCTTGTGCGACACGACGTTCCGCGGCGCTCCGACCCGCCCGGGATACGTCCACGAGCTTGAGCTCGGGACATGCATGCACGCCTACCACCTGGAGCGGGCCGTCGGGAGCGTCGCGAAAGGCCATGCGCAGGGCGTCATGCCGCTCGACAAAGTGGCTGAGGGCCTGCAACAACACGTCCGCATCGAGCGGCCCGCTAAGACGAAACGGCTCCACGATATTGTAAGTGCTGTTACCTGGGACCAGCAGGTGATGAAACCAAACGCGCATCTGCGCCGACGTGAGCGGCGCGGCCGGACCGCGCGCTCCGGGCACAGGCCCTCGAACCTCGCTGGCGGGCCGGCGCGCAACGTGTGCGTCGACAATTCGTGCGAGGTCACGAATGACTGGATACTCGAATGCCCCACGCAGGGGAAACTCGGCGGTGAATTCGCTGCGGATGCGGGTAACGAGTTCAATCGCCTGTCGCGAGTCGCCGCCGCATTCGAAGAAATCGTCGGTGGCGCCCACCTCAGCAACGCCCAAAATAGCTTGCAAAAAGTCGATCAGGCGAGCTTCCGTCGGTGTTTCGGGGGACACCCTGGTATGCGCCGCCTCGAGTGCCAGGGAGCTGGGCAGCCGCGCACGATCGACCTTGCCGTTGGCGGAGAGCGGAAGCGTCGGGAGTTCGACCAGGGTGGCCGGGACCATGTAGGCCGGCAGGCGCTCCGCCAGATGCGACTTCAGTCGATCGATTTCTATGCGGGCACCAGGCTTCGCGCATGCATACAGCACCAAGCTCCGCGCGCGACGCTCTTGGCCGGACGCCACGACCACGCAGGCGCGCACCGCAGGATGGGTGCAACAGGCCTTCTCGATTTCGCCTGTTTCAATCCGGTACCCGTTGATCTTCACTTGGCTGTCGATTCGACCCAGAAACTCGATTCGGCCGTCTGGCAGCCAGCGGCCCAGGTCACCAGTCCGGTAAAGGCGCGTGTCCGTCCGTGGGTGGGTCAGAAATCGGGCTGCTGTTTCCGTTTCATTATTGAAATATCCCTGCGCCAAGCCGACGCCGCAAATGTACAATTCGCCAGCGACCCCGTCCGGGCGCGGACGCAGGTGCGCATCGAGGACGTGCAAAGTTTGATTCGCGAGCGGCCTGCCATATGGGATGCTGCGCCACGATGGATCGACCTGCTCTATAACGTGGAATATCGACCAAATTGACGCCTCAGTCGCGCCGCCGAGGCTCACGACCTGCGCTTTCGGCGCGAAAGCGAGCACACGGCTGGCGAGGTCGAGGGGGATCCAGTCGCCGCTCAACATGACGAGACGCAGGTTGCCCAGCGAGGCCTTCGCGCTTTGCTCCACTTGGCTCGCCAGCAATTGCATGAGCGCCGGCACCGAGTTCCAGATCGTAACCCCGGCGTCCGTGGCGAGCGCGAGCCAGTGTGCCGGATCGCGAGCCGCGTGCTCGTCGGGGATGACAATGGCCCCTCCGGCTTCCAGCAGGCCGAAGATGTCGTAGACCGACAGATCAAAGGTAAGCGCCGACAGCGCCAGCACCCGGTCGGCGGACCCGACCGCGAAACGTCGATTGATGTCGCAGATCGTATTGAGGGCGGCCCTGTGCGTGATCATCACCCCCTTCGGCTGCCCGGTCGTGCCCGACGTGAACGTTATATAGGCGAGACAATCGGGATCACCCCCGCGATCCACCCATTCGGTTGTCCGCTCGAACGTTCGATCGCTGATCACAATGCGCGGTATTCCCTCGGGCCAGTCGCGGCTGGCGTCGAGTTCGGGTACCGTCACGATCGCCGCGATCGAAGCGATCGCTGCGATGTCATTCAGGCGTGCAATCGGCCACTGCGGGTCAACAGGCACATACGCGCACCCGGCGCGAACAGCTCCGATCGTTGCGGCGACTTGTTCCCAGCCCTTATCAATCACGACAGCAATGCGCGCGCCCACGCCGGCTCCGGACTCTTGCAAGTCGCCTGCGACCACGGCGGATATGCGCGCGAGCTCGCCGTATGTGAGGGTTCTGGAACCGAGGAGTGCAAGGGCCGCAGGATCGGACCCGCTCCGCTCGAGAAATGTCGCGTGCAGCAGCCTCTCTGGGATTTCGGCGGCGGTGAGGTTGGCCAGGTGACGGGCTTCCCCAACAAAGCGCGCCGCCCGCGCGTCGCGCCAGTCGTTGTGCGTCCAGATGTGCTCGTACTCGGCAAGTAGCGTCAGAAGATGCCGAAACTCGTCAAACATCCGGTCGAGCATCACCGGATCGAACAGCGCATCTATCGAATCCCAATTGAAGACGAGGTCGCCGTTCTCCTCATAGACTTGGCAGTCAAGCCAAACCTGCGGCGTCTGGGAAATACCGCTGACAAAACGGCCGATCTTTCCGCCTGCCGGCTGGTCCGAAACCCCGGGAAAGATGAGGCTCGTGAACACATACGGCATGATCGGCATCGTCAGCCGATAGGCGCCGATGGCCCGCAGGAACTTCAGTCCGCCGAACTCCAGCGCAGCAATGTCCTGCCATAACTGGCGCTGCAGCCCCTGAGCCCGCGCGAGAAATGTCTGGTCGGTGGTCGCGTCCACCTCGAGCAGGAGGATGGACGTGAAGTCGCCGATCACGTCGTATATGGCCGGGTGGATGGGCGGGCGATTGAACGCCGGGAGGTTCAGGCAAAAGCGAGGCGTCTCGCTCCAGGCAGCGATGACTTCCGCATACACCGCACACAACAGCGTGGACGGCGTCAGACCATGATGTGCGCCGACCGCCTTGATTTTCGCCCAGGGCTGGACATTTACGCGCGCGGTTCGGCGCACGAAGGTCGGCGCCTTTATTGAATTTGGATTGCAGGCGAGCGGCAGGCTGGGAGCGTCAGGAAATGATTGCGCCCTCTCAAGCCAGTACGCCTTCGCACGGTTGAATGAGGCGCTCGCGTGCGATCGGTCTTCGGCGAGAACGTAGTCGCGATAGGTGACCTCCACGGGCAAAGGATCATGGTCGCGATCGAGATACCGTTGTTCGAGCTCTTTCCAGAAGAGCATGATGCTCCAGGCGTCCGCGATCAACAGATCGAAGCTCACGTGAAGTCGCGCTCGCCCGCCGGGCATCAGCGTTACGGAAATATCGAATAGGGGCCAGCGCTCGGCGGGGAGGACTTGGTGCGACTTGTTTCGTCGGATTTCCGCCAATCGGGCCTCCGCCTGCCCCGCCTCCAGCGGCCGAAGATCGATCGGACTCAGGCGGTAGTCGGGCACAGCAGGCAGCACGCGTTGACGGCCGTCGGAGGTGATCACGGCGCGCAACATCGGATGACGCCGGATCAAGCGATTGAGCGCGCCTTCGAGCCGCGCAATGTCGAGCTCGTCGCAGTCAAATTCCTCATAGCTGTGCGCAGCTACGTTGCCCGAGCCGACACCCGCGCCGCGACCAACGAAGTAAGCATGCTGGATGTCGGTTAAGGGGAAGGCTTCGTGCGCCTCCTCCGGCTTCGCAATGAATGCAGCGGCCGGTGCGGCGCTATCGACGGATTGCGACATCTCGGCCTCGAGCACCTCGGCCAGGCGCTCGATCGTCGGATGCTCCAGGATCATCACGGGGCGCAGGGACAGCCCAATAACGCGGGCGCGGTGGGCGACCTGCATCGCCGTGATTGAATCGCCCCCGAGGGCGAAGAAATCATCCGTGGGACCGATTTCCTCGACACCAAGCGCCTCGCTCCATAGTTGAGCAAGACGTTCGTGTAAGGTCTCATCCTGGCCGCGGGCCTGCTGGGCAACGGTCGGCGCCGCTGCGGATTCGTTGCGACCGTCCGGCTCCTGTGCCGGACCAGCCACCACTTGAATCCCATCCCCGGGTTCGATCCAATGACGCCTGCGCTCGAACGGATAAGTCGGCAATGGAATGCGCCAGGCATCCGCAAAATCCTCGTCCCCCGCTAACGCAAGACCGCGGCACCAGAGTTCCGCGCACGCGCGCGCAGTATGCAGTCGGTCGGAAACTGACGTTCCCTCCAGCGGAAGGGCAGCGACGGCGAACACGTTCGAACGGCCGCCGGGGATCGCGCGCGCGGCCCCCGACAAGGACCGTCCGGGGCCGCATTCGAGGAGCACCAAATCCTCGTCCGCAGGCAAGGCGCGCAGGCCGAGGGCGAAGCGGACTGTGCTTCTTAACTGAGCCGTCCAATAATCCGGGCTGACGGCCTCAGCTGCGGTAATGTACGAACCGGTCACGTTCGAGATGAACGGGATCGTCGGCGCGTTGAGCCGGATGCGGGAAAACAAGGTCGCGAGCGACGGCAGGCACGCGTCCATCATCGGAGAGTGAAATGCACGCGATATCGGCAGCGCGTGACAAACGATTTCATCTGCTTCAAGCGCGGCGCGCAATGCGGCAACGTCTGACGGCGGCCCTGAGACGACGCACAGGTCGAAGCGGTTCACCGCGGCCAAGCCGAGCGAGCCACCGAGCCGCGAGGCCAGTTCGTTCTCGCCCACGGCAACCGCCATCATGCTGCCCTCAGGCAGATCGTGCATCAGCCGACCTCTCGCGCAGACCAGCTGCAGCGCGTCCTCCAGCGAGAATACGCCCGCCAAGCATGCCGCGACGTATTCGCCGAGACTGTGGCCGATCATGGCGAACGGGCGCAGACCCCAGGCCATCCACTGGCGCGCGAGTGCATATTCGAGCGCGAACAGGACGGGCTGCGTGAGCCATGTTTCGCCGAGGCGCGAGGCGCAGCCTTTCCGGTCGCATTCCTTGCTAGGATAAATCGCGTCCCGCAGGTCCATCTCGAGCAGCGGACGCATTATCTCGGCACAGCGTGCAAGTTCCGCGGAAAAGACCGGGCCGTCCTGCAGCAGCCCGGCCGCCATGCCGATGAACTGGTTTCCTTGTCCAGGGAACATCAGAACGACCTTCGGCGGCCGCTGACCGGCAATTCCGCGGGACACCTCGGAGGGAACGTTATTGCGAAGCAGCCGCACCGCGGACTCGAGGTTTTCGACTGGCACAGCCATTCGGTGCGGCAAAGCCTTACGGCCAAACCGAAGTGAGAAGGCCACGTCATCCAACCGGAGGTCCGGCGCCTGTTCAAGGTGATCGGCGAGCCGAGACGCGGCCTGCGCAAGCGCTGTCGCGCTCATCGCCGAGAGGCGAAGAATGGCAACCGAGCCGCGCCGCAACGGCGCGCGATTCTGCGACGGCGCTTCCTCCAGTACGACGTGAACATTCGCGCCCCCAATGCCGAACGAGCTCACCCCGGCTCGCCGCCGATCCTTCCCTCGCGGCCAGCTCATTCCCGCCGAGGCGACTGCAAATGTCCCACCGGAAAAATCGATTCTCGGGTTCGGGGTTTCGTAGTGCAGGCTTGCGGGGATGTGCTCGCGGTGCAAGGCCAGAACCGCCTTGATGAGGCCAGCAGCTCCGGCCGCGGCATCGAGATGACCGATATTCGACTTGAGCGATCCGATCATGCACGGGCCCGGTCTTGGATGGCTCGACCGAAATGCGTCCGACAATGCGGCGACTTCGATCGGGTCGCCAAGCGCGGTCGCGGTCCCGTGTGCTTCGACGTAGCCGATCGTGTCCGCTCCAACTCCGGCGACGGCGTGTGCCGCCCGAATGACGCGGCACTGGCCCTCCACGCTCGGCGCCGCATAGCCGACTTTTGCAGCGCCATCGTTATTGGTCGCCGAGCCCCGGAGAACGGCGTAAATTGTGTCGCGATCCGCTACCGCATCGTCGAGCCGCTTGAGTACCACGACGGCTGCGCCGTTGCCGCGCACCGTTCCGCCGGCCTGCGCGCTAAAGGGCCGACAGCGCCCGTCCGGAGACAGGATTCCACCTGGCTCGTACCGATAGCCGGAGCCCTGCGGACACTCAATCGAGACGCCACCGGCGAGCGCGAGGTCGCATTCACCTCCCAAGAGCGCGCGTGCGGCAACGTGCACCGCAAGCAGCGAAGTCGAGCAAGCCGACTGCACGACCACGCTCGGTCCCTTGAGATCGAGCTTGTACGCGATGCGCGACGCCAGGTAATCCTTCTCGTTGCCGATCAGCAGCTGGATGGGGCTGACCGTTTCCACGACCCGACGGTTCGCGTAGATGTTGTTCAGAAGGTAACCGTTGGGACCGCAGCCGACGTAAACGCCAACCTCGATTCCGCTGACATCGCCGGCGTAACCCGCATTCTCCAGTGCCTCGAATGCGCATTCGAGGAGCACCCGGTGCTGGGGATCGGTGATTTCCGCTTCGCGGGGCGTCATAGCGAAGAACGATGCGTCGAACTTTTCAATATCCGACAAGACGAACCCCGCCGGCACAAACTTGATCAGATCGTTCTCGGCCGATGCCCGGCAGCTGTCGAAGACTGTAATCGCCTCCTTGCCCATTTCGAGATTGCGCCACAACACGTCAACGGTGTCAGCGCCCGGAAAACGCCCGGCCATCCCGACGATCGCGACGCTCAGGCCGTCCGCATCCTCGCGCACGGGATCAAGGACAGAGGGCACGGCTGTTCGCCTCCATCGGACTAGTGGGCATCGAGGAGGCGATTGAAGCCAGGTCTTCCCACAACGAGGCCAGCCACAGATCATTCGTCTCGGTCAGGAGGAAATGCCCAGCATCGAGACTGCGCATGGTGACCGTGTTCAACGTCTCCGCGCACCAATATTCAACGTCTGCCGCGGTAACAGCCGGATCTTTGAGACCGTGATAGACGAAAAGCGGGCAGGACAGCGGATCGCGTGTGGGAGGCTGATAGACCTCTGCTGCTCGCAAATCGGCTCGAATGGTCCTCAAGAAAACGTCGCGGAATTCCTGGCTCGCGGCATCGCACGGCTGCAATCCACCTATCTCAACTAGTCTGTCGGCAAGAGCCGCGTCATCGAGTGCATGCCACTGGGGCCGCGGACCGGGCGCACGCGGTGCAGGCTGGCTCGCAACAAAGAGCGCCCGCGGCGGGCAACCATGCTCACGCAGTAGGCCGGCCACCTCGAACGCGAGCAGACCGCCGAAGCTGATGCCGGCTAGCGCGACCGGCAATTTGAGCTCCTCTACCAGATGACCGACCACGTCAGCCGCAATTCGGTGAAGATCATCCCAAGGCTCTTCAACAAAGCGACTTTCTCGCCCGCGAAGGTTTGCCGCAAGCACCTCCACGCGCCCGTCGAAAGCCGCCGGCCAACGACGAAATCTCGCGCAGCCGCCACCGGCGTGGGCAAAGCATAGCAGCGTTAGCCTTGCACCCCTCGATCTCCCAAAACGGCAGAACGGATGTCCGCTCATCACATCACTGGACTTCGTAGAGGGCACCTCGCCGGTACCCCTTGCTTACGACGACTCGATCTCAGAGCGCTTTGTATCTCGGTATAGCTTTGCTCATATGCGACCGAAGGAGGCGGTACCATCCCTCCGCCCCCCCCCAATTGGACTATGGGCTCTGCGACCGCTCCTTAGGAAGTCCGCCGCTTTGCGCCAACAAATTTGAACAAGAAAAAGGTGCGTTGAAAGCGCTCAGCAGTTCACCGCCCACAGCAAAACGCGCCACTGCCCGTCTTCGAGGGCATGGACTGCCTTGAACGGAAAAGTACTGGCAAAATCCTTGCCGTCGACGACAGCCTTCACCGAGCGTGTCCCGGAGACGATGGCGACATGGTCGTTCGGAGCCTCGACGCTCTCCACGTCGGTCTTTATGTAGTCATATTTGACGTGACCGCCGCCGATGCGCTTAATCATGTCGTCGCGATGGGCGAACTTCCAGTCTCCTCCAGCCGCTGTAAATGCGGCGGAGAATTCTTTCTCGATATCTTGCCGACTGTGAGCAAGAAGCGCGTTAGTCGACCGCTCTATCGAGGCCTTCGCGTGCTTTTCAACTTGCTGCAGTGATGCTCCGCTGAGTTTGGTCACGTGTAATCCTCCCCGAGAACTTGCATTGGGACCTGGGTGGAAAATTACAGTAACATTGAACGCTCCGGTGTCAACTTTTAATTGTGGCATCCATGACCGCGACCATTGATGGAGACGCTCTATTCTGCGCGTCAACATGCATTGCGCGAGCACAATCGATTGGACAGCATTTATGTGCCTGAATGATGGGATTATTCATCGTGAAAATGTTGCGGTTTCTTGGACCCTGATTTTTCGATAGTGAACTGATGTCATGTAAAGGAAGCATTGGATGACGATTGCTCCGCCCGAAGGGACGATCCCCAGGCTCCGACTTTTCAATAGCATGACGAGAACGGTCGAAACATTTCGGCCGCTTCATCCAGGAACAGCGCGGGTCTACAGCTGTGGTCCGACCGTTTACAGCTTCCAGCATATTGGCAATATGCGCGCCTACATTTTCACCGATACGCTTAGCCGCGCCTTGAAATTTGCGGGTCTTGAGGTCACGCATATCATCAATATTACCGACGTAGGCCATCTCACATCCGACGCTGACACCGGCGAAGACAAGCTTGAGAAAGCGTCCGCGAAGGAGGGGCGTTCCGCCTATGAAATCGCGCGGTTCTACACCGAGGCCTTCTGGCGCGACCTGGGGCGCTTGAACATCATGCCTCCGACCCGCTGGTCGTTGGCCTCGCAACACGTGACGGACATGATCGCGTTCGCCGAGAAGATCGCTCCCGGACATTGCTACTTGCTGGAAAGCGGGCTTTACTTTGATACGTCGACCGTTCCGAACTACGGACGCCTTGCGGGCTCGGAAAAGCGCCATGGCGAGGGGAGAATCGAGGAAGTCGCGGGGAAACGTCATCCCGGCGATTTCGCAATTTGGCGCCGTTCGAAACCCAACGAGAAACGCCAGATGGAATGGAGCAGCCCCTGGGGGCCTGGCGCGCCTGGCTGGCATCTCGAATGCTCTGTCATGAGCATGAAATACCTTGGCGAACATTTTGACATTCACACGGGGGGAATCGATCACCGCGAGATCCACCACCCAAACGAAATTGCGCAGAATCAGGCCTATACTGGAACCAGGGATTCCGGTGCGACGGTGTGGATGCACAACAACTTCCTAGTCGACCGCAGCGGAAAGCTCTCGAAGTCCACAGGGGGTGCCCTGCTGCTGGAAGATCTCCTGGGGCGCGGCTATCATCCGGCCGCGTTCCGGCTCATGTGTCTGCAAGCCCACTACCGCAGCCCGCTGGAATTTTCGTTCCCAAACCTGGACGCGGCGCTTGCGCGACTGAAGCGGCTCGTGAAGACGATCGAAGGACTCCGGGGAGCCGCGCAAGCCACAACGCCCCCCACGCCAACCGCTCGCGAGAATGACCTACTCAAGCAATTCACCCTGGAGATCGCTGACGATCTGATGACTCCCCGCGCCATCCCAGTTCTGGAACAGGCGCTTGAAGACAAAAAGATTCCGGCGCCCGCGCGGTTGCGGATTGTACGCAAGATGGACGAAGCACTGGGTCTCCGCCTTGGCGAACTGTCCCGCAAAGACTTACGAGTTCGACCGGCCGATGCCGGGTTGGCGAAATCCGATGTTGAAGCCCGCGTAGAGGCACGACGGAAGGCGCGGGCGGAGAAAAACTTTGCGGAAGCGGATCGTATTCGCGCAGACTTGGAGAATTCGGGTGTGGTCCTTATGGACGGAGACCCACTCATTTGGGAGTGGCGCATCGAGCCGCCGCAATAGAAGCTCTCCGTCTCCGCCATTTATCGCCATTATTGCCTAATACAATTACAGCGGCGTGCCAGACAGCTATCACAACTCAACATGATAACCACTTGTAACTGATTTTCATATTTGCTACAACCGTAGACCAATCTTTAAAGATGGGTTTGGGTCACGCTGTTGGGCGGGGTCGCGCGATGCAGTCACGGCTGGGTGACGCGAGACGAGATCACACAGCCGCCGAACGAGGGGCCCAGGCAAAATGGCGGGCCGCCGGCATCTTCGAGGCCGATCCACTGCCTGGCCGACCAAAATGGTTCATCGTCGAATTGCCTCCGTTTGCCAGCGGCTCGCTGCACTTGGGTCATCTGCGGAACTACACGATCGGCGACGTCATCGCGCGCTTTCGTCGGATGACCGGGCACAATGTGTTGTACACAACAGGCTTCGATGCGTTCGGCCTGCCCAATGAGAACGCAGCACGCGACAGCGGCAGCCACCCCGCCCTGCTCGTCCAGCGCAATATCGACAAGATGCTGCGGGTGTTTTCGCGGCTCGGGTTAAGCCACGACCGCCGACGGATTCTGTCCGACCATGAACCCCGCTATTACAGGTGGGTGCAATGGATGTTTCTTAAGCTGCTTGGCAGCGGACACATCTATCGACGCAAGGGGCTCGTCAACTGGTGCCCGAAATGCAGGAGCACGCTTGCCGAAAACCTCGTGGAGAACGGACGATGCTGGCGCTGCGCGTCCGAAGTCAGCATTCTCGAGATGGACCGCTGGTATGTGCGCGAGATCGACTTCGCCGTGTCACTGCTCGATGGCGAGGATCCTCCCGGCTGGCCCAAGACGGTCACGAGCATCCACCGAGACTGGATCGGCCGGCGAGACGGTCTCGAGGTCAAGTTGCGACTGCGCGATCGGGATGACGAGCTCACCGTCTTCACCTCCGCTCCGGAAACATTGCCGACTGCCGCATTCTTGGCTGTTGGCCGGCTCAACCCGCTCGCATCGACGGTCCCGGCAGGCCGCCACGTCGATCTCGGTATCGAGGCGATAGAACCGCTAACGGGACGCGCGATCCCCGTCTTTCAGATCCGGGACGAGCGGATCGTCGAGCACGATGTCGTGCTCGGCTGTCCGCTGGGCGACAGCTCGGACCGCGAAATTTGGCGGCAGGTCCGCGGCCACGGCTGGCACTTGCCCGCAGAGGCCGCAGCAGCCGGAGACCGGGAGGACATCACGCGAAGGCTGATGGCAACCGGTGCGGCAGCATTCGCCACTCGCTACCGCCTGCGCGACTGGGATATCGCCCGACCACGCTACTGGGGCACCCCGGTCCCGATCATTCATTGCGAAACATGCGGCCCCGTGCCGGTCCCCGAAAACCAGCTGCCTGTGCTGCTGCCGCGAGACATCGAGGTCGGCCGCGATGATAATCCGCTGGCCATCACGCGATCCTTCATCGAAACCGAGTGCCCGCATTGTGGCGCCGCCGCCAGACGGGACACGGACACGATCGAGACCTATGCCAGTCCGTGGTGGTTCTATTTGATCTGCAACGCCCCCGAGGTCACGTCACCATTCGATGCCGAGACGGCGTCGAAGTGGATGCCGGTCGACGTCATGATCGGCGGCGCCGACCAGATCCGGACCTGCTTCTTCCATCTGCGAACCATGGCGGAAGCGATGACGAGACTGAGCATTGTCGATGAGCGCTTCCCGGTCAAGCGGCTGATCACGATCGGCATGGTCAAGCAAGGCGGGCGCAAGATGAGCAAGAGCGCCGCCAATGCGGTCGACCTGGAAGAGCTAGTCGACAGACACGGCGCAGACGTCCTCCGACTGGCGGTGCTGTCAAGCGCCGCTCCCGATCAGGATATCAATTGGAACGACGATCTTCTTATCAGGGCGTTGCGCTTCATCAGAAACCTCGAGCGTCTCTTCGATCGTCTTCCCCTTGGTTTCCGGGAACTGCCGTCGGAGTCTCCGATTACGACCGGCCGGCAGGCAGCTCTGAGGAAGAAGGTCGCTGCAGCCCAGCGTAAGGTGACCGGAATGTTCGAGCGCTGCGCATTCCATCTGGTATTTCAGGAACTTGTGACGCTGCTGGATCAGATCAGCAGATTGGCCGAGCCGCAAGGCAAGGACGACGAGATCGCACTGGCGTGTGCGGCGCGGACACTCCTCCTCCTTTCCGCACCGCTGGCGCCTCATGTAGGGGAGCAATTGTGGGAGCAGGCCGGCGGCGATGGCTTGATCGCCGCAGCGCCTTGGCCTGCGAGCCCAGACCAAATGCAGAGGCCTCCCGTGCAACAGCGAGCCCATTGATGTCGAGCATGCCCGAGGCGCCGGCACTGACCGGTACGGTTTTCGCCGCCGCGCAGACGGCGCTTCAACGTCTGGCTGGCTATCGTTCGTTCTCCGCCGGAACGGGTGAACGCATCGACTTCCTTCGCCTAGTCCAATCTCAGGCCGACGCCCTGCTGGCGGCCGGCGTTCCCCGTAACGACCTTCCTTTCGTCAAGCGATTTCCTCGCCACCCGCGCGCCTGCGCGGTCGCCATACTCGCTGACCTTCAGCGCAGAGGCCTGATCGAAATCACCCGTTACGACGAGAATCTGCTGACGCAGACCGAGCAAATCATCACACAGTTCGATCACGGGGCCTTTAAGACCTATATCTATCCCGAGGAAGGCCTCCTGCTGGCGATGATCGCCAGCGTCACTGCACCGCGCAACGCGATCTTCCTGGGCTCGTATTACGGATATTGGGCTCACTGGGCCATTCCGGCCATCGCTGTCCGCGGCGGCCTGGTGACGTTAATCGATCCCAATCCTCAATGCTGCGCGGTCACGCGACACAACCTCACGCGCAGCGGCTTTGCCGAAGCGGTCCGCGTCGTCGAAGCGCGCGGCGAAGACTTTCTGCAGTCCACGTCGGACCTGTTCGATCTCTGCGTGCTCGATGCCGAGAATCCCCGCACCCATCCCGATCCCGACCAGCGTGGCAAGCGTGTGTACCACTCCCTGACGCAGGCATGCCTGCCACGACTGCAGCGCGACGCGCTGCTCGTCTGTCACAACATCCTTTTCACCGACAAAACCGGGGATCCGGCGTTCGCCGATTTGATCGCCCGTAACCGCGATGAGCTTGGTCGCTTTTGCCGGACCGTATCGGATCATTTCGCTCCCTTTGTCGAATATCGCACGACCGAAGGAGTCGGTATCGCCCGCCTCTCGAGTCGGCGAGCAGAGAGTCCCTGGCCTGTGGCCGCCGACATCGACGTGGATGCGACTTCGACATGAACAAGGAACAGTTTGGCATCTCCTGGTCGCGTCCCGGACCCACGTCGCGGCCACCGATTCGGCCGATGTTCACGTTCGACTCCAGCGCGAAAGTCGATGCTCGCCTTGCCATCGTTGCGGGCGGCCTGATCCTTGATCTCGGTGAAGCCGAGCGAACTTTCATCTATCGCTGTCAGGACCGCTTTCTCACCTACACCAGCCTCTGGCAAGCACGTTCGATCTTCTTCGCCCTCAATGATCGCCATGTTGAGACCTACCGACAACACGTCGGTGCACAGCGCTTGCTGTTCGATCACATCCGAGATCGGACCGGCTTGTTCTCGCTGCAGCCCTTGCTTGAACCGCTCTATGTTGGTTGCAACATCGATAACCTACGGGTCTTTGCCTGCCGCGGGTTCTCCGAACAGGTTCAGGCTTTGCGGCCGGTGGCTGGCTTTATGCTGAACCAAATCTCGCCAACCTACGCGATGCTGTTGGCGCAGCTCGCTCAACTGCTGCGCCTGCATGGCATGCCAATCGACGATTTCGAAGCTGACGCCGCCGATCTGGCTGATCTGGCAGCCGTCTGCGCCAACAAGAGCGATTATCTTGCGCTGGCCTCCACGGATCACCGGCTGCCGCGTCACAGCGCAACCATCCAGGTCGCAGCTGCTGATCTTTGGAAACTGGCGGACTATAGTGCGCTCGCGGCGTTCTATAGATCCTGCATCTCCGATTGTTCGGACGAGCCCGCCCGCTTGTTTGTAAAGGCGACGCTGAATTCGAGCGGCAATCTCTCGGCGCTGGTCGGCCCCGACACCTACGTGAGTGAGATGAAGCGGCTTCGCACATGCGTCGCCGAGGAAGCCGACTCCGGAGCACTTGAGATCGAACGTCAAGCCAACGCGCTGCGGCAGGAAGTCGATTTGGCGCCCTGTCTCAAATCTATAGGATTGAAAGATGCGCAGCTGGCGAGCTGCAAGCGCGAGCAGGCGCTCCGCCGCAAGCGCGTCGACTTTCTGGTACAGCCTGCTCTATCAAGACGTGACGGCGATGATTCGTTTGCTGGCATCGGCCTGAGCTACATGCTCACGCGCGATGGAGGTGTCATGCCGTTCGGTCCGACTGCACAGATCTATCGCGATCGCGATCACAAGCACTTTCAGGGGGCCTATCTCTCCGATCTGGTCGGACGCGACATCCCGGCACAATTTCACGACGCCATGACGGAGCTGTGCCGGCGCTATCTCGCCCGCGGCTATCACGGACCGATCAATTTCGACGCACATCGGACCCGCGAAGGCAACTATGAGCTGATCTATGACTGCAATCCGAGGCTAACCGGCGTGTTTCCTTCCCTCGCCGTGCGCGACGCTTTGCAGGACGACGGCATTGCGGTGGAATCGGTGCTGACCCTAGGATACCGGGGAGAATTCGTGCTCAACGATCTCGATGCCGCGCTCGAAGGGCTCGATCGGAGCGGACTCCTCTTGACGCGGCACCGGTCGTCGGGCGTGGTCCTGTTGCCGAACCTCTGTCGCGACCGCGGCTTCGACCTTCATCTCATCAATCTTGCTCCTGCCAATGCCAACGAGCTACTAGACGAGCTTGGCTCGCTGTCGGTGGCTTCCGTTCACCCCACCCGCTTGTACTGGTAGCTGCGAGGCCCCGTCGTGCTCAGCCTTCGCCCCTTGACGGATACGATTGGCACCGAAGTGAGCGGGATAGATCTTGCCGGCCCGATATCCGGCCGCGACTTCGACAGGATCTATGCGACTTGGCTCAACACCACGATCTTGCTGTTTCGCAATCAGTCGATGACGCCGCAGCAACAGATCGATTTCAGCCGCCGTTTTGGTGACCTGTTGGTGTACACGCGCTCCGAGAACGCCCTTCCCGACCATCCCGAAGTGCTGGTGCTCTCAAATCTCAAGAAGGATGGCAAGGCGATCGGGTCATCTGCCAGCGGCCGATACTGGCACTCCGATGGGCATTACCTGAAATGTCCACCCGCAGCCTCGCTTCTCTACGCCGCCGAAGTCCCGCCCAGCGGCGGCGACACCTGGTTTGCTAACATGCAGGCAGCCTACGACGCTCTTCCCGCAGAGATCAAAGTTCAAATCGACAGCCGTCAGGTCATCATCAGCCGCGTGAAGTCGCGCCCCTACAACTACCCGGAGAAGCCCCCGGTGACGCCGGAGGAACGCGCGGCCTGGCCGGACATGCCCCAACCCCTGGTGCGGACTCATCCGCGCACCGGCCGCAAGGCCCTTTATGTTGGCGGCAATGTTCCCTGGAATGTGGTCGGAATGCCGGAAGCCGAGAGCAACATTCTCATTCCCGAACTGCAGTCATTCGCGACCCAGCCCCGCTTCATCTACATTCATCGCTGGCGGGCAGGCGATGCCATCCTGTGGGACAATCGCAGCTCGATACACCGAGCAACCCCTTATGACGAGGTCAACCATCAAAGGCTGATGTACCGGACCACGATCGCCGGCGAGGAGGCTTTCTGAGCAGACCAATTATGAGGGGTCCCGCCTGGTAGGCCGGACCGCGGAAGCCATTCAAGTCTAGCCGTCACCCGCGATTTTATAGACTCCGCAGTCATGCTCGAAGGTAGGACGGGCAACCACCGTCAGCCAGGGGAACTGCCGTTCGATCGCCAGGAAGTGCGCTGTATTGTTAAAGATGACCCAGATCCGGCGTGGCGTGGTCGCATGCGATTGCGCGATCGCCTCGAACACAGCATGCAGCGTGCGACCATGAAATGGGTTGTAGAAGTACAACACAGTGGCATCGGCGGGAACGACATAGTGCGAGGCATCGCCGGCCAAGATGTCGATATCAGTGCAGACTAGTGCGCCGTTCCACCGGGCGAGGTTGCGATGCGCTTCTTGACAGAGCGTCTCCGAGATTTCGATTCCGACCACCCGCTTGAACGGATATTGGGCCGCCATCAACAATGCTCGTCCCTTGCCCGCTCCGAAATCAACGAACACGTCGCGTCCCGCACAGATATCAACATGCGCCATCAGATGGTGGAACGCCCTTCGCGCCGAAGGGAAATAGTCGTGGCAGCCGTTCCAGTCAGACAGCAGCGTTTCGATCGGGACAAGGCCTGCGGACCTGATGCCGAAGTATCGCTCCCAGCAGAAATCGCTCGCGCGCTCCAGCATCACACGTGCAGCGAGTCCGGTTCCTCCTCGCTGCCACGCCGCTGCAACTCGCTTCCACGACATCCGTCATTCCGCTGACGCTCTTACCGGCGCCTGGCAGCAGCGCTGCAGCGCCCAGAGCAGATGGTCGATGTCGTCCTCGTCGTTATAAGCTTGGACCGAGATACGGACGCGGGGTCCGTCGAATCGGTCCACTGAGACATCAATATTGAAGTCGTGCCGAAGTCGATGGAGCAAGGCGACATCATCGGTGCCCGGCGGCAGCCGGGCGCAGACGATCTGCCCGTGCCATTCGGGACGTGGCGGATGATACGGCTCCAGTCCGAAGAGATCACTCACCTGACGCTGCGCCTGCATCGCCAGCACGCGACATTTGGCCGCTACGGTTTCCCAATCGTGCTGCCGCTGGAAGGCGATCGCGTCCGGCACGGTAAGATATGCGGAGAAATCGCGGCTTCCCTGCCACTCATGATATTCGACGAATTTCGACGGACCAGGATTCTTCGGCTCCCATCCCCAGCTCACGACTAGCGGATCGAGCAGGTCCTGCGCCGAAGGGCGGGCATACAGAAAAGCACACCCTTTCGGCGCGCATAGCCATTTGTGCAAAATCCCGACATAAAAATCCGCATCGACATCCAGCAGCCTGAGCGGCAACTGGCCTGGCACGTGAGACCCATCGACAATGGTCATGATCCCTATAGCCCGGGCCCGCGCGCAAATCTCCTTCACCGGAAAGACCAGCGACGTCGGCGACGTCAGATGGCTCACGAGAATTGCTCGTGTGCGCGACGTCACATGGCTCATGAAACGATCGATGAGTGCGCCGTGCGTCGTCACCGGCAGCGGCACGCGGCACTTCACCAGTGTGAAGCCGAGCTTATCCGCCATGAAGCGGAACAGGCGGTCGATGCCGCCGTGCTCATGGTCCGTGGTCAGGAGTTCATCACCAGCCTTGAGCCTCAGGCTGCGTGCGACGATGTTCAGCCCCACGGTGCCATTGTTGACGTAGACTAGATTGTCACGCGCGATACCGAGGTAATCGGCAAGAATTGAGCGCGAATGCGCAAGCCGTTCGGTGCCCTTTCGGGACAGGAAATCGACCGGCTCACGCTCGAGCTCGCGTTGCCAGCGTTGGTAGGATTCAAAAACCGGTCGAGGAGTTGCGCCGTAGGCCCCGTGATTGAGGTAGGTTATTTCGGGGTCTAGAAGAAAGGGCTCTTTGAGACCGATCGCCATCTTCCGCGCCTGCCATACGGGTTCACTTTAGGCGAAAATAAATTAACACGCTTCCTTAGGTTGAGCAATGCCTCCTTTCGTGTTAGCCTGATTGGGAATGCGAGCTGGGATTGCCTGTCAGTCATTTGCCGACGTGATGGAGAAGAATGCCGCTTTATTTCGCCTATGGATCGAACATGAGCGCTGCCACGCTTCATCGGCGCTTGCAGCGGGCCCCTGCGCTGGAGCGGCGACGCGCCATCTTACGGAATTACAGACTCGCCTTCGAAAAAGTATCGTCGACAAATCCGGCGGTCGGCTATGCCAATGTTGTCGCCGCACCGGGCTATCATGTCGAAGGCATTCTCAACGAGCTGGATCATGACGCACTCGCCGTACTCGACCGAATTGAGCTCGTGCCGCATCATTACCGTCGTGCACAGCTGACCGTCTACGACTGCGCACAGCGCCGCGAGCTATCAGCCTATGTCTATACGGCACAACCTTCATGGACCAGACCGGGACTGAAGCCGCTCCGCAGCTATGTCGACGGGTTGGTGCAGGGCGCGGATCTTCTGTCCGCGGACTATGCCACCTCCCTATACGAAATTGAATGCCACGAGGACGTTGCGAGCTGTCCGACTACGCATCGAGCGCAGCAGTCCACATAGTCCTCACTGTCGTTTTTAGCCGTCTTGATGCACCTGTAGCTTAACTTGGCAAATGAGGCTCGCGACTAAGCTCTCTAATCTGTGCTGGTTGATCCGATGTTTTACCAGGGCATCGATATCGATGAGACCGACTCGGAGGCGGAGTGGACCAAGAGCGTCAGAAAGCACCAGCCTTGGGCGTTGGAGAGTGCGGGTTCGAGCCCCGTCAGGTGCGCCAATCGCTATTAGCCCATGAAAGGAGGTGATGATGATGGCTAATGTTCCAACCCTTGCGCAACCAATGCATGAGTTTCTCTCGCTCGCGAGTAGGAGCTTGGCAGAGGCCGCAGATCCACTGGCGTTTGGCGCGTTTCCAGTGATCGGCGTTCCACTCTCAGGAACGACAACGGTCGACTTTTCGAAGCTGAGCGACCCAGCGGCACCAGTTGCTCTTCCACTGAGCGATTGTGCTGCTCCAGTTGCTGCGCATGCCGCTCCAATCGCGCTGGCTGTACCAGCGCTGGCGCGCGCCGCTCCAATCTGAGGAACGCGGGAGCTCGGCCACTGAACGCAACGGATGCCCTGGAAGTGATGCCCTGGATACGAAGTGATGCCCTGGACCTGCAGAGAGGTGTGCGCAGGCACGCCTCTCTCAGCGACAGGTTCGGCTCCAGCCACACCTGCTGCGATCGGAGAGATCGATCGAGTTTGTTTCGACCAGTTTGGTTCGGATCTTGAATGCTGCACAAATTTGAGCCTGCAACACAGCACGTCTATCGCAGCCGTTTCCGCAACTGGAATTCGCGCGCGGCGGTTCGCTCCAAGCCGTTGCCGGAATTTTGCGGCAGAGAGGTCAAGCTGTTCTTCTCGCCTGAACTGGTTGCCCTGGCTCAACATCCCCTAGTCCAATCGCGCGGCGACGCCGTCATCCGCGAGATCCTTGCCTATCACCTGCTCGGCCATCTCAACTTCACGGATGCGCTCGAGACGGAAATCATCGCGCCCGTTGCATGTATGATCGGACGTGGCCAGTTCGAGCTGCCTTTTACGCCGGCCATGCTGACCGACGCCCGCAAGATTGCAGTTGACGAAATGTATCACGCCCTGTTCACGGGCGGCTTAGTCGAGGAGATCTCCGCTGCGGCGGGGGTGCGCCCGTTCGCGAAGCATCGTCCGTCCTTCCTGTTGGAGCTGGATTCCATCAAGGCTGAATTGAGCACTAGCCTGACATCGCTCGTCGACTTCTTCTTTGCGACGGTTTCGGAGACCCTCATCACCGCTACGCTGACGCGCGTGCCGAATGACGAGCGCGTCGCATCGGGCGTTCGCACGATCCTGCGCGACCACGCCGAAGACGAAGCGCGACATCATCTCTATTTCTCCGACGCCTTAATGATGACCTGGCCAGCCCTGACGCCCGGGCTCCGCAGGCACATCGGACCACTGTTGCCGCGCTTCATTACGATGTTCCTGACCCCGGACCTGCTGCATGCGCAGCACTGCCTTGCCCGCATCGCTCTCTCCGCGACTGAAGCAGAGAGTGTGATCGAAGAGGTCTATTCGCCCGTTTTGGTCCAGGCTGACATCAGGGCCAGGAGCGAGACCGTCATCCGGATCATGCAGCGAGCCGGCGTGCTCGAAGATCCGCAAGCGGAAGATGCGTTCCGCAGCGTCGGACTGATCGACTGAGTTCCCTTTCCAATTTTGTGCTGAGTTTTGGATGTTTCATCAATTTCGCATTGTTTGAGGATCTCAATTCACATAGCTCTTCCCAACACTGTATATGAGCCTTCCCCCGAAACCTGCGGGATCTAATGCGAGCGCGTCCAGAAGATTGCGTTCGCGCGTTCTAGCGCGGAGCGACCGTGCAAGCCTGAAATTAGCCGGTGGAGCTGCTTCCCAATGCGTAGGAGGGACTCTGCGCTAATTTCTTCCCGTACCCTTATTTTGCAGGCTTTCGCGCTTGTCACGACGCCGCTGGTACGAATGCTGGTACAATTAGTGGTACAGATGAAAAAGGCAAGCCCTCGGTCGATGCGATCACCGGGTGCTGAAAATTAGACGATGCGAACGGCGTACTGGCCAGCTTGCTCGCCTGTCAGCTCGATAGCTTGCTAGCAAGATTGCTCGACGGCAGGCGCTTGAACATCACTGCGCATGCTCCAGATCGCCCGTCACATCCGCCCGGACTTGCAGGGGTATTTCTGATCGCAATGTGCCCTACGCGTATCGTACCGTTATCCTGCCGGTGCTTGCTCGTAAACCCGGCGCCTTGCGCAATGGCGCTCCCTTCAGGGATTGGGTGCTGCCGGCAGCGATCGAGCGGATCCGGCGCAGGCTTGCCAGCATCGACGATGGCAGCCGGCAGATGGTCGACATCCTCAACGCGGTGCTGACCGACGGTCTGCCGGCGGTGGAAGCCGCCTGTGCCGAAGCGCTCGGCCACGGCGTCCACTCCGCCGACGTCGTGCTCAACATCCTGGCCAGGCAACGCGAACCCGCTCCACCGGCAAACATCATGACGCCGGCTGCGCTGACGCTCCGCCATGCGCCGATCGCCGATTGTGCCCGTTACGACAACCTCCGGAGGACCAACTGATGGAACGAACTCAAATCTTCGACCTCATGGGCGAGCTCAAGCTCTACGGCATGAAGGCCGCCTTCGACGAGATCATGGCGACCGCCATCAAGCGACAGCATGAACCTCAGCGCATCGTCGGCGACCTGCTCAACGCCGAGATCAACGAGAAGCAGGCCCGGTCGATCAAGTACCAGCTCACCATCGCCAAACTGCCGCTCGCCAAGGATATCGCCGACTTCCAGTTCGACGGAACGCCGATCAACCAGACGCTCGTCAATGATCTTGCCGGCGGTGGCTTCATCGCTCAGCAACGCAACGTCGTCCTGGTCGGCGGCACCGGCACCGGCAAAACCCACCTGGCCATTGCAATCGCCAGGAGCTGCATCAGATCAGGTGCCCGTGGCCGCTTCTACAATGTGGTCGACCTCGTCAACCGCCTCGAGACCGAGACCCGCAGCGGACGTCAGGGCCGGCTTGCCGAGCATCTGACCCGGATGGACTTCATCGTCCTGGACGAACTCGGATATCTGCCCTTCGCCCAGTCCGGCGGCCAGCTTCTGTTCCATCTCGTCAGCCGCCTCTACGAACGCGCCTCAGTCATCGTCACCACCAATCTCGCCTTCGGCGAATGGCCGAGCGTGTTCGGCGATGCCAAGATGACCACCGCGCTGCTCGATCGGCTGACCCACCACTGCGACATCGTCGAGACCGGCAACGACAGCTGGCGATTCAAAAGCCGGGACGACGATCACATCACCCGCGCTCGTCTCGCCTCCGCTATCCCGACCAGCTCCGACGAGACGAGCGCTACCGCCAAACCCCGCCGCCCGAAGGGGTCAAAATTGGGCTCTGACTCACTTTTGATGCAGTTTGGAGGATGTCTGGCGCTTTGATTGGAGGAGAATCAGCGCCATGCAGCAGGCACTCCACCGCTCCAGTTTGGTGCCGCGTGGGTTTGTTGTAGAGAGTGCTTACTACGAGGGTAATAAGGCGATCGTTGTGGTTCGGGCGTCCGGCAGCGTCGGCCTGTGTCCATCGTGCGGAACGGTTTCGCGACGTGTCCATAGCCGCTACCGGCGCCGCGTGACCGATCTGCCGCTCTCGGGTCGGATCGTCCAGCTCCTGGTAATCGCCCGCCGTTTTCGCTGCGACGCGGTTCTGTGCGGGCGTCAGATCTTCACTGAGCGCTTCGGCGAAGGCGTACTGGCGCCTTCGGCGCGCCGCACCGCGAGGCTGGAGTCCATCGTTCACCACCTTGGCTTGGCGCTTGGGGGTAGACCGGCAGCAGTCTTCGCAAAGCGGCTGATGCTGCCGGTGAGCAAAGATACCCTTCTTCGGGTGGTTCGGCACCGTAGCCGTCCCCCAGCTGACCCGCTCAGGGTCATCGGCATTGATGACTGGGCCTGGCGGCGCAATCACCGATACGCCAGCATCGTCTGCAACTTGGAAAGGCGCAGGGTCGTCACTTTGTTGCCGGATCGTGAGCCGGCGACGGCCCAAGCCTGGCTCGCTGCTCATCCCACGATCGCAATCGTCGCCCGTGACCGCGGCGGCGGATATGGCGAAGCCGCGGCCAAGGCCCTGCCGCACGCAGTACAGGTCGCCGACCGTTGGCATCTGATGGAGAACGCCAGTCGGGCCTTCCTCGATGCCGTCCGCAAATCGATGCGCCAGATACGCACCGTCATCGGTGCGACCACGATCGATCCCAAGCTACTCACCGCCGCGGAGCGCCTCCAGTATGAGGGCTATCTGCGCCGCGAGGAGACCAACGCGGTCATCCTGGCTCTGTCGAAGAATGGCATACCTATCAAGCAGATCGTGCGTCAGACCGGCCACAGCAGGAAGCTGGTGCGACAGGTGGTCCGCGGCGAACGTCACGACGTGTTCCGAACCCGGCAAAGTTCGTTGGATGTGCACTTGCCATGGCTGGACGAGCAGTGGGCGTCTGGCTGCCGCAACGGGGCTGAACTTTGGCGCCGTTTGAAAGGGCGTGGCTTCCGAGGCTCGCTACGTGTCATCAGCGAGTGGGCAACCCGCAGACGACGAGCGGAAAGGACCGACACACAAAAC